>NZ_CP015109.1:2409357-2743714 GCF_002082015.1 Sporosarcina ureae | reverse complement strand
CGACCCTTTCTTTTGTTCACTATATTTCGTATCCTATCATATCTGTAAAACCTTGACAAAGAATTCGATAATAGGCAACGTACTTTCAAACAGTTACATAACAAAGGGACTATAATCGAATGTGAGTCTTTTTCTTTACTTCTATTTTAATTGACCGATATAGAATTTGTATAATACTACTCGGAGGTGGAACAAGTAATGATTAAGAAATGGTTTGCTATTTATACATGGAGCATAGTGATCATCATCGGATGTCTCTTGGGTGCCGCAAACTTAGCAGAAGCAAGCGCACGGATTACCGGCACATTTGTTAAGGCCAACTATGATGAAGTAGTAGAGCAAGATACTACTAAGAAAGAATTACGCAGTATTACAATCAAAAATGATGCAGGACATACTGCAACTTATTCAATTGACCGGTACACAAGATTATCCGTAGACACTATTGCCGTTAAAATCGATGCGTTTAAGTTAGGTATGAAAATAGAAGCCGACGTACAAAACCGCTACTTAAAAACACTGCACGGTAAAACAACTACGCCAGGAGCAGTCATTGAGCCTAACGGTAAAGCCTATAGCGGTATGGTCACGTATATGGACCGAAACAGAAAAGGTCTAACCATTACATTAGATGATGGACGTGTAAAAAATGTCTATATTAATTCAGATACTCAATTTTTTAAAAAAGGTAAACGTACAACTAGTAGCTCTTTATATGAAGGAGATCGTGTCAACATTAAGTTCTCCGTCTATAATTCCAACTACATTACACTGTTAGAAATTTTAGAACCCGGTGTTCAAGTAGCTGGCGTATATAAAGGAACTCTTCACCGAATCGATCCAATCAATCGCAAAATCATTTTGCGTGATGAGACAAAATTCTTAAACTGGCACTGGTATGAAAACCATGCGAATAGCACGTCCAGCTATTACTACTCAGCTAAAACGCCTATTTACTTTGAAAATAAACCAGTTCCCCACAATCAGTTGCGCAAATACGCAAACTTAAAAGTCTATCTGGCAACTGTAAATAAACATGGCAAAGAACAAGTAGAACGCATCATTATACAAAAAAATGCAGAACGTACTTTTTACGAACCACTGAAAAGCTTTAATGGAAAAACAAAAGAAATTAGTCTGATGGATTCACAGCGGTTCCGCTATCACGGTGGTTCCATTCTGATCCGCAACGGCCGGTTAGTCTCACCAGAATCTTTAGGCGCTTATGGCACAGCCTTTGTCGCAGCATCGGGTCCGATCAAAACACAGTACGCAAATATTATACATATTAGCAATGATGGGTTGGACAGTCCGAATTTATCTGATCAATCCATTTACTTCGGTAAAATCTCGGGAGTACTTGGCTATACATTCCGTCTGTCAAATGCGTCTGAACTAAAGAATAACGTGTGGTCTTCTATTAAAGAACAGGATCTGGATTTCCATAATGAAACGTATGCAGTGCAAGAGCTTTCCAAGAAACTCATTACTTTTGTTCCTCAAATGGATTTACGCTTCTACACTGATGATTATGGATACTTCTATGTATCAGATAAAGAAGTTTCTGCTATTCATGTAATACAAGGTAGTAAGGCACCTGCCAATATTACATTAGTGGGTCGTCTATCTAAGCTACATTCTACCCCTAGCGACAAGGCGATTCATACTAGTATCGATGTACGGAATGTTAGTAAATGGACAAAAAGTGCTTGGAATACACAAGGTAATATAAATAAAATGGATATCCAACAAGCTACCTTCATTAAAGACGGTGCAGTGATCCAACCAAGTGATTTAGAAATTAACGATAGATTATTTATAGTTGCTGAGAATATTCTAAAAGCAGCCATCATTTTAGTTGATTAAAATCAGGCAGTGAGACAATCCTCTCACTGCCTAAAAGAGGGAGTCATACAAATGAAGTGTTTCACAAAAGTACGTACAAGTATTCTATTCACTATAATTCTACTTACAGTTTCACTGAACACCTCTCCTGCTTCGGCAAGTCCAATTGACGTCAATGGCGGTGTGATGAATGAATACGAGTATAGCGAGGTGTTTTTTCTGACAGGTGAACCTGTTATATTTTCAGGAAAAGCAGTCACAACAGAAAAAGAAAATAAAAATACTCTTACTCGAACGTACCGCTTCACGTTGACTGGTGATCAAGATCATCCAACGTATAAAGATGCTAAACTTACACGAAGCGTAAACTATGTTGCCAACGTCAATGAGCACGAAAGTAAAGGCCAAACTACCTCTCAATTTGAGGTCAAAAGCTATTCTGAGAAAGTCACATTCGGTAAAGATACGTATACACTCGCTGACTATCAGTATTCGGAAGGAATGGTCGCGGATAATCTACCTGCTTCTACTTTTTATTCAGGCAATATGGTTGGCCGGAAAATCTATAAATATGTTGATGGTTCAACAAAAGCAGAAGATATCATTACCGTTCATTTAAATGGACGTAATATGGGCTATAAAAATTTCTGGGGTGCTACTGAAACACAGTTGATGGATTCGGAAATTGTTACACCTAAAGGTTCTGCTTTCATTACAAGCAAAGCTTCTGATAGCAAATCTCGAATCATGGTATACGAACCATTCGACCCTACCTTAGCAAGCTTTGCAGGTGGTCATTCCGTAATCAGCTCTTCTGATATGGTAAGCGAATATACGTATAATATTCCTTTTGGCGCAGGTAAAGGGAAACTAGAATTGCAGAAAAAGAATTTACCATTGGTAGAGCGCTTGATCGTACCCAAGTTTCGTGATCTTGGTCGGCATCAAGCAAAAGATTCAATTGAAAAACTATATTCACTTGGTATTTTCGATGAGAATTCTCAATTTTTCTCTCCAAACACACCTATGCAGCGCTATCAATATACCATTGGCATTTTAAAGGCGGTGGACCTACGTGTTCTAGAAGAACCAAAGAAAAGTAGAGTGCCCCGTGTTCCTATATTTACAGATCTTTCCGTAAAAGATCCTGACTATATGTATATCGAAAGTGCAGTAGCGCAAGGAATTATTAACGGAGTGACACCAGATTTATTTGAGCCTGACAGCCCGATTACACGTGTACAAGCCATCGCTATTCTCGTTCGAGCGCTCGGAATGGAAGGACGTGCACCAAGCCCAGGCTTTAGAACACATTACGTGGATGACTATAAGATCTCCGCATGGGCTAAAGATAGCGTCTATGTAGCAACAGAACTTGGATTGGTAAAAGGTAATGAACAAAATTATTTCAATCCGAAGCAACCATTGACCAGAGCACAGGCAGCATTGTTAACTTCTCGCTTCCTTGACTTTTTAGAGAATGACTTAAAACAAAACTATCGTGATGATATCTTTTTCCAATAAGAAGGGAGGTCCACTGTATTGAATGCACGCAATACGTATGTCTGGTGTTTAGTATTTATATTATGCGCCCTTTCTCCACTACGAGTTTCCGCTAACACTTCTTTTACAGACGTGCATGATCGCTACTGGGCTAAAGATGCGATTCAATGGGCAGCTGACGTCGGCATAACATCCGGTTATCCAAATGGAACATTCAAGCCCGAACAACCGATTACCGAAGCTCAACTTGTCACGATGCTTGTGCGCTTTGATCTCAACTCCCCCAACTCATTCCCTGTAAAGAAAGGGGAATATAAAACGATGGGAAATTACCGGTATTTAGCTAAACATCACCTGCCGCTGCGCGGACTCAACAGTGGTTCTGCCAGAAACTCGGCTGTACAACGAGCGCACGCAGCAAAGGTTTTTGCTGCATATCATGGGAAAGATCTGTATGCACAGGAAGCGGTCTACTATCTTTACACGCATGATCTGGCCAATGGATTGACAGGTAAAAATGATTATCAGGACTTTGCACCAAATAGAAGTCTTACACGTGCTGAAGCAGTTCATATCATGCACCAAATGTCTAAAAGTATAGGTCGTCATATTCAAGGCTTGTCATCTAGTGCAACCGGTAAGGATCATGCACAATATGCAAAACCTCCGAAGTTTGTAGAGGAAGATGAAATAGAATTCGAGCGTCCAGTTCAACCTTCCCTACCAGAAATCAAACCCGAACAGAAAGTCGAAATAGATATAGAAAAACCAACATTAACTGCTAATGGGATTGATGAAACGTTCATCACATTTACCTTTCGTGATTGTAACGGAGAGCTCATTCCTTATGAACAAGAATTGGAATTCGAAGTAACTTCTAGGGAAGGAGCGAGGATTGAAGTAAACCCTCCTATACCTGAGCTAGTTAATCCGAACACTCCACCTATAAATAAGCCAGATCCAAAACCTGAAAACGAACCTAAACCAGAGCCCGATCTTCCTAAAGAGCCAGAAGATGATCCTGATCGCGAATTTGCGGAAAGTATCGCTTCACTTGAATCTGCTTCCTCTGTGGCGGCCGCTGCAATGACTTGGAATCAGTATGTACTCTCTGACGGCCCAGAAGTAACTGTAAAAGTGATTGCTCCTCGTACAACAACTGAAAAAGTTGATACAATCACTATTACACCTGTAAGTAGAGTAGGAAATTGCTCACTTCCGACTGCAACTGCCAATATAACGTATGTCCCCAGAGCGGAAATTCAGTTAGACATTACTGATGGAGTCAACAGTAACAAAGGAACAACTTTCGTTACCGCTACACTAGCACGTCCGGGTGGTGCAGTAATCACGGATTTTAATGGCTATTTAAAAGTAGATTCTTTATATAGTCTTCCTTTTGATTCATCTTTCGTAAGGTTTCATAATGGTCAGGCTACGACTTCTTTCATTACTCCCACTGCATTAGTGAAGAATGAAATCATTGCTACCGCGATAGCAAATTCTTCGGTAACTGACAGTGCCGTGCAATCTATACTAGAAAAAAGATTTAGTGCACCCGTTTCTTATGCACCGCCACTAACAACAGATAGGACCTGTACAAATCAAAAGCCTGAAATCGGTTTTCTAATAGATTCTTCGGGCAGTATGATACGTAACGATCCTCAGCGATATCGCGTGACTGAAACAAAAGAGTTTATTGAGACACTACAAGCGGATATAAATATTGCCACTCACTTCACTACTAGTGGTATGTTTTTAGAGAAAGGAACACCTACTCCCGTTATGGACTCTTTAAAAGGAGTTAAACAAAGTGGTGGTACGAGTATTGCGAATGGATTAAAAATGGCTTTCAGTAAATTCTTGACCAGTCAGCCTAAAACACTGATTCTATTAACTGATGGCAAGTCTTCTAAAGCACCTATTTTGACAGAAGTAGAAAAAGCGAAAGAATTGGGTATCAAAATCTATACAATTGGACTTGGAAAGAATTTAGACACCGAGCTACTAGAAACAATAGCTAGAGATACCAGAGGAAAATACTTTCACATAAAAGAAAACATTGAATTACCACTCGTCTATCAATCCATCTTGCAAGAAATCAACTGTGGAATCCCGGTCGATACTTGTTCATTGAGTGCATCTATTTTCGAATCTCCATCCGTAAGACTAGTAAATGAAGATATCCGAATGAATACTGAACTGTTGACGGCTTGTGGTCCTATCGACAAAGTAATCGTCCGCTTCTCATCAAAAGATGGTAATGTAGATTATGAGCTCACACATAGAAGACAAGGTATTTATATGTTAAATAAAAAACGTTACGAAATCCAAGACTTCCTGCTGAATCCGAATGCGACATTCATAGCATACGACAGTTCGGGAAAAGAAATTGGACAGCAAAAAGTACAAATTGAACAATAATAAGTGAACGTTAGTAAAGAGTTTCCCGACTCTTTATTGACGTTTTTTATTGGTAAAATATCCGTAATCTACGTTCCCTTCCTTTCCCAACGTTCGCCAGGTTTTTGAAGAACGCGAAGTGGGTATGTTATATACACCCACTATAAAAGGGAGGCTATACAATGGATGAACCTATAAGCAAGACATTTATTGGTGTATATTACAAAGATGCTGACCTTCTAAGTAAGATAGAAGAATTAAAAGAAATTGGTTATATCGACAAAAATATTTATGTAATCGCTAAAAATGAAACCGATGTATCGATGCTACGTAGTCGAACGGGCGCAGATGTGTACTCCGCATATGATACATGGACAGATCGCTTTATGAGCTTCTTAACCGGAGAAAATCATATTAAACAAATGATGTATGGCATCGGAATGGATACGATTCAAGTAGATCGCTATTACGAAGAAGTTCAACACGGTGGCATGATGTTATATGTAGATGAAGGGTGGGCTTACAGCGTGTATTCGAAAGACGAGCCTTTCAATACAGACGGATTATCGCCCCGTGCTTCTAAGCCTGTCGTTGATCATACTAAAACGACAGAACCCATCACTGAGGATACCGCGTCTGAGCCGTCATATGGCGGATATGAACCTTTGCAAAACCCTTCTCAACCAGAGGTTCTACAAGCAACCCATCGAGACGATACAATCCAAACGAATGACCTGACCTCTGAAGAAGAGAATGTTGTAGTATCCGAACAAATTGAAGATGAAGATCCTTCTGCTTTCCCTAAAAGATAATCGTATTTGTCTTGAGCCTTTCTTTACCACGGAAGGCTTTTTACTTTGTTACATTGTGTTTACAAAACACGTTTCTTGTAATCTCTTCTTAATATGAACGTAATGTTTCACTCTTAAGCTGTCGTGTAAGATATTACTTGCAGCTAGAAAGTGATATCTATTATTTCGGAGGAGAGTCATTCATGAAAAAGTTTTTATCTTCAATTTTAATAGCATCAGCCATGTTCGTCGGATTTACTGGCGGGACAGCCGATGCAGCAAGTAAAGCGACAGCTAAAAGCGGTATATACATAACAGTACATAATGCAAACGTTCGTGCAGATGCTGGAACAAAACATAGAAGAGTCTTTACATTAAAAAAAGGTACACGTGTTCAACTAACACATCAAAAATATGCAGGTAAACAATTGTGGTATAAAGTAAAGATTAATGGTAAAAAAGGATATGTTTCAAGTTCTCTATTAAAGAGATCTACAGGTAAAGCAGTAGCAGCAGCTGCCTCTACTAAAGGCGGAGGATCCGGTGTTGTGAAAACAGCCATGAAGTTACGCGGAATCCCATACCGTTTCGGTGGCACTACAACTAAAGGATTCGATTGCAGTGGATTTATCCAATATTCATACAAGAAGAACGGTAAGTCTATAGCTAGAACAACAACCGGGCAATTCAAACAATCATCAAAAATTAAATCACCAAAACCTGGAGATCTAGTATTCTTCCATAACACTTACCGCAAAGGGATTTCCCACGTAGGAATCTATGTCGGAAACAATAAATTTGTTCATGCTGGTGGCAAGAAGTCCGAAGTCGTCAGCCTGAATAATCCGTACTGGAAATCTAAATTCAACAGTTTCAGAAGAATATAATTAGTAAAACGACCTGATGAACGTTCATCAGGTCATTTTTTTAGTCAACGGAATGAATTTTCCCCTGCTCATCCTTATAGATTACATGATGTCTTTCAAACTTTGTTGGAGAATCTAAGCCTGCAGCTGCAGCCACACGGAATAATCCTTCTCTCATTGTCAAAATATAATTGGTTACACGGAATTTCTTTTCTTCTACAACAAGTGCTCGCTGTAAACTTTGATCTGTCGTTGCGACACCCGCTGGACATGTATTCGTATGGCATCGTTCTGCCATAATGCAGCCTACCGAAATCATGAAACCACGTGCAACTTGTATCAAATCTGCACCTAAAGCCAATGCAATTGCTGCTTTATCAGGTGTAATAATTTTTCCTGATGCAATGATTTTTACTCGATCACGTACATCAAACTTACGCAACGCATCGTCTAGTAAGACAAGAGACGAACGAATTGGTAAGCCCACACTATCTGCTAAATCTTGATACGTAGCTCCTGATCCACCTTCTGCTCCATCAAGTGAGATAAAATCAGGACCCATACCAGTCTCAGCCATATACGATGCCAGCTCTTCAGCATCTTGCTTTCCACCAATGACTATTTTGATGCCTACAGGAATACCGCCGACATGCCGGATGTCCTCAATAAACGAAAACAATGTTGGATAATCATGGAACTGATTAAAACGGTTCGGGCTGTTAATAGAAGTATGAGGTTCTACATTTCGTATAGCCGCAATTTCTTCTGTAACCTTCTCCCCTTCTACGTGTCCTCCACGCATTTTTGCTCCTTGAGCCAACTTGATCTCAAACGCTTTAACCTGTGGTATTTGGGCTTTCTCTTTTACTTTATCAAAATCAAACTGACCATCTTCTGTACGGAATCCAAATAAACCCGAACCAATCTGCGCAATAATATCTGCTCCACCTACTAAGTGATGATCTGACACACCACCCTCACCTGTGTTCATCCATGCACCTTGGGCCATACCGATACCTTTAGATAGCGCAGTAATTGCATGGTCTCCGAGTGCGCCATAACTCATCCCCGACTGCCCCAATAAGCTACGTACGACAAATGGATGCTCACAATTCGGTCCTAATATAATCGCATCTTCCTCAGGTAACAACCAAGGCAATGTCGTCACTTCTTCGCGATGCTCTTTACGCGAGAATAAATTGTCAGTATCTACTTCATAACGCATAGTTTTCAATAGATTATCATTAGCTACACGCATTTCCTCATTTTGTTTCGTGAACATCGCGTTACGAATATAATGACCAGGTTCCTGGTAGTCTCGTTTAGATCCAAAACCAATGATACTGTTTAAGTACTTCCCCGGCATGACCATGTGTAAGTATTCTTCTCGGCTGAATGGCTTGCCGCTATTGTCGTCATTGAATAAGTATTGCCTAACCTCTGGACCCGCCTTTTCAAATATGTAGCGAACTCTACCTAAGATCGGATAGTTACGTAAAATGGCGTGCTGCTTCTGGCCTCGATCAAAAAAGTATAGAAAAATCCCTATACTGACTGGAATAGCTAATATAATGAGCACTACTAATGAAGTTGTTAAATTAATACCTTCTAACCAATTCATAGCCTCACTCCTCCCTGTGTGTCTGTACTTTATCTGTACCCACGATAAGTAGCTAACTAAACGTAAAAAAGCCCTATTCCTTGAATCTGATCAAGGAATAGGGCTGGATGTTGCTAGTTTGCTGTCGTGTAGCTGAGATTCTATTAGTTGCTTGCAGGGACATTTACTTCGATTGTTTTTGTACCAACCGGAGTAGATTGTCCTTCATTTTTCACACTTACAACTAGGGTACCTTGAGCACCAGCTTTTACAGTACCACCAAGTTGACCACCGTCTAATTCTAATTCCGTAACATCGTCAGCACTACCTGAATAGTCTTTTGCAATTGTGCCTAGTGTAATTTTCTTGTTATTATTCGTAATGAATATTTTACCGTCGTCATCCATACCCGGAGTGAATTCAGTTGACGTTAATTTAATGCCTTCTTGCTTTAATACTTGCATATCAACAGATTCGGTAGTAATAGCTTTAGTATCTTCAAATACTACGGATGAAATAGTTGGAGTCGAATCATCTACTGTAATAGTAGCTGTCGCTCTTAAAATATTTCCTTCTTTAATTTCTACATTAGTTGTACCGGCCTTTACAGCTTTAACCGTTATGACACCATTACCATCCTTAGAAACCGTTGCGATGGAGCTATCAGAAGACGTTACAGTGTAGTCGTCCATAGGAATTAAATCTTTAGCTATAAGGAAACCTTGGCTATTGTATTGATTCCAAGCTAGTTTGACTGTTCCGTCTTGTGAACCTTCAATTGCATCGATAGTCAAATCATCAGTTGCAGTGATTGTTTCAAGTTTTCTAGTAGCTACTACATTATCTTCAGATCCAGATACAGTAATAGTACCTAGAACTGTTTCACCTGATTTAATTTGAACAGTCGTAGATCCAGCTTTTAATGCTTTCACTTTTACTGTTGTAACGCCATTTTCAGATGTCCCCACAGTAGCAGTTGCAACTTCAGGGTCTTTAGATTCTGCTGTTAGTTGACCATTGAAAAGATCGTTGTACTGATCTTTCACTGTTACAGTAATATCTTGTTCAGAGTCTTTGAGTAACTTAGATTCAGTAGATGAAAGTGTAGCACTAGTCGCCATGCGTTTACCTACACCAACTGTAAGCTTAATGTTTTTCGTTACATCACCGACTTTAGCTACAATTGTAACTTCTCCAGTGCTGATAGGCGTCACTTTACCATCCGAAGTGACTGTTGCCACGCTTGGATTGGAAGATGTGTATGTTGCATTAGGATTAGTCTTTGTTACGCCGCTAAGTGTCACGGCTTTTGTTACTTTAACATCAGTCTGTCCATCTTCGAGTGAAATTCTACCACTACCTACCATTGTACCCGCTTGCGTAATTTCAACTTCAGTAATGTCAGCAAATGTAGCACCGAAATCTACTACTTTAACATCTACTAATTCAGATTCGACTTTTTTTCCATCTTTATCAGTAATGACAACTTGATAAGAGAAGTTATTACCCACAGCAAGTGAAGTCAAAGTTCCAGTCGTCTGATCCGAGAATACACTCGGCTTAGTAGACTGGTACGCAACCGTGTAACCAGCATCCGTCAACTTCTTCATGTCAGCAGGTTTACCGTCAATGTTGAACATCAACTTCTGACCAGCCTCGCCAGCTTTCACTTGAGTCGTAGTAGCCGTAACTTTCTCAACTGTCAACTCGTACGTAAACTTGTAAGAAGTCACTACATCTTCTTCGCCTTCTTCTTCGGCTTTAGTCGTCAAGTCAAGAGTCATTTCTTTACCCGACGTAAGTTCGTTTTTTAGTTCGATTGTCGCTTTTGTACCGTCTTCGTTCGCTTTGAATGAAGCTAGTTCATTTCCTTCAATTTTCAACTGCTCTGCTTTCAACATGTGCAAATTCTTACCTGTTAGCTCAAGTTGCATTTCATCAGTTGCTGTAACCGATGTAATTTCAGATACTTCTGGAGCTTCTGGTTCTTCTCCAGGTACTTCCACTTGAATCGTTTTGTACAGGAATGAAGCGAATTGTGCGCGTGTTGTAGTTTCTTTTGGTCTGAAGTTTGGTGCAATTGGGTTTGTAATGTCGAAGTAGTCTAATACATCGATTGCAGTACGTGCTTCAGCTTTTGCCTTATTCAAATCTACTACATCTCTATCAAATTCTTGTTCTTGCACATATGTTAATAAGCTCGTTTTATTTACTGAATCAAATGCACGAACCAATACAACCGCCATATTTTCACGGGTAATGGATCCAGCTGCGCCTAATGATCCATCTTCATATCCTCTAAATACATCGTTATCTTTTACGATTGCTGCAGATTGCAACAATTCGTCATTCGACTTAGAAGTTAAATCTGTGAAGCGTGGATTTGTTTTATAGTCTGTCGGAATTGTATAACCTTTTGATACAAGCCATTTTCCCATTAACTTTACTACGTCGGAACGAGTTAAAGTCTTATTAGGCTTGAATGAACCATCCGGATAACCACTGATCACACCTGTTGCTGCTAGTGCGTCAATTGCCTCCTTGTGTGAGTTAGTGTCCACCACGTCATTGAAGTCTGCTGCACTGACAACTGGTGCCACTGCTGATGCTACCAATGCCGCTGACGCTACACCTGTTAGATACTTACTGTACTTCTTTTTTGATTGTGATTTCATTAAATAATTTCCTCCTCTAGTTTGATTACGAGCGTAATTGCTGGTTGGTTGTAGAGCAGCATAAAAATCACTCTCTTATTCTCATACCCTCTTTCATATTAAATAATCCTGAAGACTACTAAATGAATAAAGTATATAAAAGGAAAGAGTGATTACTAGCCATTCAAATAAAATATTAACATACTTTCCCTCGGTTGGTAATGGAAAATGAAGGATGTATTGTACATATTGTGGAATCGCCCGCACTAAGAAAGTGTACACCTTGCATATTACATTCAGGTTACATCCTTGTAACTGTGGAATAACAAATTAAATTTTTAGTTCACCTATATCACAATATACTTTTCATGATACAATCCCATTATGAAAAAATTACTGGCTCTTTTCCTACTACTCAGCATTTTAGTCGGACTGTTGATCTCATCCAGTCAGACATACGAACAACAATCGCTCGTTTCCACATTACAACAATGGTTACCAAGCGAGCCTGGTAAAACTACTTTATCGAAGTGGGAATTCTCCTATTGGAATAGAACTATTTCTGTTGAAGAGCGGGGATATTATCATTTTGTAGAATTCTTAATTCGTAAAGCTGCACATTTCTTCACATTTGGATTTTTGGCCTTAGTTATTTATTGGCTCTTACCTAAGTCTAAGATTCGTATATTATTAGCAGCTCTATTCACCTTCGTTTTAGCATGCGCTGATGAATTACACCAGTACACTACAGGAGGCCGCACTGCGACGATGCAAGATGTTTACTTAGATACAGCAGGCGCTGTAACGTTTCTTTTACTGCTAGCGTTAGTTCGTTTTACCAGTCACTTACGTAAGGATTAGTTCTATCGAATCGTTTAGGTCTATAGTATCTCTAACGTTTTTATGAGCATAGTATTCTGTGTTATGATAATGATGATATAGGAGGTCGTCTAATGAATAACTCGAGTGATCAGCTAATCCTTTCACTTAGCTATATTTCCATTCACCGTGTCGTGGATCGCATAGAGCAAACGCACCAAAAGTCTTATCACACAATTTGCTTGTTTCAAGATCGTATTACAACATCGGATCGTAGTTTCCCACTACAGCATGTTTTTGATATATCCTACCGCCCTTTCTCGGGTCACACCGGATTATTTTATCTTCATACAAATGAAGGTGTTTTTACATTTGAAATTGAGGAAGAACCTGATTACTTTATTTCCGCATTCAAGCAAATCCAATCCAACTAAGAAATATATAATGTATAATTCAACGTCCTACTTCATATTCTTAAGTAGGACGTTTATACTTTTAATTTACAGGGTATATAAAACTATAGTCTTTAATGTATTCAATAGAATATTCGTAAAATGAGTACTTTTAAATGTGTTCATTCATTCATGGCGTGATATGATAGCATTACATTCAAAAATAATACAACGCATACATTAGAACTACAGAAATTACTAATACTTCCTATATCGGAGGAGAACAGCTATGGCTAGGGAAAATGAGATAACGGCAATTTATAGCAAAATTAATGAAGCAAGAAACGAAGGACGCTATGAGTTAGTCGTTCAACGTGCAGGTGAGCTATTAAACAAAGGTCTTTTATATTCAAATAATGAGGCTGTGTTAACCGCGCATTACATTTCTGCGATCTCCTATTATTACACTGGTGATTTCGAAAAAGTTCTCTTTCATATAGAAGAGCATCACACACAATGTGTTTTGTACGGTAAGAAATCCGATTATATGCGGTCGTATTACTTACAATACTTTGTCAGTTCTTTCGCATTAGACTATGACAGTGGGCAAAAGTTATTGGAAGACATGCTCTCCATTGCAATGGAGAGTAAAGATTATTCTTATGTCAGCATGGCCTACACTAAACTAAGCCTTCTTCACAATAAAAAAGAGCAGTATAATCAAGCGCTAGAATCTGCACAATTAGCCGTTTCTTTTGCAAATATGAAGGACGTCAACAGAGAAATTTTATTGATTCGAGCACATCTTCACGTAATTGAATCTGCTATTAATCTTCAAAATCCTCATCTCGCTCAAACAAGCCTTGACTATTTACACCAGTTACCAGATTCGGACCTTCATCGGCGCGAAACAGCATTTCTTGAAATCTTAAAAGGTAGATTCTATGATTTGATAGGTGAGCCCGAAAAAGCTTTCCACTTTTACACGAAAGCAAAACAACGCGAGGAAAGATTGAAAGATTACTCTACATTAAAAGATATCCAGCAAAGACGAGTTGTATTAGCAGAAAATCTTTGTAGTTTTGATGAATTGGCAATCATTCAGAAGGAATATATTGATTTATTGCATGAAATCGAAGACAGTCGCCTAGTAAAAGCAGCACTTGAATTGCAAATACGGTTACAAAACTCTTCCAATGTATCAAGCGAAAACTTGGATTATTTGACAGGTGTCTACAATCGAAAGTATTTAGAAGAAACGACTAATTCATGGCTGACGGAAGTAGCCATAACTAAAAAGTCCGTAGTTTGTATTGTTTTCGATATCGATAATTTAAAAGCAATCAACGACACATATGGCCATCTAGTTGGCGATGAAGCCATTAAATTTGTTGCACATACTTCTATTAATCAAATAAGAAAAGAAGATTTGTTGGCTCGTTTCGGGGGAGATGAATTCGTTTTAGTGATGCAAGATATTTCTTTAGCAGACGCGAAAAGAAAAGCTACTTTACTCGCTGATCAAATTGAATCCTTATCTTCTACTTCAGATGTGTTACCTATTCCGATCACGATCAGTGTAGGAATCAGTGATAATACAAGGCGTACTATACAGAGTTTCAATGAATTATTTCATTTAGCGGATCTCGCTCTTTACGAAGCAAAAAAGAATGGCAAAAACCAAGTTATTTCTTCTATATAACCTACACATGATACCTGCAAATTGGGGATCATGTTTTTTTATTGTTGAAAATAGAGTATAGATGGTGGAACACATGTGATAACAAAAAAACTCACATAGCAGTTATGCTACGTGAGCTATCAATATATTAGTTAAGCACTTTTACTTTTACGTTTTTACGGCCCCATTCGAAGGCACGTGATTTGTTTGGAATGAATACGTCGATTTTATTACCTTTAATTGCTCCACCAGTATCTCCAGCGATAGCATATCCGTACCCTTCCACGTGAACCTTAGTTCCCAATTTGATAACTCGTGGATCTACTGCAATTACTTTCAAGTTCGGATTTTGACGCAAGTTCAATCCCGTTCTTGTAATACCTGAACAGCCATTACAATGTGCTGTATACGCTGTTGCACTTACCATAAATTCTTTCGATACACTGTCTCCATTTGAACGAGATGGTGTGCTTTGTTTCTTCGGAGCGTTAGCAGCCACTTTAGAAGACTTCACTAAACGCAACTTTTGATTTGGATAAATCACTGTGGATTTTAAGTTATTCCATTTCTGAATATTAGAGACAGACACATTGTTTTGTAGAGAGATTCTATATAGTGTGTCACCTTTTTTAACTGTGTGAGCGGATGCAGCGGCTGATGTTTCGTTCATCCCGCTTGTAAATACTGTAATTCCCATGGCTACTGTCAATGCAAATAATAACTTCTTCAATATGCCACCCCTAACGATTTGATAGTCTTATCCTACCAAGTATATATTACAGTTAGATTACAAACGTGAAACAATGCAATGACAGCGCCCATATTTATGTTACAAATAGCTCCTTTTATTTCAAGTTGTGTGAAAACTAAGGTATATAGACCTGTATCAAACTTTACATTTTGATATATCTATAGATTTTGAGTTTTATTTGGATAGTAAAGGGTAGTTTTATAAGTAATGTGAAACTACTATTTACTACATTTATAGGAGGAGCTATTTTATGAAAAAAAGACATGTAGTCGGAACCTATGACACAGATAGAGAAGCCATTGCCGCGATTGAAAATTTAAAGCATCACGGATTCACTGCCGATGATATTTCCATTATTAGTAAAGATCGTGAAGAAGCAGATTATGTAGTCGAACAAACGGACACACATGCTGCCGAGGGGGCCGCGACAGGAGCTGCAACTGGTGGTTTGATCGGTGGCTTTGGAGGAATTCTTACAGGCATCGGTGCATTGGCTATCCCTGGGATAGGTCCTATAATAGCAGCCGGCCCAATAGTAGCCGGCATTACAGGAGCTGCAGCCGGGGCAGGTGTTGGTGGCCTTGCAGGTGCATTGATTGGAATGGGGATTCTTGAAGATGAAGCTCATCGCTATCATGATCATTTCGAACACGGGAAAATATTAGTATTAATCGACTCAGATCTATATGATCCAGTAACACATACACACGCTTCCCATACGACAGGTTCAATTGATCACCCTGCTAGTCATGATATCGAATCAAGCCCGTTGATTGACCCGAATCCATTAGCTAAAAATCATAGCTATGATCCCTTAACTGATCCAAAACCGGCTGACAAAGACACTCATATTTAAGTTTGAACTAAGTCTCTTCGGAGGCTTTTTTTATTGACTAACATTATTTTACATTGCATCACTTGGTTTCTTTTCTTCCACAGAGGGGAAAGAATGAATGAATATAACTATTTACAGATAAGAGAGGTGCGTTACATGCCGGTGAATCGTGATCGAGATGATGTTTCACGCGCGATTATACAATTGATTAAAGATGGTAATTTGGAAACCTTAAAAAAAGCAGTTAATGAATTAGAACCTAGAGAGGTAGCGACTCAGTATAAACGATTACCACGAAAACGACATACTATATTTTTAGAAATACTGGATAAAGAGCATCTGGTGAATATGCTAGGCTTTTTATCGAAAAGTGAACAATTACGCGTACTGGATTTAGTAGGGCCGGTTCGTTCCACAGAACTGCTCGAAGAAATGAAGAGTGATGACTTATCCCACCTTTTATCCGACCTGTCAGATAAACAAGTGGAAAAACTTATAGCTGAATTGCGCCAAGAACAAAAAAAGAATGTGTTACAGCGCCGAAAGTATCCTAAAGATTCAGCTGGGCGGATTATGACGACGCGTTATGTATGGGTTCATCAGTCATACACTGTTGAAAAAACGATTGAAAAGCTGATGCATTATAAATCATTTGCTCATTATTTAAATTATGTATATATCATTAATGATGAAAAACAATTAATAGGTGTGCTTTCTTACCGTGATTTATTGCTCGCAAAGGCAGATTGTATGGTAACGGAAATTATGGAGACCGGTCTTGCCAAAGTACTGGATACGACTGATCAAGGCGAAGTAGCCAAAATGATTGGACAATTTGATTTCGTATCACTACCTGTTGTCAATGAAGAGAATATATTAGTGGGAATCATACAGGCAGATGAAGTACTCGATTTAGTTGTCAGAGAAGCTAACAAGGATATTGAAATGCTGTTCGCTTCTGGTAAATCTATTGACTTCAAAACAAAACCTCTCGTGGCCGCTTACCGTAGACTCCCCTGGCTCATTCTATTGTTATTTATCGGCCTTGTTTCAGGTAGTATCATTTCCAAATTTGAAGAAACGTTAGAAGCGGTTGTCGCTCTCGCCTTTTTTATGCCGATGATTGCCGGTATGACCGGTAACACCGGTACTCAATCTTTAGCTGTCGTGGTGCGTGGTCTAGTATCTGAAGACTTAAATATGAAAACGTCACTGCATCTAGTATTTCGAGAGTTAATTGTTGGGATTATATTAGGTGTCGTTTGTGGTGCCGTGATCTCAGTAATTGCCTATGTATGGCAAGGTAGTTTCACACTAGGATTAGTTGTAGGTTCATCTTTAGTTGCTACACTGATTATCGGAACGATTGCAGGAACCGTTATTCCTTTGATTCTCAATAAATTTAATGTAGACCCAGCTGTAGCTTCCGGCCCTTTAATTACGACGATCAATGATATTCTGTCATTACTAATTTATTTCGGAATTGCTACAATGTTTATTTCAAAATTAATGTAGTTGAATATTCTGACTACTTAGGTATACAACCGGAATATTCTGCATATTATATAGTAATGAAAGGTTAGTGTAAGGCTGCTGTAATGTATCTCAGTTTGATGCCAAACACTACAGAAGTATGACATTCTTCACAGTTTGATGATTTGCGTTTATACCGTTTTTGATAGGTTATACTATTTATAACAGCAATTGCACAAACGGATTTGGGTTGAAGTTTGGTGCAGCTGGGTTTGTGATAGCGAAGAAGTAAAGTCGAATAATTTGTACCGCTTCGTCGAAGAGCGAGTACATAACGAAGAGCTCCGCGGCCATGGGTTGACCGCGGAGCTTTTTGTGGTTTTATGCTTTTGTGAGTAAAGGCGGTTTCCTATTCTTCATCGGATTAGTCTGTTCAATCGCATAACCGACGTCGAGCAATAAAGCTTCTGAGAAAGCAGGTCCAATAATCTGCACTCCGACAGGTAGGTCTCCTTTGAAACCACCCGGTACTGACAATGCAGGAAGGCCAGTTAGATTACCCGGTCCTGTAAAACGAATAATGTTATCGATTAGATCCACTTGCTCCCCGTTAAGTTCCACAGTGTCCGCACCGATTGTACTCGCCACTACGGGTAGTGTTGGAGCAATAAGTACGTCGACCTTTTTGAATACTTCCTCGAATTCTTGCTTAAGTTGACGACGTACTTGCTGGGCTTGAAGATAGTCAACAGCAGATGGTAATTCACCAAGCTCAAACAACATTCGGATATCATCACCGAAATCTTGCGGGCGCTTCAACATGTCTTCATGATGAATAGCAGACGCTTCTGAAAGTGATGTCACCAGTTCCGCCCATTCCGCATATTTTAAACTTGGAATTTTCACTACTTCCACTTTAGCCCCCTGGTCTGTAAGCGCTTTAATATTTCCACGTACTACTTGATCCACTTCATCATCTACTCTATTGAAGAAATAATCTTCATTCACGCCAATGACCAGATTGGATACGTCCCCTTTGATTTTCTTCAAATGCTGGTTCACTGGAGTATTAACCGATGTGGGATCCTTCTCATCAAACCCTGAAATAATATCCATCATCCCTGCTGCATCTTTGATTGTTTTAGTCATCGGACCAATATGATCAAGTGTCCAAGCCAATGGATAACATCCATATTTACTAACACGCCCATGTGTTGGCTTTAATCCAACAATCCCACAGATGGATGAAGGAATTCGGATAGAGCCTGCTGTATCTGTTCCAAGAGAAGCGACACTTGAACCAATTGAAACGGCAGCTCCTGAGCCGCCACTCGAACCACCAGGAATTCTGTCTGTATCCCAAGGGTTTCTAACTGCTCCATAGTGGGGATTATTGTTTGTAATTCCCCAAGCATATTCATGCATACTCAGTTTTCCTGTGAAAATGACTCCAGCATCTCTTAACTTGCTTACTACTGTCGCATCATCTTCTGGAATAAAATCCTTATGAATTTTAGAAGACATGGTAGTGACTTTTCCTTTAAAATATAAATTATCTTTCAAGGCCATTGGAATTCCATGATACATGCCTCGATAGTTTCCATTTTTAATTTCTTTCTCTGCTTCACGCGCTGATTGCTCCGCTTCTTCGCGGTAGATTGTCATGTAAGCATTGATCGTGTCTTGCGTCTCTTCTGCATGATCTAGCACTGCATTGGTTAACTCGACTGGTGATAATGATCCGTTTTCCAAAAGTGGTGCCAGTTCCTCGACCGACTTCTGAATCAATTCTTTAGCCAATATGATCACCTCCGGGGATATTTCGAAGTCCGATATCTGCGTCTTCGATTTTCACACCTTCTAATGTTCCTCTTAACCCTTGCATCCCCTTCCAGCGACTTTCTAAGATTTCTAGATGTTCGGGTTTTGCCTGAATACCTTTACTCTCCAATAGTTGCTTAACAGACAGAGACAATACCATCACTCCTTCAGTTACTATTTATCTATATAGGGTTATCCTATTGAGATCATAACAAAATGGGCGATCGTTAAAATAATGCTAGATCGCTAAGTACGTAAGAATATCTATACTCTAGCATTAAGTGATAGAATAATCAAATTATTCAAAAATGAATGCTGATTGCTTCTTCTACATTATGAATTATTCAAATAAGGTTCAGGTAGCAGACGTTTAACATTTCTTTTATACTGTAGTTTACGCTGGATGAAAAAAGGGAATTTGTGAAACAGGAGGTGATGTCGAATGCCTTGGAGCAAACAGGATTATCCTGCTTCATTGAAGAATCTGGATCCTGCAGTACGTGATAAAGCGATTGAAATTGCCAATGCTCTGCTGCGTGAGAATTACGAAGAAGATCGTGCTATATCCATAGCTACAGCGCAAGCTCATGAATACGTGGAAGGTAAAAGTGAAGGACGTCCACATTACGAAGTAAAACCTCGTGGAGAGGAATGGATCTTCCAAAAGTCGGGTAGCGATCATGTCATGTTTAAAGAAGATACCAAATCCGCTTTACTTGATAAAGCAAAAGAATACGTTACGGAACACGAAGGTATATTATCTGTTTACCATGCAGATGGATCGCACGATAAAACATTGTACGAGTAACAAGAAAGCCCTTTGAACTAAAGGGCTTTCTTGTTACTCTTCTTCAGGTGGATATACTACTTCATCATCATTTGTCATTGTAGGTTCTGCGCCCCACTTTCCCACGATATGATCTTCTATCAACGTCTGTTCTTTCGGTCCATCTATAATGTGTTTTACAGTCCAACCATGTGTAGCAAGCCAATTACTAATCAACAAGCGATGGCATCTTGCGGGATGCCGTTCGGAACAGCAGATGGCAATTCGTTGTTCGGCAGCATCCTTCATTAGGTTGTCGACTCCTTCTTGAAACTCCTCTGTCAACGTATAATCCGCGTAGTTATGGAACGATTGATTGTTCCATCCATCGTTTATTTCTGTGTCAATCGTTTTGGATTTTCTTCTACGGCCACCTAACTTACTACAATGCGCATAGTCGATATCATGTGCCGGTAGCCATTCTTTCATTCGATCCTCATGGAAATGTGGGAATTTGCGACTACCTGGAAACGCACGGACATCGACTAGTTTCTCGATACTTGCATCATCCAATAATTTTAGAAATTCTTCTTTTGTATGCGTAGAATGTCCAACTGTGTAAATATCCATCTATCCTCACTCCTCTTATAGTTACCATTCCCTGAGATTCATATAAGAAACCAGTTGCTTACGTTCAACACATAGTTTCTACATCGTGAAATCGGGAATAATACAGTAAAAAAGGAAGTGTATATCATGCTTCATTTCAACAGCGCGCTTTTTATTTATAATCAGACAGCGGGCGCGAATGATACACAGCTAAAACTTTCCCAGACACTTCATGTGTTCGCACAAGCGGTAGATCAACTCATTGTATTGAACACTTCTTCCGAAGAACAACTCCGGCAAGCTTGTGTTACATATAGCGACCAAGTCGATTTGTTCATCATACTAGGTGGTGACGGGACTGTACACACCTGTATAAATAGTATCGCACCTCTTGCTACACGTCCTGTCATCGCAGTTTTGCCTGGTGGTACATCAAACGACTTTAGTCGATCATTAGGGATTCCGCAACCTTTACATGAAGCAGCCATTTCTCTCCTCAACGGATCGATTAGGAATACCGATATTGGTAAAGTTGGTGAGCAGTACTTTATGAATTTTTGGGGAACCGGATTAGTCACTGAAACATCCGAAAATATAAAGTCCATTGAAAAGAAACGTTTTGGTTCCATTAGCTATATGCTGAGTACCTTACGAACATTGAATCAGACCCAACCATTTCGATACAAAATTCAATCTATGGATACAGAGTTAGAAGGAGAGGCTATTCTACTATTCGTTCTGAATGGAGGATTTATTGGCACAACCGAGCTTCCTATCGCTTCATTATCTCCTATTGATGGTAAATTAGATGTTCTAATTGTGCGCGATTCCAACTTTGCTGCTTTTCGTGAATTATTTACACTACAAAATCCTGCTGTGGTAAATGATCAATTATATGAACTCGAATATATTCAAGTCACAGCTCTTGATATCATGCAACCTATTGGAAATAAAGTCGATATGGACGGAGAAATCTATGAAGAAACGGCGCAGCAAATTACTGTGCTACCTGGTCATTTACGAATGATTCATGTAAACGCGTTCTAAGTAAATAGATTTTCAATTGGCTAGATCGCAATCTCATATGGAAATTTCAAGTCCTACTGCAAAATCGCACTATCCTGCATGCTACGTAAGTGAAACTACTGTACTTCCTCACTGAGTTTCCTACAATACGAATCATGATGCTATGTTCAAGGAGTAATTTTACATCGCTAGTAAGGAAACTCTTCTTTTCCATACGTATAATGGCTAACTGTCTATGCCTCCAACGTTGATCACTCCCTTTCACTTTTTAATGAACAATACCATTTCATATTTCGCATAGCATGGTATTCTATATCTACTAACATGTTTACCGGGGGTTCGACATGATCCGTATCCGAAAAGAAGATTTATCCATCCATAGAACGAAAAACAGACCCTTTCTCAATCTCCACCTGAAAATGATTAGCTTGATAGGCGCGCTCTCCATTACGATCATATTGCTGATTGGTGGATTCATGAGTTTCTTCGTCACTGATACATTAGAAACTCAAATTGGGGAAAGAGCGCTGAGTGTTGCAAAAAGTGTGGCGGTGATACCTGAGATTTCTCAGGCCTTTGAATCGAATAATCCTTCTGCTATCATCCAGCCAATTGTGCAAAAAATCCAAGACCAGACAGACGCAGAGTTTATCGTTGTTGGCAACCAACAGGAAATCCGTTATGCACACCCGAGTCCCGATCGGATTGGCGAAAAAATGATTGGTGAAGATAATGAACGTGCGTTAAATAACGGAGAATCTTATACGTCCAAATCAACAGGATCTTTAGGTAGCTCACTCCGTGCAAAAGCACCCGTCTATTTAAATGGCGAAATTGTAGGGGTTGTCTCAGTAGGGTTCTTAGTAGATTCCATTGAATCAATCATTTGGGGATACAGCAAGGAAATCTGGCTTGTTCTCCTAGGCATTTGCACAGCCGCAATCATTGGAGCTATACTGATTGCGAACTATATAAAGAAAGTGTTATTTGGATTAGAGCCTGAAGAGATTTCGCATTTACTCTTTCAAAAAGAAACTATTTTGCATTCCATTCATGAAGGCATTATTGCTATTAATAAGGATGGCCGAATTACGATGGTCAACTCCGCTGCGTTGAAACTTTTGACAGGCGACGAACAGCAAGCCGATGACTGGATAGGTAAACCTATACAAGAGAGCTTTCCTAATTCAGATCTGCCCTATGTTCTGCAGCATGGTGAATCCGTCTTCGGTCAGGAAAAAGTTTTTAGCAACCACATCGTGTATGTAAACAGTGTGCCGATCTTCTACGAACATGAATTGCTCGGTGCAGTTGCCACTTTCAGGAATAAAACCGAGATCGAGAATTTAACGAAAAAACTATCGCACATTCAGCAATATGCTAATGCCCTGCGATCACAAACACATGAATTCGCTAATAAACTGTATACGATTATGGGACTGACGCAACTAAACAAAAAAGATGAAGTGCTCGATTTTATTCGACAAGAAACTAGCATTCAGCAACATTGGACAAACACACTACTTGATAATATAAATGATCCACACATTAGTGGTCTGCTTGTCGGAAAACTTAGTCAAGCGAGCGAGTTGCAAATCAATGTGTCCATCCAACCCGATAGCCAATTCCATTCACCAATATCCGACGTGAACCGCCAAGCATTATTGACGGCTATCGGAAATCTGCTTGATAACGCATTTGATGCTGTACATGATGAACGAGCCATTTCCCGAGAAATATCGATTTCTTTTACTGATATCGGACAAGATCTGCTGTTTGAAATCGATGACGCAGGTCCAGGAATCGATGATGCTATTCTTGATAAAGTCGTAACCCGTGGTTTCTCGACAAAAGTTGGAACCGAAAGAGGCTTCGGTCTCGCCTTAACAAAGAATGCAATTGAAACTGCAAATGGCCAGCTGTCCATTGAACCGAGTGAACTGGGCGGTACATACTTTGTCGTTTCATTGCCAAAAGATAATTAAAGGAGGAATTCTACCCGTGATCAGTACTATACGAGTAGTCATTGTTGAGGATGACTTTCGAGTGGCGAAGATTAACCGCCAACTAATTGAACAGATTGCTGGCTATGAAGTCGTATCAGAACAAAGGACAGCTTCAGAAACCCTTGCCTATTTGCAGCAGTTAAAAGTGCTGCCTAATCTCATTTTATTGGATGTCTACATACCCGACAGCCCGGGACTGGACTTATTTTGGGGTCTGCGGAGGGAATTCCCCACCATTGATATTATGTTGTTAACAGCTGCGAAAGAGGCAGAAACTGTAGAAGAAGCACTCCAGGGAGGTGTGTTGGATTATTTAATCAAACCCGTTGAACCAGAGAGGTTTGCGAAAGCATTCAGACGGTACCGTTCTAGTAAAATATTGCTCTCTTCAAAAACCGAACTGTCCCAAGAAGATCTTGACCGTATATTATTCGGTACAGAGATACAACCAGCCCTTTCCCTTTCAGCTGATGGTTTGCCAAAAGGTATAGATCGTCTAACACTTGAACGCATTGAAAACGTAATCTTACAATGTACGACGGGAGGATTAACCGCCGCTCATGCCGGTGAAGCAGCTGGCGTCAGCCGCTCTACCGCACGACGCTATTTGGAATACCTTGTATTAGTAGAAAAAGTAAAAGCCCAATTGCACTATGGAGATGTCGGGAGACCTGAACGCACGTATATCAAACTCTAAATGCTTCCGCGTGAATAATATGAACAAAATGCACAATAAAAACTCTATCCGCCTTATGATCACAAGCTTTTTCGCGACTTTTCGACATGATACATTATGGACAGCATAAGAGAATTTACGTGATTACATCTATTTGTATCCGCTTACATCTCTCTTTCACCATTTTATTCATTGGAGGGAAATCGCTATGTTAAGTATTATTGGATTATTGACTATTTTCATTATCGTGGCATTACTGATCAGCGGCCGGATTACACCTATCGTCGGTTTGGTCATCGTTCCTATCTTCGGAGCATTTTTTGCCGGCTTCAACTTCAAGGAAATTGGGGAGTTCTTCAACAGTGGAATTGAATCTGTTATCAGCGTCGTCATTATGTTCATCTTTGCTATTCTGTTCTTTGGTGTTATGCAAGATGCAGGGGTCTTCAACCCATTAATTAATACAATGATTAAAATCTCACGAGGAAATGTAGTGGCTGTCGCCATGTCCACAGTAGTAATCGCGGCTATTGCACAGTTAGATGGCTCAGGGGCATCCACATTCTTAATTACAATCCCTGCGCTTTTACCACTTTATAAAAGATTGAAAATGAATCCTTATTTACTGCTACTTCTTGTCGGGATCTCGGCAAGTATCGTAAATATGGTTCCATGGGGCGGACCTCTCGGGCGAGCTGCAGCTGTGCTTGGTGTCGACGTCACGGAATTGTGGCGGCCACTTATCAAAATCCAAATCGTCGGGATACTACTTTTAATTACATTTGCTTTCATTCTGGGATTACGCGAAAAGCGAATTATCGCTAAGAAAGTGGCTAGTGGAGCTTTTGACGATGACGTGGATGAGATAGAAGAGGTAGAGCAAAAAGTAGACTCTGATGGCAGTCTCCTTCTTCGTCCCAAAATGCTTTGGATCAACGTGATTATTGCCGTCAGCGTCGTCGGATTACTCGTTTGGGGAAAAGTACCGACAGGCTTTATCTTCATGGTTGGATTCAGTGTCGCGCTTCCATTAAACTATCGCTCCGTGAATGAACAAATGGATCGTATTAAAGCGCATGCGCCGAATGCCTTACTAATGGCGGCGATCATTCTAGCAGCCGGTTCATTCCTAGGTATTTTAAACGGTGCCAACATGCTAGATTCTATAGCAACAGATTTAGTAAAAGTACTGCCGGCACTCATTGTGCCGTATTTGCATATCATCATCGGCCTCTTCGGCGTACCGTTTGATCTATTGCTCAGTACAGATGCGTATTATTTCGCATTACTGCCGATTGTAGAACAAGTCGTCTCTGGCTTCGGTGTTCCATCAGTTTCCATCGCGTATGCATTAATCGTCGGGAACATTATCGGTACATTCGTCAGCCCCTTCTCCCCTGCACTATGGCTTGCATTAGGGCTTGCAGGTTTGGAAATGGGCAAACATATCCGCTACTCATTCCTTATTATGTGGGGATTCAGTATCGTATTATTCCTAATTACTATGGCTATGGGTGTTATCACATTCTAAGTTAACTAATCTAGCGACATAGTATTTCCCATGTGAATACATGCATCAAAGCAACTGAAGAACTTTTTCTCCAGTTGCTTTTTTTATCGATCTATTTCCAATATAGGTTCATTAGGATTCGACTTCCCCGCCAATTCATCACGTAGTAAATACGCACCCAACATACTATAGACCGTTCCGTTGCCGCCAAGTCCAATTAGATAGTAAATATGTGGTTCCAATGGATGGCGCCCGATGACTGGTAGTTCATCTGTCGATTCACCAAATAGTGCCGTCCACTCATACTCAAAATCTAGCTTCTGATCAGGAAACAGCTCTTGCAACTCCTGCTTTAATTGATCGAATTTCTTTTCGTTTTCTTTTTGTGATCTCGGTAATGAATCCATATCCTGATCTAAACCACCCGCTACGATACGATTTTCATCCGTCAAACGCATATACAAATACGGTCGTTTCGTTTCCCAAATCATCATCCGTTCATGCCAGAATGACAAATCGTCTATTGGCTGTGTGGCGATTGCGTAGGTAACTTTCAAATCTTTTTGAGGAATCTTCGTATCAAGAGTCGGTGCATAACCCGTAGTAACAACGACCGACTTTGCCTGAAATTCTCCATTCGTCGTTTTGATGAGAACTTGTTCCTCTGCATTTTGAATCTCAAGCACTTCCGTATGTTCAAATACGTCCATTCCCTTCTCATATGCATAATGAATCGCTCCCATACACAAGCGTAAAGGATTCACTTCTGCATCTCCTGCCGTCACGATGGCAGCAGGTTGTGAAAACGGGAAGTGTGCTTCAATATCCTCAGATTCCCAAAACTCTACCGGAAAATGGTATTTTCGTAGCGTTTCAAACTCCTTGCGTAATCTGGCAACGTCTTCTTCTGTGCTAGCATAATATAAACTTTTGCGTGTATGAAATTGGACATCGAACGGTGCATGTTTCGCAACGTCTTGCAAATTCTCCATTGCTTCTTTACATGACTGATAAAATTCCACAGCCTTCTTTTCACCAATTTGTTCGATCAATTCATGTAGCATAATATCATTAGAGAACTGCAGTAGACCCGTATTTGCAGAGGTACTACCCCCTCCCACTTCTTCTTGTTCAATCAACGCGATCGAATAGCCTTCATTCGCTAATACATAGGAAGTCAATGCGCCAGACATCCCGCCACCTACTATGGCGACATCATATACATCTTGACGACACACTCTCGCAAAACCTTCTGTTGTAAAAGTCGACTCCCAATATAATGACCCCGTATGTAACTTCATCATGAGCGATCTCCTATCTATTCTTTTTACTTCTTTACCCTGTAAACTTAGCTCTATAAACATAGACAAAAAAGGTGCTCAGTCAATAGCTGAGCACCTTCTCTTTTATCCTCTAAACGGCCACCAAACTCCGCGTCCAAATGAAACCGTAACAGCCGGAATTAACAATGGTAAAATAATTAAACCATAGAGTAGTAATCCCGAAATAACAATCGTCGCAATTTGCATAAGGCTCAAGACGCCTGAAGGCATCATCGCACCGAATGTCCCTGCCAAAATGATAGCTGCCGTAATAATGACCGTACCCATCTTCGCCATAGAATACATCAAGGCTTCCTTGATTTTCATACCCCCAATACTCTCCTCGCGGAAACGATCGAGTAAGAAGATGGAGTAATCTACACCAAGTGCAATGAGCATAATAAATCCGAAGAACGGAACAGCCCAACTGACTCCGTCATACCCAAGACCATTGACGAAGATCAATTCCGTAATAGATATCGCTGTGTAATATGTCAGCAATAGTGAACCGATCATATACAATGGCATGATAGCTGAACGGAATAAGACGAAAAGAACAATGAATAACCCTATTAACATAATGGTGACAGTACGCGTAAAGTCCGCGGATGAAATATCACTCAAGTCCGAGTTCATACTCGAAATACCACTAAATGCTAAGTCTGCATCTTCAAATGGCGTACCGATGACCGAGCGCTTCACCGTATCTTTAATATCATGTACCGTTGAAATCGCTTCACGTGAATACGGGTTCTCTTTCAAAATCACTTCCATCAAAATCCCTTTTTCATCATTGAATGTGTAGCGATCGATAACGGGTGTAAACTCTTCATTTTCAAGCGTCCCTTTTGGAATGAATAAACCCGTGTCGCGCACACTTTTCGTATCCGCCATATCATCGAGCATATCCGCAATTTCCTGAAGTCCTGTCGTCACTTCAGCTAAACCGTCCTTAGAAGCTTTCACACCACTACCTAGCTGCTTCAAACCACCTTTTAATTGGCCAATTTGCGAACCACTTTGGTTGATTTGAGATCCAGCTCCTGCAATGCCATCACCAATCTTACTTAGTTCGTTACCTAGTGCATCCAACCCTCCAGCTGCTTGTGCGGCTGGGAGACCTTGCTGTAGGCCACCAGAAATCTGTGCCAGCTGGCCATTGATTTGCTCAATACCATTTGCGGCTTGAATTAATCCGCTACCACCGCCAGCACCGCCTGAAGGCAATTGATTCGCTGCGTCGCGTAAATTATATTGTACTGTCGCTAATCCTAAGCGAATTTCATGTATACCGTCATTCGCCTGCTTCAAACCATCTGCCATTAAACCGATCTGATGGTCTACATATAAATCTTCCAACAATTCACCCGTTGGTCGTGTAACAGTACGAACGCTCTTGACTCCTTCTACTTTCTCCAAGTCTCGTGAAATCGCTTCTAAATAAGTGATATCTCCTTCTTTAACAATTGGAGAATCTTTCTTTAACAATACTTGTACCGGTAGTGAATCTCCTTCACCGAAAGCTTCAGAGATAAGATTTAATCCTTTTACGGACTCTTTACTTCCATCAATTTCATCTACTGTATTGAATGAAAGATCATTGTCATACGTCAATAGTAGCGGGATGGTGATGATCGCTACGATTGACATGGAAAGTAACGGGCGCATTACGGATAATTTACTGAATGCAATCCACAATTTACTATCCTTATGAGAAGCCGCGCTTTTTGCAGGCCAGAATAATTTGTCTTTCAAAATAGACATTAACAACGGAACAACAGTGAATAGAACGAGCATCAACACGGCAATTCCGACCGCTACTGCGACTGCTGATTTAAATATAGGGAAATCCGCAAATCCGATTGCCGCGAAACCGATAAATACCGCAAGTGCACTGATGAAAAGTGTGCGTCCTGCTGTTTTATACGTGTTGATAATGGCTTCTTCTACTTCATGACCAGCTAGTAACTCTTCTTTATATCGACTTAATAACAGAATACAGTAATCTGTTCCAAGACCGAATAAAATCGCTACTAAAAATATTTGGGTATAGTTCGAAACTGGGAACCCAAACCAATCGATAAAGAATGCGACGAATGACTGACTTAACAAGTAGGTGATGCCTACCGCTACTAATGGAACGAATGGTGTCACAATCGAGCGGAACACAATAAGTAATAAGGCAAAGATCAATACAACTGTAATAATCTCTGTTTTCTTCAGCCCTTCTTGCGCACTTTCGTTTACATCATGATTGATGATAGCTTCGCCTGTCATATATACTTTGTCTTCTGTAGATACGATATCTTTTTCTATTTTTTCAGCCAACTGAATGATTTGATCATCTGTACCGTCTACCGTTATGGGAAGCAATACCATTTTCTGATCTTCAGAAACGAGCTGATCTTCCATTTCCGCACTTTCAAATGGATCAAGAACGTCCGTTACAATCTTACTGGCACCCTTGATTTCTTTGGCAGTCTTGGAGATTTCTTGTTTCTTTGCTTGATCTGCTGGTTCGTTGAGATCATAGACTAGCGAAATCGTTTCATCTGCTTCTCCCGCATCCTCTAACATCTTTGCGGCCTTTTGTGAATCTGCTGATTCGAGCAATTGGAAGGAACCCGCCTTTTCCGCCTGCTTCGCCAAATCAGGTGCTAGCATAAATAAAACAGCTGTCAGTACTACGATACCAATCGCAATAGGCCATTTTAATTTCAATATCGTTTTCACGCATTATCTCTCCTTCATTACTAATATGGACTTAAGTTTACGGAATGTCTTGATGAATTGCTCGAGCTCTTGTTCATCGATTTGGTCTTTGAATAGATTTTCAATACTTTCATTTATTGCCGCATTTGAAACAGCTAGTACTTCATGACCTTTAACAGTCAATGAAATCCGATTGATCCGCTGATCATTCAAATCTCTTTCAGACCGTACTAGATCTTTTTCGACTAGTTTCTTGAGGCGTGTCGAAATAGCACTTTTATGTACGCCTTGTATCTCTGCTAGTTGCCCGCTCGATAGGTGTCCATAGGCAGATAGTATTTTCAGCACTTGGATTTGTTCTGGAGAGTAGTCTTTCCAGATAGGAACGTCCAAGTTTTTCACGACGTGTTCCGTGCCGTAGATCATGACTTCTTCAAATAGTTCTACCGCTTCTTGAAGTTGATCTTTCAAAGTAGTCCACCCCCTAAACCAATAATTAATAGTTTAGGGGGTGGACTAAATAAAGTCAAACAAAAAAGCTAGCTTTAGAGATATTTCTCTGAAGCCAGCTTTTATTGCTAAATAGTATCAAATAATAAAGTACGCGATGACCGATAATAGTATGGATGTAACAGTCATCGCAGCTAGTGGACGCATGGCACGGTCTTTTAAGTCTCGCAGACTGACGTTTAATCCTAGTCCGACCATGGCTGCTGTTAGTAACCATGTAGTCAGTGTGAAGACGCCTTCCATTACGCGATCTGAAACAGGAACGGTGTGACCGAATACGTAGCTTCCTAGAATACTTAGGATGATAAATCCTACAAGGAACCATGGAAACTCAATTTTAGCACCCGTTTCGTCTGTATCTTTATGTTTACGTTTCATGATAAATATTAAAATGAAACAGAGCGGTACTAATAGAAATACACGGCCGAGTTTGGCGAGTAATGCAATCGCAAGACCATCTTCTCCTGCTGGTGCACCAGCTAACGCCACGTGCGCTACTTCATGTAAACTGATACCCGCCCACATTCCATACTCGATTGAATCGAGCGGTAGAATCGGACGTAAAATCGTGTAACCGATCGCAAACACTGTACCCATTAACGCGATGATTCCTACCCCTATTGCTGTATCTTCATCCTTTGCTTTAATGATGGGTGCTACTGCTGCAATTGCTGCTGCACCACAGACACCTGTTCCGACCCCTAAAAGCATAGATATATTTTTATCTGCCTTAAATACTTTTGCAAGCCAGATCGTCATGAAGATAGCAAAGAGGATGACCCCTACATCTCGTGCAAGCAAGCCGAGCCCATCGCTCAAAACTGTGTCTATATTTAATTTCAAACCATATAAAATGATCGCTGCGCGCAGTAAACGCTTGGATGAGAAAACAATTCCACTTCGGATCACTTCAGGATAACCGAAGAATTGACGGTATGCCACCGCGATAATGATTGCGCAAGCCAGTTGTCCGATATGATCGAATCCAGGTACTTTCGCTAATACAAAACCTAAAAGTGCAATAAAAAATGTAAATGCTATTCCACCGATCCACGATAACCATTTGGATGGACGCTGTGGTCCATGCTGTTCTGAAGACCTATTGGAAGAAACCACGGTAACAACACCTCCTACTAGTAGTATATAAAACAGCTGGCTATAAGAGAAATAACTATTTATAATAGGTATGATAAGTAAATCTATATACACAGAAGGAGTGGTACCCTATCGATCAGCAACTGCAAGTATTCATTGAAGTAGCCGAGCAAAAGAACTTCTCTAGAGCAGCGGAAGAACTTCACATGACACAACCCGCTGTTAGTCAATACATTCGTTCATTCGAAGAATCCATTGGGGTACGATTGCTTGAGCGTACCAACAAATACGTACGACTAAATCAAGCTGGAGAAATTGTCTACCATCACGCAAAAGAAATTGCCGGACTGTACTCCAAAATGCAAAACTTAGTGGATGACTTAGCCAATAAAGCTAGCGGCCCTCTTACTATTGGAGCTAGCTATACATTCGGTGAATACGTCTTACCTCATGTTCTGTCTAAACTCGTCGCTGACTACCCGTCGATTGAACCGCAAGTAACTATCGGCAATACAGCAGACATTGCGGAGTTAGTCATCACCCACCAGCTCGACGTCGGGTTGATTGAAGGACATTTCAAGGAAGCTGCTCCCCTTCAAAATGAAGACTTTGCAGAAGACGAAATGTACATCGTAACGTCTATCGATCATCCGCTTTCACAGAAAAAAGGTCGTCAATCCATTACTGAATTAGAAGATGATATTTGGCTATTACGCGAAGAGGGCTCAGGCACCCGCGAAGCAGCAGAACTATTCTTCTCCCAGTCTGGATTTTATCCAAAGCGCATCATGCAATTCAGCAGTACGCAGCCGATAAAAGAATCTGTCGAAGCAGGACTCGGTGTCAGTCTATTGTCACAGTGGGCCATCCAAAAGGAACTGCGTTATGGTGATTTAACAACGCTGTCGGTCAAAGGCACACCATTCAAGCGTCACTTCTCGATCGTGACGAATTCGCCATTTCAAACAAAGGCGTTGCAGGTATTTATTGAGTTGCTGAAAAATAGCGAGGAATTGACAGTGCTGAACATGGAGTCAACAACGTGATGTTCTTTTCTGAATGGTGGATTTCATGAGAGTTAATGGGTGTAGTTCTTTCTACTTCTTGTTCAATTAAATGGCTGTTGTTTAGCTGACAATGTAAGTGGTGAGTAACATGATCCCCACTACAGTACTGGTGGATGACTTTAGCGAGGAGCCACAGCAGGCGCTTTCGTTGCGTCGGGTGAAGGCAGTTCATCTAGGTGTTTTAATCCTCGAAGTGCTTTTGTATTCCGTTTCTATTTAGCATGCCTAATAATCGGCATTCGGTTGTTGTTCTCACACGTGCTTTTCTTTTCCCTGTTCAATTAGGAGGTGGTGGTTTAGCTGTCAATCTAAATGGCAACTTCATTGCCGCCACTTCGGCGCTGGTGGATGGCTCTCGCGATGAGCCACAGACAGGAAAGTGCGCCTGTCTCTGTCTCCTCGCTACGCCTACCACAGCAGGCGCCTTCGTTGCATCAGGTGTAGGACAGTTCGTAGACTCTTTCGCAAGCAATACGTACTAGATATCATGATGTAGCTGATTCTTTTATTATTAGAACCACAACCAAAATACATACCACTTAGTAGCGCAGGCACAACTGCGGGGTAGGCCGTGGCCAGGAGACAACTGGCAGCACCACCAGCTGGCTCCTGGCTGTAGGCAATCCCCCACGTGCCTGCGTGGGTCTAGAAACTATACCTCAGTAACTTCAGTCCCCAACAATCAGTCGAGTAACGCCCCAACCAAAAGTAACAAACAGTCCGACAACAAACCCAATCCCTCAGTTTGCAAGACAAACACACTCTAGCCACTCCCCACGCAAAAAAGCTGTCAAAGTTCGTACTACACTTTGACAGCCTCTTTCATTTATACATTTGCAGGAACACCAGGCTTCAATTTCATCACGACTAACTGATCACCGGCATCCAACGAAATCTTCTTCTGTAATGTAGCAAATACCAATGTGTCATTTTTCTTCTTCACAAACAATGCAGTTGCCGTCTCCGGAATAATCTCCTTGAACGCCAAATCTGTCTCTGTGCCTTCCCACTCATACAGACCGATTTCATAATCCGTATTGATCTTACGGTTTAACTCAGGAAACGTAGCTTCCTCCTCGAACAATAAATGTGCTTTTAATGAAATCGGCAACGCGGACTTACTCATCGTATGGTTAGATACAGCCGTCAACGAGAATGTGTTGCTAAAACCAAACTCAGGCGCAAATGATTGTGTGATCAATGCGTTATAAGACGCGTCTCCAGTCATCGATAAAATCGTATCATACGGTGCCAAATCGATAGAGAAACGTGACCGTTCTGATAACATCTGCCCTGTAAATGTGTCAATACCTGCTTCAGTCGCTGGGCGCAAACGTCCTTGCGAAGGATCAACGATCAGTACGGGTATTTTCATTTCTTTTAATTGGCTAGCTAACGCAATGGAAAAACTGCTCGCTCCGACAATTAATACGCCCGGTGGTTCATTACTCGCTAGGTTCAGCTTTTTCGCTAGAGGTCCAAGTGTAAATCCATGAGCAGTTACCGTAATAAAGACAAGAGCAAAGGTCAGTGCAGTCAGCAAAGTAGCCTCTTCGTACCCATCTTCTGCAAGCGTCGCAGCAAAATAACCTGCGACGGTTAATGCAACAATACCTCGTGGCGCAATCCAGCCGAGTAGTAACTTCTCTCTCCAGACCAATTCAGTACCCACCGTCGAAATCCATATGGACAGTGGACGTACAACGAATAGCATAACCAATACAAATCCAATAATCGGTAATGTAAAGATTTGTGAGAGGGTTTCTCTTCCAAGTGATGCTGTCAATAAAATAAAGACCGTCGATGTCAACATGACAGACACATTTTCAACAAAATGTCCGACGTTTCCGATGGACGAAACATAGCGCTTCGTGCGGCCAAGTACTAGTCCCATAACAGTCACTGCAAGCATGCCTGTTTCATGCATAATGATTTCCGCCATCGTAAAGCACAACAGTACAAAGGCCAAAATGACGGGTGATTTCAAGTACTCAGGAAACTGGCCTTTATTCGCCATCACGCTAATCAACAATCCCATAGCTAATCCGAGTAGCGCAGCAAGTGCTGCACCGCCAAAGAAGTTCAATAAATAATTTATCGATAAATGTTCATTCGTCAATACTTTAATTACTTCATACGCAAATAAAGCAAGTAACGGACCCGCGGGATCCACGATAATTCCTTCCCATTTCAAGACAGCAGCGGTTCGTGCTTTTAATTTTGCATTACGTAGCAATGGAATAATGACCGTCGGCCCCGTCACCACGAAGAGACCTCCAATAATAAACGACACTTCCCACGTTAACCCCGCAATGAAGTGTGCCGTAATCGATCCTAAAATCCATGCTAAAAACGCACCCAATGTAACGACTCGGAAAACAGACTTCGAAATGCCCTTTATCTCCCGAAAGTCTAAGTTGGAACTTCCTTCAAATAAAATAATAGCAACTGCCAGTGAAATGAGTGGACTATACAGCTCGTCCAACGCCACTTCTGGATTCACCCAGCCAAAAATCGGGCCAATCAACAAACCTGCAATCGACATGATAAAAATTGAAGGCCATTGGATTTTCCAGGCTAGCCATTGCGAAAAAATACCGAGTGCTAAAATGGCTACGATACTAATCAGTGCTGCTTCTTCCATATACACACCCGCCTTCATACTAAATATATTGATTTGCCTAGTGTAGCAAAAGAGATGTATTATGCATACTAGAAAGACAATCCACCTTGTAAACCTGCTGCTCATTCACTATGTCTATTAGAAATTAGTATAACCTTTTCCGACACTTGTTAACCCTTTTCTTACTTCGGACGAAATGAATGAAATCTATATGAAGACAAAAAAGAGGTTGGAACAGAACAGAAAAAACGTAAGAGGAATGTCCTTTACGCTTTTTTCTGTTCTTATCAATAAATATTTTTTAGAGTATCAGAGTGTACCGGAACGGAGAAAGGCCGACTCCTGAGGGATCAGCGTGCGTCTTGAGACCCTGGACAGGTGCCTTAATTTCTGCAAAGTACACAGAAATACGGCAAAGCGAACCCTACGTTGTTCGCTTGGCTCAAGCCACGCCCCTCGGAAAGCGTGCCTTTCGGAGTGCAGGGAAACGGGGTGAGATAGTTATGTCCTAGCCTTTACATCACGATAACTTGAATCGTTCAACTACACTTCGTAATTCCCCAGCAATCTGGTTCATCTGATTTGTGGAATCTGCTACTTGTTCCAACTCTCCTTGCTGTGCGGCAGCTGACGCACTCACTTGTTCAGAGGATGCAGCCGTCTGCTCTGAAATGGCAGATACATTTTGGATCGCCAAAATGGCTTCGTCCTTATGTTCCATCATTTCAGCAAGCTTTTCGGATAGCTCCGCAATCGATTCACGTATTTGATCGACGATCCCTGCGTTTTGTACGAATGATTCTTCTGTATCGGTAACGGACTGGTTTTGACCATCCATTGACTTCATGTTCAAATCGATGACATCAACCGTCTGTTGTGATTCTGATAAGATTTCTTTCACGGTTTCTTGAATGACTTCAGTTTCTCTACGGGACTGCTCCGCTAACTGACGTACTTCATTCGCAACTACCGCAAATCCTTTCCCACTCTCGCCAGCTCGTGCCGCTTCAATACTCGCGTTGAGCGCTAGAAGATTCGTGCTTGCTGTAATATCATGCAATGTTTGAATAACCTGATTGATAGACGAAATTTTATCGGTCAATGTTTGTATTTGAAGTTGTACCTTTTTATTGACTTCGTTGGCTGTCGTATTATGATCGCGTAATTTTTTCACTTCCGACATTCCATTTTCCGTAGAATTAGACGCCTCTGTAGATAATTCGTTCATCGTCATGAACATAGCGTGGATATGATCCATACGGTCTGCTAAATCGGAAATTCGCAAGCTGGTTACTTCCGTATCCTCGGATTGCTTCGAAGCCCCCTGTGCGATTTCATCCGTTGCTACAGATACTTCCTGATTGGCAGCTACTAGCTCCTCAAAGGCTTGTGTGACTTGTGTCGATGAATCACTCAGCTGTCCCGAAGACTGTTGCACGGTTTGTAGAGCTGCATTTGTCTGACGCAACATATCGTTGTAAGCAAGCGCTACTAAGCCTATTTCATCGTGACGAATATTCTGTTCATCTACCATCATGGTCAAATCGCCCGTGGCAGCGGTTTCCATAGATTGTTGTAATGTTTTCAATGGTCTTAATTGACGATAAATGAAGAGCGTGGAGGCACTTGACATTAGTAACACGATGATAATTGCAGATATAATAGTAATCCACAATATAGTGGTAAATGTATCTAGAATCTCAGATCTTGGTGTTACCGTTTGTACTGACCACTTCTCATTGATTCCATTTAAGTTAATCGGAGCGAACGCATTAAATGCTTCTTCATGCAGACTTTGAGAATCTACATACATACTCGCCAATTCCCCTTGGTTCAGATCAGTTTTAGCACTATTCCAATCAATAGCATCCGCCATATTGGTATTGTTCAACTCGGTTTTCAAACTGTTCGCTGTGATATAACCAGCGTCTGTAATAATGGAAGCGTAGCCGCCTTTTGGTTGAATGGTCTTCACTACGTCAGTTAAGAAATCTATAGATAAATCGGTTGTCAATAAACCAAAGTAATTTCCTGAAGCATCGACCATCGGAACGGAAATAGTCGTCATAAGAATCGTTTGACCATTCGTTTCATACGAATAAGGCTCTGTCAAAATGGCACGCGCCTCATTTTTCGGAACGGTATACCAACTATTCGCTGTGGAATCATCCATTCCACTTAACGGTTCTACATTCGTCGTATTGCCTTCTTTAAAAACATAGGGTATGAATTGCTGATTTTCATCAAGCAAATTCTTTGGTATGACTTCTCCTTTAACAAACGCAGACTGATTGACTACCGCAGCCATACCTGTCGCATCATCATTTTTTTGCAAATTGCTTTTGATGATGCGAATAACTTCTTCTGGTTTCATATCGCCTGTCGCTTGTAATGTTTCCAATATGTGACTCGTTGTGCGCAACATTTCATTTGTCTCACTTAGTTTCGCACTCAGAACGAGCGAATTTTTATTTGCACTTTCTAATGCATATTCCTCGGCATCTTTAATGCTTTGCTTATGTAACATGACACTCGTGACGATTGAATAAACTAAAAACAATAATAAAAATAACGCGATAATAAGTCTTGAGAGTTTCATCGCAATACTTGCAGACTTCTTCACTTCATAGGCCCTCCTAGTAAATTTAAGTATATTAGTAGTATACCTTTAGTCCTTGTTAAAAGTATACCTTTTAGCTAAATGTCACACAATAAAAAAACCTTGTCTAGTCGACAAGGTTACGAAAGTATCATTATGAATTTTTTATTTGCTTTAAATTATTCTGTACTGTTTCATTTTCAGTCTTCATCTCGACAAAATCTACTTCTACATTCTCAGCCGGTGCTTCTTCTCCGAATTGTTCAGCGTATAACAGTTTAGCCGCTTTTGGAGCAGCCCAGAATGTAGGTAACAGTAAGAGAGAGACTGGTATGGCCGTAACTACAATAAAGGATTGGATGGCTTCCACTCCGCCTTCACTAATCATTAATAGAACGCTTGCCACGGCTCCCATAATCACTGCCCAAAATACTCGCATGACTTTTGGTGGATGGCCGTCACCTGTAATTGCAACAGAAATCGTATACGCCATGGAGTCACCTGTTGTGACTACGAACAAGATCGTAACAAGAAGAAACAGGGGTCCAATAATCATATTCAATGGCAGTTGCTCGGTAATGGCGATCATCGCTGCTGGCATTCCCGATGTATTTAACGCTTCGGATATTACACCTGGCTGTGCCATTTCGTAAAATATACCTGCCCCACCGACAGTTGTGAACCAGAATGCGGTTACAATAGGCGCCGTTATAGATACCGCTAACACGAGCTCACGAATCGTACGCCCACGTGTAATCGTAGCGATAAAGATTGCCATCATCGGTCCATAACCAAGGAACCAGCCCCAGAAAAAGATCGTCCATGACCCAAGCCAACTAGCATCACCACGGAATGTAGCCATGCCGAAGAATTCTTGAAGATGCACGCCCGATGATGAAATAAATGTATTGATGATAAATCCACCCGGTCCAATTAGGAGAATTGCCACCATCAAAATCAACGTGATCATCACATTCAAATTACTCAAGAATTGAATGCCTTTCCGTAATCCTGTGACTGCCGAAATAGTAGCTATCGCCACGACTCCGATAATAATGAGAATTTGAGTCGTTAACGTATTCGGCACGCCGTATAATGCTTCCATTCCATACGCTGCCTGCAGACCAAGAAAGCCAATCGGTCCAATTGTGCCGGCTGCTACTGCAATGACAGAAAATGCATCAATAGTCGTGCCAAGAGCGCTTTTACGCATTATCTTTTCACCGAGGATCGGGTAGAGCAATGTACGTGGTTTTAATGGCATCCCTTTGGAATAATGCGCGTACATTAGTACAATCGTCCCTAACGTACCAAGGATCGACCAGGCAAGGAATCCCCAATGCAAATAGGACTGAGCAAATGCTGGAATAATAGCACTTTCCGTTGCCGATTCAACTCCTGTGAACAATGGAGGACGATCCAAAAAGTGATACATAGGTTCTGCAGCCGCCCAAAAAACTCCGCCTCCTGCAAGCAATGTCGTCATAATCATGGCTAACCATTTAAAATAACCAATTTCGGGCTTATTCATTCCACCTAGGCGAATTTTCCCGTACTTTGAGAATGCCAGGAATAGTGCAATGAAAAATGTACCCAATAATAATAATTGCCAGAAGGCACCAAAGTATTTCACTGCAAATGCAAACGCCCAATCGACCATGTTTGCAACGAAATCCAAGTTAATAAATGATGCAACGACAAATGCTACAAGCAATCCACCGCTAATAAATAAAACGGGACGGTCCGTTTTTGATTCATACTTATTCAAAGTTCTACCTCCTCTAGGCTGCATATACCTGTAACCGCTTACTTAGATTACAGTGGAGAATTTTTCTCCACTGTATTACTTCACTTCTACAATGACATCAATTTCGACTGCTGCACCGCGTGGCAACATCATGCCAACGGCTGTACGTGCATGTGTCCCTACTTCTTCACCGAATACTTCCACCAATAAATCCGAAGCACCGTTCATAACTTTTGCTTGTCCAGTAAAATCAAAAGCGGTGTTGATCATGCCGAGAAGTTTCACAAACTTCGTAACGTTCGATAACTCGCCCACTTCTTCTTTAATAGTCGAAAGTGCAAATAGGATGGCTTGTCTAGACGCAGCATACCCTTCTTCAATCGTTAGAGTGTCGCCTACCTTACCTAGTACATCATATGATAGTGAACCCGATAGGAATAAAAGATTTCCTGTGCGCACACAAGATATGTAATTTCCACCTTTTGCGCGTTTTTCAGGTAGCTCCAATCCTAATTCTTGCAATTTATCTTCTGGTCTCATTTGAATCCCATCCTTTTTATAGTGCTTCTGTTATTTCCTTGCTTGCAGCCATTACGGATGCTACATGCAGTTCCATCGTTTGACGATTCCATCTGAATAATGGTCCTGATACAGATAATGCACCAATGACGCTATGTTGCTTATCAAATACGGGGACTGACAATGCCGCAACGTTTGAGCTGATTTCCTCTTCATTGGTTGCGTACCCTTGGTTTCGTATTTCTTGTAGAGTACCTTTCAATTCACTACGTTCTTCTACAGATAACGTACCTAGTACTCTTTCCTGTTGTTCAGGTGATTGGAACGCAAGAATCGCTTTTCCGCTCGCGCCTAAATATAAGGGGAGACGTTTACCGATTCCGACTGATCGCCTGATTTCTTGCTGACTTTCATACTCCAATACACAAATTCGCATCTGTCCTGTAGGCATATAGAATCCGACTGTCTCACCTGTATCGTTGCGTAACGACATAAGCCATGGTTCTACGACAGGCGCTATAGGCATTTCAGTCATGATTTTATTGGCATAATCTAAAAAGATCGTTCCTAACGTATATAGTTTTGAACGTGGATCTTGAAACACCATACCTTCTAGTTTCAATGTTGTCAGTAAACGGTGCACGATGGTTGTCGATAAACCGAGACCTTTACTAATATCACTGACTCCTTGAGGACCCGACACATCATTCAAATAGTTGATGACGGATATGGCCTTCACCACTGTAGATGAAACTTCCTGTGTCTTAGTCATTTTCATAAACTCCTTTTGTGTGATGAATAGAAAAGAAGAGGAAAGACTGCTCTATTCCTCTTCTTCATCCATTCTAACTTAGTTGCTGTTGATGTACCGAGTTTTATTTTGACAATAGAATTCAATCGCTTCGCTGCCGAGTTCCTTATATGTTCCAGTACTTGACTGCTTATAACCGCCAAATGGCGCCTGGAAGAATGTACCTGTTGTCGTCATATTCACTTTAACAATCCCTGCTTGAATTTCGTTCAATGCACGGTTCATATATGTTAGGTTACGTGTACAGATAGCTGCAGACAGACCGAATGCCACATCGTTTGCTACTTCAATCGCTTCATCGATCGACTCGATTTCAATGATGCTGATTACAGGTCCGAAAACTTCTTCCTGTGCAATCGTCATCTCTGTCTTCACGCCACCGATTACTGTTGGCTCTACGAAGTATCCTTTATCAGATCCCTCGAATTCAGGAATACCGCCACCTGTTAGAATTTCGCCGCCTTCAGCTTTAGCTTTTTCAATAAGATCCAGTGTAGATTGACGCTCGCCATCACTTACTTGAGGTCCCATTGTGACACCTTCGTCCATGCCATTACCCATTTTGATTTTCTTAGAAGCTTCTACTAGTTTATCCGTGAACTCTTGACGGATATCTTTGTGGACAAGTACGCGACTAGTTGCTGTACACGCTTGACCTGTTTGACCGTATCCACCTGCTACTGCAAGTTGAACAGCTGCATCTACGTCTGCGTCTTCCATTACGAGTAGTGGATTCTTACCACCCATTTCAAGTAATACACGCTTCATATCTTTTGCTGCTTCTTTATAGATTAAGTTACCTACACGATTCGATCCAGTGAATGTAATTGCTTTTACAGCTGGATGATTTATCATATCTGTTACCAAACGACCTGGTCCTATTAATTGGTTGACGACACCAGCAGGAACGCCAGCTCTTTCAACAATTTCAACGAACTTCTGTGCTGTCAATGGTGTTTCAGATGAAGCTTTCAACACGACTGTGTTACCGCTAAGAATAGCCGGTGCAATCTTCCAAGCCGGAATAGACAATGGGAAGTTCCAAGGCGTGACAACTAACACGACTCCGAGTGCTTCCTTGTGTAATTCGATTTGTACGCCTGGCATATCCGACTCAACGATACGGCCCGTCATGCGACGACCTTCGCCTGCGTAGAATTTCACGATACCCGCTGCATAATTTACTTCTTTGAAAGCATCCGCATAGGTTTTTCCTTCTTCTTGTACAATGATACGCGCGATTTCATCTGCTTCTGCTTCCATGATGGCAGCAATTTTGAATAAATACTCGCCTCTTGCAGGAGATGGTGTCTTACTCCATTCAGGGAATGCTTTTTCTGCTGCTTCGATAGCCGCTTGTGCATCGTCAGCATTTGATTGCTTAACCTTAACAACCAATTCATCCTTGTTCGCTGGGTTTCTAATTTCCAACATATCTGTACCTGAAGTTTCTACCCATTCACCGTTAATATAGTTTTTCAATACTTTAACTTCACTTGTAACTGTCATCATGTATAGTCTCCTCCAGTAAATAATCTAGTTTTATGCCATTTCTCCTGCACCGCGTTCCCGCGATTGATCAGTAGATTCCACTAGCATACGATTGCCTATTTCGTTTAATTCAAGCCACAATTCTCTGCTGACTTCTGTTCCAAATTGCCACGAAGATTCCCATCGTTGTTCAAAATCATCTGTGGTCGTTAAAATATACGATGTGTCTATTGTGTTTTCGAAGCGTTCCATCACTTCATCGATTGCTTCAATATTCGTTGTACCAAATATACAAAATCTTGTTGTAACAGATGGCAATTTCAATTTCTGATCACCTGTTAGGCCTAATTCTTTATTGATTCCTTCCATGATATCCTCATTATTACGTTTGTGGATCATGATGGGGTATGCGAAACTCGGTGATGAAATAATTAGTGATGAGTGACTTGGCTTCTTGTACAAAATAATACTAGCCAATCCTTTTTTCGATATATACATCGCTTGTTGTGCAAGCACCCGAGATGGTCTTGCATCCCGGACGCAGACAGCTACTGACGGCTGAGCTTCCAAACGTGCGATCAAATAATCGGCACATGCTTTGCCAAGTAGCATTCCACTTTGCTTTCCACCATCAATTACCGTCACGCGATCCGATTCATTCAATAGTTCTAGCTCTTCAAATTCACCTTGCAAATCCGGTAGTTCATCGTAAAGTTGTTGTAATCCATATAATCCAAGAAACTCAGCATTTGCTACCGTTTCTGCTCCTTCTTCCGCATAGCCATAAGGAACTCCAAGAGCTTGGAAAATTTTCTTACAATGAGTATATAATTCTAAGTGAGAGACACGCATTTCTCCAACTCCTTCTCAGACTTGAACCCCTCCGTAAAGAACCGGTGCCAGTTGCCGCCCATAATTTTAGATATTTCCTCATATGTCATACCGCGAGCTTCTAATCCATTTGCGATATTCGGGAAGTCATCAGGTGTCTGGAACCATTCCGGCCAATCCGGCCATCCTGGACTCGCTTTCGAACCTGCACCGTAGTCGATTTCATGTGTCCAGCGACCCATTCGCATCCACGCAAGGAAGTCCGTAGACATATTATGTGTTAAGTCCGTTCCGATCCCTACATGGTCAATTCCCATGAAATCAGCCGTACGAGCGATCATATCACAGAATTCTTCTCGTGTTGTATCTGCCCCATTAATCAAATGAGGATATGCACACACACCAAGTACTCCCTTGTTGTCGCGTAAAGCAGAAAGAATTTCTTCTGACTTATTACGTTTAGATGGATAAATCCAATCCGGATTCGCATGAGTGATCGCGACAGGTCGGCTTGAAAGCGCCAATGTATCAAGTGATGTTTTCGTTCCGACATGTGATAAGTCGATGACCATTCCTACTCGATTCATTTCTTTAATGACATTCTTGCCGAATCGAGAAAGACCAGGATCTGTTTCTTCATAGCAGCTACTACCGATCAAGTTTTGATTGTTGTATGTTAACTGCATAATTTTGACACCCATCTCATTAAATACGGAGACGAGACCTAATTCATCTTCTAAAGCAGAAGTGTTTTGTGCGCCTAAAATGATTCCTAGTTTACCGATACGCTTCGCGGTTTCGATATCTTCTCCCGTTTTGACAGGCATAACCAAATCACTGTTTTCATTAAAGAAGCGATGCCATTCCGCTACTTTAGTCAATGTTTCTCGAGCATTTTCCCATAAACCAACGCAAGCGTGAACAGCTGTAACGCCACCTTTTTGTAGCATGATGACAAAATCGCGATCCCATTTACTTAATTCCAAAGCATCTATTACAATCATATCTTTCATGTCTATAGTCATTTGATCTCCTCTGCTTTCGCTATTAATGGATAGAACCAATCATCCTCGAATGAAGTAGTTCCGATTTCTTCAACTAATGGTGCTCCTTGGAATAGCGTGATCCGTACCCATCGATTGGATTTCGGGTCATAACGTTCAGCGCCAAGTATCGCTAGTTTACAACGCAATAGATATACCGGAAGTAGATCTTTTCCTGTCAGGTTCGCTTGTACTTCGCCATATTCTAAACCGTCCAACGATTGGATTCTTCTGACAATCCCTCTTAGTTCGGGCTTTTTCAGTAAGAATGCCGCTACTTTCAAATCATTATCACAAACTTCGATCTCCGTAGCGAGTTGCTGAACTTGTTCTGCAATATTCATTGGCATATACAACTCATCGCCCGGGTCGATTCCACGTTCTCCGATACGCGGTTCTTCTTTTTCAGCAGAACGATACCAGAAATAATGTCTCGACTCGCGTTTGGCGAAGTCGTATTGGAATGCCCATTGATATTGTTTTTTAATAATTTCGCGTAATGAACCAATTGACATTTCAGGTATTAAATGAAGACCGTCGTCTGCATTCGTCTGGTGCTCTAAGTCGACGATTACTGCAGGATAGAGATCAATCAGTTCCGAGTTAATCAATTCCTGTGCTTCCATTGTGAATTTCGCTTGTATTTCATCAGTAAATTCTACCCATAGTCTTCCTACTTCACTATCGGAACGCACTATAGCGATACACACATCTTCTACTAACTTGGAAATCTCTCCGACTTCTTTTGCCAAGTCTCTCGGATTTCTAAATACTTCCATGTCCGGAATTGGAGCGTCTTCAAAGAATGTACGTATTTGTTGCAGTTTTGTAATGAAGCGCTGGCAATCATCTACCGTTGGCTTCATTTTCTTTGCACGCGCCAATGCTACCTCACGAATCCACATCCATTGATGAAGAAGTTTTGGATGAGATATTAAGTAAGGTACCATTCCTAGTCCTGTTGCATTACCTGTTCCAAGTAGTTTCTTTATTTCTGGCTGTAACGTAGCCGCTTCAGGATTGTTCTTGCGCGCGATATGTTCAACCAAATCAAAGCTGAAGTGACGTAACATATACACAGCAAACATTTGAGATTGATAGGCGCCGCTGAACGTATGATTATCTTTCATATGTTCGTAAGGTGCAATTCCAAATTTACCATTTCCATAGACTGCAGTTGTGCGGAATAGATAGCCAATATCGTAAATCATTTCTACATCAGGCTGCTTACCTTGAGATAGCGCTTCCACAACATGAGAAAAAACACGTTGGCTTTTATTCGCTCTCGACCATACGAGATCCGTGACATCTCCTCGGCCCATTTCTTGTTTCGGAAGTTCTTGTTTCATTCGTTTTAGTTTTTTATCGGAAATGGCTCCATCGCAAAGCGCAAATGTTACATCCCATCTTTCGGAAATGACCCGATCACTTCGAGTTTCTTCACTGATCTCACGGGATAATGCAACAAATGTATACGTACCTTGTGGGGTAGTAATACTATAAAGCGCTTCACCGTATCCTTCGTCATCGATATCAAAGGTCGTTTGCTCAATCTCCCAAGCTTCACGCATCATTTTACGAATTAAAATACGTAAAAAGCTGAGACTTGTTGAGCGCATTACGCCTAGTCTTTGAATGTCCATTACTTCAGATGCCGGTCTTAGCGCATCTGTATTTTCAATAGCTAATTTAAACATGCAAAACCCTCCATTCTTCTACTCCCACAAAATATATGTTTTTACGATTATCGGAATGCCTTTCCGAATATCTATACTCATCATAAACCGGTTTGAATTCTCTGTCAATGATTCTATAAAAAAAAGTCTATGAAGATTCGACACGAATCAACATAGACTTACAAAATTTATTTAGTTCTTTCCGTCATTTGACGCCAGATTGAACCTTTTGCCTCTTCGCCTTCTTCAATTCTGGCGATTGCCATCCGCACTTGCAGTTTCACTTCAAATTCATTATCGTTTTCTGCTTCGTGCAGTGCAGGTAATGCTTGTTCCGTTCCGGATTCATAGAGGAACATGGCTGCACGCCAACGTACTAACTTGTTTTTATCTTGTAATAGACGGATCGCTGCAGGTTCAAAACCAACATATCCAAGGTCACTCATGCAATCGGCAGCCGTACGACGGACCGCCCAGCTTTTATCTAGTAAGGCCTTTTCGATATACGGAATGACTGATTCTTCTTCTATCATACCGAGATACACGGTAGCGAGTCTACGAATCGACATTTTCTCGTCTTTCAGTGCCATCATCAATACTGGATAGTCCGACTCGTCCGGATCCGGCATTTGATCAAGCAATCGGAAACGTGTTTCCCATTCTGGAACGACAAATTCCGATACGGTTACTTTTTGTCCCCGATCTTTCGTTTCTTCTTCAGCCTTCTCCGCTTTTTCGACGAGCTCGCGCAAACGCGCTTCAGGATATGCCGCTTCAAGTTCTAAAACGACTTGTTCACCGACCTCTTGCAACTCACCGTAACGGATCCCATAATCTGCCCATTTCCGAAGTAAAATATAATTCTCCACTTCGGAATGATGAACCGTCTCCATTGCTTGAACGAAACGTTCACTTAGCGCAAACCGAGCTTCCTCATCACTATTGAACACTTTCACTTGCAACGGGACCTCTTTATACGTCTGGACATGAACATAGACCTCACCGAAGTGCTCGTCTATCTTTTGCTCCTCGGCTTGTGTTGTCGTTTCGCCTTCTTCATTCAATATAGAGCGTACTTCTCCAAGTATAGATTCCCACGCCACATTTCCGATTCTTTCCACTGCCATAAAGTCGAGTACATGATAAATCCCTTTAACCCCTTGTATAGCTAAAAGAGAACGGATTGGCTCAGGTGCTTGCGCTTCATCTTTCTTTTTATAGTTATGGCTTGTTCCATCAGGTAATGGTGTATCCAGTATAATCTTCATAGAATTCGGACTTGGTGTCGGTTCAATCGATTTGATTTTCAAGAAAATCTCCTCCAATATAATTAATCAGCTAATTCTTGCAAATAAGACCAACGCTCGACCAGTTCTTCATATTGTTGATTTAGCGATACTAGCTCTTCATCCAGTTGGCGAAGCTGATCGTAGTCTGAGCCTGTAGCCGTCATTTTTTGTTCTGTTTCCGCTATTTTTTCTTCCATTCGTTCTATATCTGTTTCAATCGTTTGCCATTGAATTTTTTCAGCGTACGTCATTTTCTTTTTAGGTGCTTTAACTTCTGGAGCCGGAGCCACAACCGACACTTTTGCTTGTGGTTTTACGTCTTTTGTATTCTTTTCATCAAGGTAATCCGAATACAAACCAAGCCGTACGTCGATTTCACCTGAGCCGTCTAGAATCCACAGCTTACGTGAAATTCGATCCAAGAAGAAACGGTCGTGGGAAATCGTAACGACGACTCCAGCGAACGTATCAATGAACGACTCCAAAACGGAAAGTGTTTCGAGATCCAAGTCATTCGTGGGCTCATCCAGCAGCAAAACGTTCGGTTGTTCCATTAATAGCTTCAATAGATAGAGACGTTTACGTTCCCCACCTGATAATTTACCGATTGGCGTTCCGTGTGCAGACGAAGGGAATAAGAATCTTTCCAACATTTGCGTTGCAGATAATCGCTCGCCGTCTCCTGATTCAATATCATTGGACGTCTCACGAATATACTCGATAATACGCTGGTTTTCATTCATTGGTGGCAAATGTTGATGAAAATGAGCAATCTTTACGGTAGAGCCTGTATCGACTTCACCGGTGTCCGGCTTAGTTGTACCATCTAGCATTTGAAGTAGTGTCGTCTTTCCTACACCATTCGGTCCAATAATTGCAATACGTTCTTTCGCTTGTAGAATAGCAGAAAAACCGTTCAATATAACTTTATCGTCAAATCTTTTCGTAATATTGTTGATTTCCAACACTTTTTTACCAAGACGTGTCGTTTGTAAATCCATTTCAAAGTCCAATGACTCATCGGTATGCTTCACTTTCGCTTGAAGTTCATCAAAGCGATCAATTCGTGCTTTCTGTTTCGTCGAACGCGCTTTAGCACCGCGACGAATCCATTTTAATTCGCTGCGGTAGCGATTACGATCTTTTTGATCCGAAGCAGCTGACATCTCTTCACGCAGTGCTTTTGACTCCAAATAATCTGCGTAATTTCCGGTATGCGAATAAAGTGTTTGATCCGCTAACTCGTAAATATGTGTAGCAACTTGATCCAAGAAATAGCGATCGTGTGTAACGAATAATACTGCTCCTTGAACATTTTGCAAGAAGTCTTGCAACCACTGAATCGATGCCACATCTAGATGGTTCGTCGGCTCGTCTAGTAATAATAAATCCGCTGGTTCGATTAATACTTTAGCGAGAGCCACACGTTTCAGTTGGCCACCTGATAATTCGCCCATTTTCTTATCGAATGTCTCAATTCCTAGCTTCATTAATATAGTACGTGCCAAGGCATTCAAATCCCAGCCACCCGTTGAATCCATTTCATTTTGATAGAATGAGTAACGCTCCTGATACTCTTCGTTCGAAGAATCTTCGGTAAGTAGTTGCAACGCATGTTCATAATTAAGATTTGTCCGAATGACAGGCGCATCACTTTCGAATACTGCTTCCATCACGGTTAAGTCCGGATTGACAATCGGTTCTTGAGGCAAATAGGCGACACGGAACTTATTCGGATGATCCATTGTCACCGTATCCGCACTTCCCTGTCCCGAAATGATGGATAGTAACGTAGACTTTCCCGTGCCATTAATCCCGATCAAACCAATCTTATCTCCACTTTTCAAATTAAATCCTACGTCTTTAAAAAGTGTTTTTTCTCCAACTGTTTTTGTTAACTTTTCTACCACTAAATGACTCATCCTGGCACATCCTATTCTTAAATTGCTTCTACTCTTAGTATAGCTGAAATTCGGATAAGTTGAAAACATGCACCTCTCCGATTTATTACCCGTTAGTAGGGAATTGGCATTATAGACACATCTCCAAAATATATTTTTACACTTTATGCTATTTCATTAGACTCTATGGTTTAATAGATGAAAGAGCTTTCACGAACAGAAAGAAGACTAAAGGAGTTGTATACATGATACAAAATACTCAACATCCAGTAACCGATGCATTAGTCGTGCAAGCAATGGAAGATCACTTGGCCATCATTCGTTTTGATATGAATCGTCGTATTGCCTATGTAAATAAAAACTTTGCACATACGATCGGCTACGAGCCGGAAGAAATGCTTGGAATGAAGCATGAAAAACTTTGTTTCGAGAATTTTCTTGAAAGTAATGCATATGAAAAGCAATGGCAGAATTTCAGTAAGGGGATTAGCTATCAAGGGAAAATTGAACGTAAATCTAAAGATGGTTCCGCGGTGTGGCTCGAAGCGACATATATGCCGGTTTTTGATGACAAGCATAGAAAAGTGATCGGTGTCACAAAAATCGCAACTGACATTACAGAACGACAAAATTCTATTGTCGAAGTCGTCAATGAGATGCACAAAATGGCAGAAGACCTTACGCAACAAGCCAATGCTGGAATGAATCGAAGTACGGAATTGCTGAATATGATCGAACGGATAGCCGTTGTCTCAGAAAAGAATACTAGTTCATTACAACGTTTAGAAGTTCATTCCCAAGATATTCAAGGCATCGTCACGACTATACGCGCGATTGCCAGCCAGACGAATTTATTGGCGTTAAACGCAGCAATTGAAGCAGCACGAGCTGGAGAATTCGGACGCGGATTTGACGTAGTAGCAAAAGAGGTTCGGAAACTTTCAGGAAATGTACAGGATTCCATCGTTGAAGTGCGTAAAGGCATTGAAACGATCACAGAGGATATTGGTGTGATTTCACAAGGTACTTCGTTAGCGCAGCAGAACATCGTGCAGTGTCAGAATGAAATTGAAATTGCGATGAATGACTTCCGCTCGATTGCCTCGTCAGCTGCAGACTTGGAAAGCCAGTCGCAGGAAGTGGGACGGATTATCTAATTAAAAAAGCTATCTCTTGGAAGTAGTTACTTCGAAAGGATAGCCTTTTTGAAAGTTTTTGTGTTGTGTAAAACGATTCAAACACTTTCTCTGCAAAAAATATATACTAGCGATCACAATGTTGCTGAACTTCTTTCTATTATTATTCTAATACACCTTCACGTTCGGCAACTTCATCTAGATTTCGGCTGTTGCATGCCCGCAAGCCTCTTAACCAACTGTTCCAACAACACCGGCATCTCCTTAAACGCACTATCAATATGCAACCGCTCCGTTTTCTGATGCGCATCCTTACCAAATGGGCCCACATTCAACACCGGCGCAGTTAATTTGCGCATTTCTTCGAATGGAATCGAGTACGTTTCATCATAGACTGGTGTGTTTTTTGCAAACGCCTTCCAATGATCCTCTTTATCTTTATAATGCACATAACTTAAATCGCAAATTCCATTAAAATAATGCACCTGCTCAATGGTCAGATCAAATACTTGCGCTCGCTCCTGCAAAAACTCAATCGATTCCTGTACAAGTGGATCTTCAGACGAGTTGACAGCCGGATAATAAGGCGGTGCATAAAATAGTATCGTTGCTGGGCCTAATTCCTGACATTCCATCATGAGCGTATCGACAATACGTATGCATTGCTCGCGGTCATCCCATTCTTCCTGCAATAGCACTTCCTGTTTCAATCGGTTCACTTCGTTAGTTCCTAACTGATCTTCTGCGTACTTTAGCAACTCTTCAAAACGCAATACGCGAATATCTTCTAGTGGCACAGCCGATTCACGATCACACACTGCTTTATACTGTTCAGTACACTGCGCCATCGCCTCATTCGCCACTTGTTCGAATAAGCTCATGATTTCAGCGGCTGTCCGTTTGAATAAGAATACATTATATAACGCAGCGGCTCGCTGTGGTGTTTGCGTAGAATATTGGATTTTCAAATCTTTTTGATGCAGCGTGACCGGAAGAGGTGTTGATTCGTCCTGATGTATTTCACGAAATAAAGGATTCCACTCCATCTTACGCGTTAAAAACGATGCCATATAATCTGCAGTTATCCCCTTTAAAGGTTCGCCGACATGCGTTTCTTTTCCATAAAACAAAGCGGACGGCATAATCTTTCCGATGGTCCCAGAATAAATATATTCTTTCGTATCCGAGGGTCCTTGTGAAAAGGAAGGCTCTCCATTCAAGAATAGTTTATAGCGATGACCTTCCTGCTCTTGTAGACGTACAAGTTCCGTAACAGCAGCGCGCATCCCCGCTGAGTTTACTTCTTCATCGGGTACTGTACATAGCAATAAATTAATAGGCCACTTCTCTATACTGGCTCGTTCAATCAACTGAATATGTAGAGCCAACCCCATCTTCATATCCATCGTGCCTCTGCCAAATAAATATTTTCCTGATTCCAAGTCAATGCGTGCCGCTTCAGGTAACGTATCTTTGTTTTCTAGCAACTTCTTCGTCAATTCTTCCGGATGGAAAGCGAGTGGTTCAAGCGCCCCGTATTCATCTGTTTGCACAGTATCGAAATGACTAATCAAGACAATCGTATCTGTAGCATCGGGATGTTCATACAAAGCATGCACGGCCTGGCGTCCGAGACCTGCATCATGAAGCGTAATATTGTCGGGGTTCTCAGTGAAATATTCCAATTCACTCAACTTATTTTGCAACTTCCAGGAAAAGAAACGTTCTCCTTCCGTCAATGTACGACTGTCCCAACTGACTAGTTCACAAAGTAATGCGCGTAGCTTTTCGGGAGTGTCAAAACGATATCGATTCATTCCATCTCCTCCTTCACGGTTAAGTAAAGTATATCCGATTCAAAGCAAAATAAGAAAAGAACTTGTGCTCTAGGAGGCAACAAGTTCTTGTTTATTATTTAGACGTTGAAACTAGCTGTTCGCGAGTCGACTTCACTTGCTCCACTGCTCGTTTCAATTGTCGTAGATGACGCTTTTCATGAAAACCTACGAATTGAAACCATTGAATCAACGGAACATTGCCAAAAACCGGATGCTTGATCGATTTACAGCGAAGTTCTGTAATTGTGGCTGATTCATAGATATCTAGCAAATAGTTTCTCGATGCATGCAGCTTTTCTTTAATCTCTGCAATGGAAAGATGCATATCTGTTGGTTGTGTATATTCCATTAAATAAGCCTTTACTAAAGGACTTGCCGATACACTGATCGGTTTTTTGAATACACGCAAACTCTCAGGATTTTTCAATTCTTGGGCGATGTTTGTAGCAACTCGACATTCCATTAAAGCTAAATGTTCTACAATCTGTTTGGGTGACCAGCCGCCATGTGATGGTGTTCCGTTAAATTCCTCATCTGTTAAGCCATCAATCAACTGCAAGATGCGTTTACGGACCTTGATGTTTTCTCCAAAAACCATCAACATCTACCTCCATTTCTTCCTCGTAATCCATTCTATTGCCATAGCATACGCCTTTTTCTCAGAGATTTAAAGGGGGAACGGTTATATTTTTTGTAAAGCTTGTCAATGGTGACAGAAGGGTGCCAACCAGCCTTGATATAAAAGGATTTCTACTCTACTCTATACGCTAGTTGTTCTACTTTTTTCACTACTTCTTGTGCAGTCGGCATACCGCCTTGTGCACCGAATTTGCCTACCGATAATGAAGCCGCCACATTGGCGAAGTGAATGGCAGACTGTAAATTGCTCCCTTGCACTAATTGGCTAGCGAGCGCTCCATTAAATGTATCTCCCGCACCTGTTGTATCCACAACCTGTGCAGGCACACCCGGCACGTAGATTATTTTCTCTTGATCATGATAACAAACACCGTCTTTTCCTAGTGTCACGAGCAGTTTATTCGGATAGTTTGTCACTGTTTCTTCTATTGAAGTACCGAAGAGTTGCGCGCACTCCGTTTCATTAGGAGTCAAATAGTGAAGATACGGCATATATTCCAATTGAAAGCTACTCGAAGGAGCCGGATCCATCACGACAGGCACTTCTAATTCATTACATAGCTCGAGCACAGACCACACCGTATCTATAGGAAGTTCCAGTTGCATCATCACCAGTTGACTGGCCCCAATAACAGATTTCAACTCCCCAATTCGCTCTGGAGTCAACGCGTGGTTCGCTCCCGGTATGGAAATGATTCGGTTGTCCCCTTCCGTCAATAAAATAACGGCTACACCGGAAGAACCGTCTGCTTGCGTGATATATGAAGTATCCACTTGTTGATCCCGCAAATTAGCTACAATCATTTCTCCAAATGAATCCGTACCCGTCGTGCCGATCAACTGAACTTTCTGCCCAAGTCTTGCACATGCTACGGCTTGATTCGCACCTTTGCCACCTGGTGCCGTCTGAAAGTCCTTTCCCCTAACTGTCTCGCCTTGTAACGGAAACTTGTCCGCTTGTGCAATGACATCCATATTCGCACTGCCAATTACTGTAATCATGCATACGCCTCGCTTCCCGTTCTTTTATCGATCATATGCTTTTGTATATCCTGTTTCAATATAGACTGCTCGCTGACTGAAAAGTTACACTTTGTGCTAAAGTATTTACATCGACTCGTTAAACAGTATAATGAATAAATATACATCAACTAGATTATACACAAGGAGAGAAATACCTTGAAAAAATATACAGCTAGCACTTGGTTAGTATTCTTAATTCCATCCATACTCGGTGTGCTATTATTCATGATTCCACTGCCATTTGCAGCAGGCTGGAAAGTACCGATTGCCAAATTGGCGGATTTATTATCAGGCTCATTGGAACCGATTATTCCACAACTTATGATGTACTTGATCATTGCGTCTGCACTCGGATCCGTACTCTATTTATTCGTTAAAAAAGATCCAAACAGACCTTCATTCTTTACAAACTTATTCAAAGTAACTCCATTTTGGACGATTACCCGCATTGTAGGGGCAATCTTCGCAATTATGGTCGTCTATCAATTAGGGCCTGAAGCGATTTGGAGCGAGAATACAGGCGGATTGTTACTTGCAGGTGATGGACTCGTTTCCTTCCTGTTCAGTATCTTCTTCTTTGCCGGTCTACTGCTTCCTTTATTACTGAACTTCGGATTGCTCGAATTCTTCGGTACATTGATGGTGAAAATTATGCGACCTTTATTCAAGCTACCTGGACGCTCTTCCATAGACGCACTCGCTTCATGGATTGGAGACGGTACTATCGGTGTCTTGCTTACGAGCAAACAGTATGAAGAAGGGCATTATACACAACGTGAAGCAGCGATTATTTCGACTACGTTCTCTGTAGTGTCGATTACATTTACACTCGTCATCATTGACAAAGTCGGTCTCGGAAACTACTTCCTACCATTTTATGCAACGGTTCTATTCACAGGGTTGATTCTCGCCCTCATTATGCCGAGAATTTATCCATTACGTTCAATTAAGAACACGTATATTGACGACCGGGAATATTCCACAGAGAATGAAAAACTCCCTGCTGGAACAAGCGTATTCAAACTAGGACTAACTAGCGCACTTGATACAGCTTCAAAACAGCGCTCTATTCTAAAGACCGTTCGCTCAGGAATGCAGAACGTGCTCGACATGTGGTTCGGCGTGGCACCGGTTGTTATGGCTTTCGGTACAGTCGCTTTAGTAATGGCTGAATATACGAGTGTATTCCGTATCTTAGGTAAACCATTTGAGTATATCCTGAACTTCTTGCACATTCCCGAAGCTGCAGAAGCCGCACAGACAATGGTCGTGGGATTCGCGGATATGTTCTTGCCTGTTATTTTAGCTGAAGGCGTCATCACGTCGCCTATTACACTATTTACGATTGCGGCAGTTTCTGTGATTCAGCTGATCTACATGTCTGAGGTCGGTGGCTTAATCCTAGGCACGAAAATCCCATTAAATATTTTCGACTTACTCATCATTTTCTTATTGCGTACCATCATTGCCTTGCCCATCATTGCAGGTATTGCCCATTTGTTGTTTTAAGTTCGATGAGCACCCGTTACTTCTTTTTGAAGTGGCGGGTTTTTTTGTGTTTGATGAGCGGTCGGCCTGTGATATTGAGCGGGTAGCATGGCTGATAGAGCGCACTACGTCTAACATTGAGCGAATCACATGACTGATAGAGCGTTCCACGTACGACATTGAGCGATTAACACGATAGATAGAGCGCTTCACGACGGACATTGAGCGAATGGCCCGATTGATTGTTCAAGCGCTCCTCCACTTGGCATTGAGTAAAGAACATGACTAATAGATCGCTTCACGCACTGCATTGAGCGGATAGCATGGCTGATTGAGCGCTTTACATCTAACATAGAGCGGATTACATGACTGATAGAGCGTTCCACGTCCGACATTGAGCGGTCAGCACGATGGATAGAGCGCTTCACGACGGACATTGAGCGAATGGCTCGATGGATTGAGCACTTCGCACGATAGTGGGCGGAAAATACCTGCCAGAACCGCTCCCGCAAGACGCTTCTGACTTACCCCCCTAGAATTTCAATCTCCAACTCGAACTTATCCACTCACCCGGTTTCCTTCTCCTTCATCAAGGGAATGGTAGCTATAACATAACCACCAAAGAAGGGAGTGAAGCGGATGAGCACTACACAAACCCTCATTTTATTAACCATAGGCTACGTCGCGATGACAATCGATAAAAAGCAGAAGAACTTCCCACTTCCTGTCTTTTTAGTCGCAATCGGTTTCGGTCTGTCATTCATTTCTTACTTCGACAGCATCAATATATCCAAGGAAATTATCTATACCGTTTTCTTACCTGGACTGCTATTCGCGTCTGCGTACCACTACTCGGCCAGCTCATTACGAAAGCATGCCAGAGTTATCGGCACGCTTAGTACTGCTGGTTTACTCGTGACCGCACTTCTCTTAGGAATCGCTACATATTGGATGGGAGCGAGTATAGAGATTTCATTAGTAGGGGCATTATTGGTTGCTTCTATTTTGACGCCGACTGATCCTGTTTCTGTTGTTTCCATATTAAAAAAGTCGTTGGATGATCCTTCTGTTGCAGATATTGTCGACGGAGAATCTATGATCAACGACGGGACTAGTGTCGTGTTATTTACTGTGCTGTTGACCATGTTTACGACGCAGCAAAAGTTTAATTTTTGGTCATTCGTAGGAGAATTCCTATCCGTCTCGTTCGGTGGTGTGGCGACCGGATTAGTCGCAGGTTGGATAGTTAGTAAAGCGATCCACCTTTCTACACATCGAGAAAATCAAGTTGTACTCAGTATCATCATTGCGTACGGAGCGTTTCATTTAGCCGAAGCATTCGGGTTTTCAGGAGTATTGGCGACAGTGGCGGCAGGTATTATGCTATCTGCGGAACTTGGACGTGCTGATGAGGAAGAAATGCACCGAGAATCATTGAATGGCTTTTGGGAAGTGGCGGAACCTGCATTGCTTTCCATATTATTTTTAGCTATCGGAATTGTGGCAGCTGACTACTTGATCCCTTTGCATAATGGGTTGCTGGTCATCGGGATATTTATTGTTTCAATTATTGTACGATTTATCGTAATCGCAGGGACGATGCAATTATTTTCAGGCTATCGAAAATTATTAAACGTCAAAAAAGCCTCGCTCCTATCATGGGCAGGCATTCGTGGAACGATGTCGATTTTCTTATTGCTAAGCTTGGCCGATGCCGCAGACAGTTCTGCAGATACGCTCGTCTCGTTAGGATTCGCCGTAGTTTTGTTGTCACTCATTGTGCAAAGCATCGGCATTTATCCACTTTCAAAAGCACTCGAAAAGTAATTACTTCGAGTGCTGTTGTTGTTGAATCATTTGCATGCGTTCATTGAACAGTGTCGGATAGGAAAGTAAACCTAAACAAACACTCGTTACTGCAGCTGTTGTCAATAATAGGAATATGACTAAGATTTGAAATTGGACAGCCTCTAACGGATCCGCCCCTGCAATGATTTGACCGCTCATCATACCTGGCAATTGCACCAATCCTATCGTCTTTTGGCTTTCAATTGTCGGGATCATACTTGCTTGAATAGAGCGGATCAATTGCTTATGTATCGCTTGTTTTGGTGTGCCGCCAAGTGACAAGATCAGTTCACTTTCCGAGCGATGCGCTTCAACTTCTGACACAAAGCGATTGAGGAATAAAATCGCAAGGACCATCGAATTTCCGATTACCATACCGGTCAATGAAATAATATATTGCGCAGTAGCTGGGACAATCTTGAACCCGAGTAAGATACTTTGCGTCAGTACTTCTATTAATACAAACGTCACGATCAACTTCCATGTGATTCCTTTAATACTTTCTCCTTTTTTACGCGCATTTTGCACGGCTGCTCCAATCATCAAAACAACCATCAAGAAGATGAACACATAACTTTCCGAATCGAAGACAAATTTCAGTACGAAGCCGACCGCCACTAATTGCACTGTCGAACGGATCGTCGCGATAATGGTATCTTTCTCTAACCGCAATCCTAGTGTCTTTGACAGTACTAACGGTATTAATACAAATATTAATGTAAGGAATAAAGCAGAGGTACTCATCAAAAGTCTCCTTTCAAAAAGCGATCGACCGATGGGATATCTGAATGATCCAGTACAGAGATTTCACCGGCATCCACTAATTTCCCGTCGACCATAATCCATGCATACTGCCCCATTCGCTTCGCCTGTTCCAAGTTGTGCGTAATCCAGATGACCGTAATGGCATGCTCATCGTGCAGTTTACGAATCAAATCCTCTACTTCATTCAATGAAGATGGATCTAGTGCAGACGTAATTTCATCCATCAACAAAACCTTCGATTGATTCAATAACGTTCTGGCAATCGATACTTTCTGCTGCTGACCACCAGACAAGGTCCGGCTGTCGCGTTCAAGATACTCTCCTTCGAGACCGACCTGATCCAAAATATCCAACGCTTTTTCTTTACTCAACGTCTTGCCTTGTAAACGCAGTGGCAGTGCCAAATTGTCATAGACGCTTCCAGCGATCATCGGTGAACTTTGTAACACCATCCCCACTTTTCGACGGAGGTCAACCGGTGACATTTCATGAATCGTCCGCCCCTGCACCGTAATATCCCCACTAGTAGGACTCAGCAGACCGTTGCACATTTTCAATAAAGTCGTTTTCCCTGCACCCGAAGGTCCGACCAACACCGTAATTTCATTCGTAGGAAAAGATCCGGTAATCGTATCGAGAATCTTCGTACCCTCCACTTCAAACGAAACGTTTTGAAAATGAATCGCAGGCTCATATAAGGTTTTATTCTGCTCACTATCCATCTATTTCACCTTTTCTACTATTCTTCATTCATCTATTTTCAATAAATCCAAAGGAGTAATAATGCCCATCAATTTCTCATCTTTACCACCTTGTTCGGTAATGAGCAGTGCTTCTAGACGTCTCCCTGTCGCAATGGACTTTCTGAAAAACCCTTCTGCTTCATAAACCGACATCGAACTTTTGACAAAACGATAGGTTTTTCTTCTTTTCTCATGATTATATACGTCTAATAATGTCGGTATTTCCCGGGAAATGCTCTCACTATCCTGATCGGCTAGCCAATTCATAATACCGTCTGCCGTAATTAATCCGATGAATTGACCTTTTTTATAAATAGGCAATTGATTGATTTTCCATTTTCTCACTAAACGCAAGCCTGTGGCGAGTGATTCATCTGCTTGCACAGTATGTACTTTTCCAGAGAATAAATCTTTGACGGTTACTGGGTGTGATAATCGTTCATCTATACCTTCAATGAGTTCTACAATTTCATCGTGCGGTTCCGCTATGGCATAGTCAAACCCCGTTCGATTATGAACAATCGCATTACGTAAACTGCCGAATTCACGCAAATCATCTTCATAGCGGGCAATTAAGGCATTTTGCGACTTAGCTTTATCTATTTTCTTCGAGAATGATAAATGATTCGGCAAATCGGTAATCCTCATTAACGATTTATCGATTCGGTTAAATGCAATGAGAAAACGCTCTGAATTTTTATGTTCCATGACACATCGCCCCCTATTCTAGGCAAAGTATAGCATATTTCAATTCCAATCCGAGCCTTTAAACCTCATAGCAAGCTCTACTCGTGAAGAAATAAAAAATCGTTGCGATGCCTGATTAGGGACACTGCAATGACTTTTTATTAATTGGCTTCAGATTGGATCAATACAATATCATAACGATCTGAATTTCCAATGGCAGTACGTGCAAAGTCTTTGTCTACTGAATTCATCCTCGTTACATCGGTATAGCTCCCACCAAGGTAGTTTTGTCTATATTTTCATGATCACATCTTGGACAGTACCTACCGTTTTTTCGGCTCCATTCCTCAATGGTTTTCCACTTCATCGCATCATATGTACCGGTTGTAAAGTCACGTGGTATAAAATAATACTCTCTTTTTTTCATAATTACTCTAGTTCAATTGCCTCTACCTTTATCAAAATACAATCTCCAACAAACTTTTCACTCAAAAGCATACACCAATCCATTCTTATTGAATATATCCAATGAAGTGGCACAGTTCTCTAGCAAATTCCCACATACGCTAAAGAAAGAAGGAGGTGCATAAAAACATGTCATCTAGAAAGTTCAGATCTAACGATGATTACGACGTGCCGTATTTTCCGAAACGAAAAGCGCGATGTTATGAGGAAAAGAAAGTCATTCATATACTCGTCGACTTAACAATGGGGGCGCCTGTAGAGATTACATTGAAGGATTCCAAAGAGATACAATATAACGGGTACTACTTACAGTTTGATCGAAAAGAACGTACCATCCACTTTCAACCGTTTGGAGATTCTGAAGTCCAAGAGATTGATATAGAGGATATTTGTACTATTAGATATGGCTCCTAAAGTTATTGCGAGAAAATGTACACAGTGCACTGTGTACATTTTTTCATTCTGTTTGGTAAGGGATTGAGCGGTTGGACGGTTGCATTGAGCGGTTGTACAGACACATTGAGCGCTTGCGGATTGCGATTGATCGGAAAAACGGTCGCATTGAGCGGTTGCGGGCTGCTATTGAGCGGTTGAACGATTACATTGAGCGATTGCGGATTGCAATTGGGCAGATGGACGGTCCATTGAGCAGTTGAACAGACGCATTGAGCGCTCGAGGGACGCGATTGAGCGGTTAAACAGACACATAGAGCGCTTGCGGATTGCAATTGATCGGAAAAACCGTCGCATTGATCGGTTGCGGGCTGCTAGTGAGCGGTTGAACGATTACATTGAGCGATTGCGAGTTGCAATTGGGCAGATGGACGGTCCATTGAGCAGTTGAACAGACGCATTGAGCGCTCGAGGGCTACCATTGAGCGATTTAACGATCACATTGAGCGTTCACAAGCCGCAATAGAGCGAATAGCCGCACCCATAGAGCGCTCATTCACAATCCAAGTTACATCATCACTCCAATTCATCCGCATGCGGCATCGCGGAGAGCGCACCGACTTTCATTGCACATAATGCGCCCATTTGATTGCCAAATTCGATATGTGCAAGCATTTCTTCGATTGATTCGGGCTTGCCATTCAGATGAAGACCGCGAAGTACGCCGGCCAAGAAAGCATCTCCTGCTCCCGTGGTATCTACGGGGTCGATTGGCTCCACCGTTACATGATGTTGCGCCCCTTCAATGATGGCAAGAGTGCCTTCCTTGCCCATCGTCATCATAATGACAGGGATAGTATAGGCTGCAATTTGATCTAACGCTTTTTCTATACTCGATTCTTGCATAAGAAAAGTGAGTTCTTCTTCCGTAAGTTTTAGCAAGTCTGTCTGATCTAAAAACGAGAGAATGGTAGTACGACATTTCTCTTCACTTTCCCAACGTAACGGACGAATATTTGGATCTACTGAAAGGAACAATCCATGATCCTTTGCTAATTCAACAGCCCTTTTAGTCGTCTCCAAAGCAGTTGGCTGGAACATTGTACCGGAACATATATGTAAAATCGATGCATTTTGGAACGCTTCTTCTTGTAAATCACTCGGTTGAACCTGAAGATCAGGTGTGTCGTCGATGTACTTTACAAATACTCGGTCATATTCAGGAGTCAAATGTACATAAACACGGTTCACTTTCTTCTCGGGCGAACGGACAGCAAACGTCACATCGACGCCTTCATGTCGTAGCTGATTTTCTGCAAAGATCGAATCCTCGTCTTCTCCGATCATGGTAATTAATGAAGACTTTGCACCCAAGCGCGAAACACCCGCCGCCACATTGACTGTTGCACCACCTAGGAATGTTGAAAACTCCGTGTTCGTCTCGTCTGTTGCGATATAGTCTACGAAAATGTCTCCATATATCAGGACATGTTTTTCTTGTCGATTCTTCATGTATTCGAACTCCTTCAGAGGATTTCTTTCTATCGTATCACAGAAAAAAGCCATCTTCGCTGAATATCTATCGATCGGCGAAGACGGCTCTGTTTAGTTAATTGGGTTTTAACACGTGTTGCTTTGTTTCAAGCAGATTTCCGTATTTGTCGTACATGCGGAATGTGACAGTTGAATTGGCCGAGAAATTCGAGCTGATTAAGCTGAACTTTTTATCCCCTTCGAAGTGCATACTATACGTGTTGTTAACAGTCACTTTATAGACATCCTCCGATACATCGACTTCAATTGTATGGAGATTCAGAAACTGCACAAATCCAACTTTTACGCTATTCAAGTAATTTGCCGATACAACATGGACTTCGACACTTACCGTAAATCCGCTATCCCCGATTGTCCCTTTCGCGATCACTGTGCCAATTTTTGATGTATCAACCGGCTCCCAGCTGACTGCTTCCTTACCTGTTGTTTTGTCCTTATATGTGACATTCACTTTTACAGGCAATTCAGGTGTTCCGTTCAGTTTGACGTTGATTGGCAACGGTTTTTCAATAGACAGGATGTTGGAATCAATTACGTTGATACTGAACATCCGCTTTTCAATATCACCAAGCGCGTCAGTTACTTGAATCGTAAAGTTGTAACTTTGGGCACGCGTTGGTGTTCCACTGATTTCACCTGTCGTTTCATCCAAAGTCAGACCTGCCGGAAAAGTTCCTACACGCTTAAATGTATAAGGTGCACGACCGTTCATAGCGGCCACTTTCTCGCTATATTCACTCTTCAACACTGCGTTATCCAGTTCTTTTGCCTGGATTGCAAGAAATGTTGTTCGCTTACCCGCAATATAATCCAAAATAATTTGTGCATCTTCTTGCGTTAGAACACCGTCCCCGTTAACGTCTGCAGACAGGAACGCTTCACGGTCTGTAATCGGATTATTTAAATGCTGCAGGATACGGATAGCGGCAGCGGCTGTTGGCTTATCATTTCCCACTACATCTCCAACCGGCATTTTGCGGACAATTTTCCCGTCCATTGGATTCACAACCAAATCTGTATTTAAACGCCCCTTCATGCCAGCTGTTGTGATCGAAAGGTCTATGGATGTCCCTTCTTTAAATTGACTAGTAAGTTCGTAAACTAAATACCCTACCGTTGCTTTCTTATCTGTCAATTTTTCTTCTTTATTGGAAATAGACAAGAAGTTCAGATCGAGTGCGTTATTGGTAACGCTAAATCTTGTCCGAAATAGTTGATCATCAAATGCAGGTGACGGACGGAAGCTTTTCAAAACCACTCCTCTACCAGTTGGTGCTGTAATCACGAAATTTCCTGATGCCAAATACATTGCATCCCGAACCGTTACAGGCACCTCCACTGTTGTACCAAGTGAACGGCTTTCACCGACTTCTAATATTTCCGCATATGTTGACTCTGTAATAAAATTCGACACTCCGATAGCGACCATTATTAGTAGTAATAATAAGACTTTATTCATTAAACTCTTCATGTCCCTCACCTCAATTCACCTTAAACTTAAGCCGGACTGGCTCATTTAGCTTTGCACCATTAATTGAACGAAGCTGATCCGTAATTTCCAATGTATATGTAGAGCGTATATACGATCCAATCGGCTTTACCCTAAACTGTCTATCATTGACCACTTCTAATTCAATTGGAAAATCAGTGGACCCGCGCTTTAACGTGACAGCACTTGTGTTTAAAGTCGCCGGATTGTACGGCTTGCTTACAGTAATAAGCCATGGCTTATCCACTGTAACTGCATTAGGATGTGTGGACTCCTTGCCAACGAATGGTTTAATTTGCCCATTAATTAATTGTGTTGTAATGCGCTTTCCCTGCTCATCATATAACTCTGTATTTTCTAGTATTAAATTGTTAATATTCCCATAACCCGCAGACAGTACTGTAGCCTTCACTTCCATTACAGTACCATCAATCACACTACCGCTGGCTTTCGCAAATGAAATGGAGATTTTTCCCGATGCGTCGCTTCCTCCAACGGATAGATATTCAGAAAGTGTATCCGTCATTTTGACATCTGAAGCATTAATTCTTAACTGTTCGGGATTATAGAGTATATCGAATGAACCACCTGCAATTTTTTCATCACTACTGATAAATACAGATAATGTTGTAGAGCCGCTTCTTTCTATAAAAGCAGATGATACACCGACCACAGTTTTTTTCACAGTTGCTTTTGCCGATATAGTAGGGATCAATAGTAGCAGAATGCTGAACATTAGTAGAATCTTTATTTTTTTCATAGATTATGTACGGGCGCTTCTATACGCGCCCTGCCTCCTTTTTTCATCTGGCAGAAAATCGTAGCTGTTTAGGTGAGTATTCTTCCAAGATTTGATTGAATAGTACCTGGTTTTCTAAAAGGGTTTTGATGGAGTAATAACCCGGTGACACTCCGGAAGTTGATGTGAAGTTCACCGGATAAGTCGTTCCGATTCGCTCGAGTTCATTGGATGCAGCATCATATGCGATGACTTCTACGTAGTCGGTAACTTTCATGGATGCGCGGTTGAATATAAAGTGATTATCTACTTTGTTTGCTCCAAGTGTAGTTCCATTAATACGAACTTCTACACGATCTACATCATTAACTAATTCAATTTTCCCGCCAGTCAAATTCCCAGATGTTGTGAAGGTTAATGTATCAATATAATTTCCTGGAACCACTATTCCGATATTATTAATATCATACAAGCCACCCATAATTTTATCATAACGGTCATTGTCACTAACGAAATCTTCAAGCGTCTTGATTCCCTGCAGTAAATCGTTCTGTCCCATGACCTTTACAGTAGCTGAATCGATTAAGCCTCCATCTGCTGTTGTCGCTACAATGCTAGTTTCACCTTTCGTATGGGGTGTCACTAATCCACTCGGGGTAACAGTTGCAACAGTCGGGTTAGTTGATGTCCAGTTTACCTGCTGATTCGTCGCATTCGTCGGATACACTGTGTATCCAATAACGATTTTATCAGGATTATAACCTCCCGAATCTCTTTCAGTAAAGACGATTTCATTTCTATCCAGTTTAATAGAAGTAACTTTTCCGCCTGACCCAGGTCCAATCTTCACTTCTACTGTATAGATGCTTTTCGTGCCATCTACAGCATTAACTTGTACTTTTACTTGTCCTGTTCCGTCAGAGGCCAGTGTTCGATCTAAAATATCAACGAGTGCATTACCATCCTGTGGACGGGCATCAACTTTTAACGTTTGAGCTCCGCCTGCCGGGTAATCATCTGCCGGCACTTCAAATCTGAAATAATCCCTGACAGACGGCGTGAAGCCGGGCACTGCTTTGTCATTAATCGACAGACTGGCTAAATTGGAATTGGCTGATTTTACGATTTCATTCAGCTTATTCCATCTGACATAGGGATCCATCGGGTAATCTGCTAATTTGCCATGCAACTCCAGTAAATTAAAGGTAAATCCTTTTGCCTGGGCACTGACTTTCCCTTTGTTCATCAGCGCTACTTTATGTCTGCCTTCCGCATGGAAATTATAACGGCTGTAGTCTTTTTCGTACTGCAGCATTCTATCCGAATAAATTGGATGTCCTTCCCCGTCACCGGATTGAGTAAATGTACCTTCTATTTTCAGCACACCGTCTGTCAAATGCCCTTGATCATTCATTGGCTTGCCCAGATGTATATATGTTCGCGTGGCATGGTTTCGTTTACTCGCTGTCGAGAAATCGCCAAAAACATGTACAAAATCTCCGTCGCCTTCACCGTATTGAGGTGTGTCCGTATCCATGGAACCTTTGATCATGGTCAGCCAGCCATCATTTATTATATAGTCACCGTAAATTCTGACTGTACCGTGGTTGACATATAATTGTCCGTTTTTTTGTGTAACGTTACCGCTTTGCCTTGTTTTCTCCATTGAATCCTTAGATCCTACTTGTACAACACCAGCTCCTACATCGAGTGACTTATTCTCCATATACGCATCGTCAAGTAACTGTCCACCATTGATTACCAAATTTCCGTCTACTTGTAGTTTGCCTTTCCGTACATTAAAACGACCTTTTTGTTCTAGATTATTTTTAGCGTGGAATGTTCCACCATTCAAATCTATATGACCTTCTTGCAAAATGGGTGATGAAATTAATGCTTCTTGACCATTTAAATTCAAATAGCCGTGAATCCGCTGTGTATAGGATGCTAGCGCCAGTTCAGGTTCGGCTGAATTCTTATAGTTTCCATTCACTACAATGGAACCATCTTGCGTTACTTTTCCCGTTACATTCAGCTGACTGTTATTCAGTCGAATGCTTGAGGCTGATTTTTGATCAAGGTTCTTTGCTTGAATCACTGCGCCGTTTACTGCGCGAAGTTTTGTACATTTCATTAGAACTATATCTTCGGCAACAGTTAGGTTATAACCGTTCAAATTGATCGTCACATTGTTATGTACCAATAATCCTTGCGGCAAGTTAACATCACTCGTCAGCGTCCAGTCACTACGGACTTCCCGGCCCCGAAAATTGACGATTTCCTGCTGTAAATTAGAAAGAATATCTCGTAGGTAGGATGCATTTACTGCGGTATTAAAATTTCCACCTGTAATCCTCGAGATTTCTCGTAACGTCGATTCATCGATAATTGATGAAGGTGTACTGCCAAAACTGATCGTATGGATTTGAATATCATTCTCATAAGCTTCTGTAGCAAGTGCTAGATTCTTTTCATTGTGTATAGACGTACCCACAGTCATCAGTATAATGATTTTTTCATTTACAGACTTTGGGTCAGACAAGTCATGGATAGCTTTTTCCAGACCAACACTAGCATTATTTGCATTCTCATCAGCGTATACAGCAAACTTTTTCAGTGCGGCCTTCGCCTGATATTTATTGGACGATAACGGGAATGGCTTCGTTACGGCTTCATTGAAACCTACTACACCGATACGATCCAATGAATTCGCCTGGTCCACCATGTATAATGCTTCCGTAATTCTGTCCTGCAGTGGATCTTGTGCTTGCATGGCTGGAGTATCTTGAATGACAAAGACGATATCCCTGCCACGTTCTACGCCGCAACTTTTAGAGGTATCAATTTCATTCGCTTTCATCTCGAGAGGCTGCATCACAGACAGCATAACTACAAAAAGGGCCAGCACACCAATCATTTTCCTATGTATCTTCATTTTTCAACTTCCTTCCCGATAATATATAAAGAGAGTTTTTCCTCTTCGTAGTATCCACATACTATAAATCCACAAATTAAAGGAGAATTTACTATGCGAGTACATATTGTTACTACTGTCGCGTTACTTGGTTTCTTGCTGACAAGTCTGTTCAGTAATCAAATCGGTTACGCAGCGAGTATCGAGCCCATCACCGACCCTATAAAACCATGGAATATAACATTTACACATGACGTGTCTGATCAAAAAGCCAATCTTGAACTTATTACTATACAATCTAAAAATACTACGCCATCTCTTTCTCTATCGGCAGTTTCAGATAAAGTTATAGTAAAACCAAAAAATCCATACTTGTTTGGTGAACGATATACACTGACAATCCCAGCCAGTTTCCAAGCTGCTTCTGGCAAGATACTGAACAAGCCGGTAACGAAAGAGTTCGAGATGACTGGATTGTACATAACAGACGTTTCCGCCATTATGAATAAACTTGCCACTACTGTCTCCGTTAAGGTAAAGCCGGATGTGGTTTCTGTCTCCTATTCAATTAATAACGGAAGACAGATCAAGCTTCACCGCGATGGCGCAAATTCATTTTCTAAAGGACAGATTGGATTGGTTACAGGCGATTTGTTAACGATTAACGTGTGGAATGAAGAAAGTCATTTAATAGAAACACAATATTATGAGGTTAAATAAGGAAGGAATGAAAAAGATGAAGAAGTTTTTCCCTGCATTTATGGCTTTTTTGTTAGTGTTTTCTACTGTTGGTCCTTTACCTGGCTTTGCAGTTGATTCTACCATCTTTAAAATAACTACGCAGAAAAATGATGGAGATGATCATTCTGACGTTGTTGTTAAAATTGTGGATGAATCCAAATGGGAGAACTTAACTCTTTTCAAAGAATATGTTTCTGATACTGGTATTTTATTCGAAACTATCACTTTATCAGAATCATCCCAAGAAGGGACCTTTAAAAACGTACCGGCAGGTGAATATAAAGTAACTGCAAAAAAAGCAACATTGGAAGGAGAAGCTCCAATTTATAAAGAAGAGAGGTTTACCATAAGGCCCGATAAATTCCTCGAGGAGGATTTCGATTCGTCTATCCCCCGCACTATTACTATAAATAATATCGGCAATGCAGACGAGATCAGGCTGTATTCCGAACCAGGAGGGAAATTCACAAAGATAGATACTAATATTACTACTATCAACGTTAAGAATGCGGGACTTTACTCTTTAACTAGGGTGAGAAACGGAGCTGAAAGTAAAAAGACTTTGGCGTTCAATATAAAACCCAATAATTTAAACATCACAACTATTGGACATTATAGAGGTTTGGATAGTAAAGGAAATGCGAGAGTTACTGGAGTTAAAGAGGGTAACAAAATCAATGTGTCAAAAGTCGGAGATCTAACATATAGCCCTGAAATAAAGGTAATAGGTAGTACTGTCGATATCATTAATTTATCTTATGGAGAATATAAGGTTAGCCAAGAAGAGAATGGTATCGATAGTGATGCAACCACTTTTATTATCGAAAACAGACAAACACCCAATATAACATTAAAAGGTGAAGTCAATATGGAAATGATCCACAGTACTTCGAATCCTTTAAAAAATAAGTATAATGAGCCTGGCTATGTGATAAAAAATAAAAATGATGTGGAATCACCTGCGACACATAAAGAAAATCTAACTTGCGAAGATTCTGGAATAAACGTAAAAGTAAATTTAGACTTTACATCCTCTAAGAAGACTAAACTTGACGGTGATGGTTCTGAGCTTACTCCCGGTATATATCAAGTGAAATACACAGGTACTGATTGTGAAAACACTAATTTATCAGATTCCAAAGAACGATTAATAACTGTTTTACCTGAGGAATTGGCGAGTGTAAAAGTCAGAGACACTAAAGAAGTACATGGTGACTCCCCAATTGAAAAACATATAGACGGTAATTTGGTTGTAACAACTAATTACCAGAAAGCTAAATTATTACTTTATCATGTAAAAAATCAAGATGTCTCTTTAGATACTTTACAGCCTATTGATATTATAGATGTAGATAACGACCCAACAAGTATAGGGAAAGAATTTATCTTCAAAAACGTTAAAGTTAATGAACTCTACTACGTGGTACAAGAAGTAAACAATATTAAAAGTAAAAAAGGAAGTCCATATGTAGTTAAGGACACTACTTCGCCTGAAATTAAGTTTACGGGAGAGAAGGATAATAAAGTAGAGATAGAGTTAGAAGTAGGCACTAATTATACAGAGCCTGAATACAATTTCGAAGATAACGTCGATCATTCTTCAACCTTGAAATCCCTTTTAGTGAAAAGTGGACAAAAAGTCGATATAACATTTCCAGGCAACTATACAGTCAATTATAATTTGAAAGACATTGCTGGAAATGAAGCCATTGAAAAAAAAGTAATTATTACTGTTAAACCGCGTCCAGTTACAATTTACAGAAGCAAAGCAATCATCGGGGAAATAAGTGTAGAAGGTATTTTCCCGGGGACTGATGCTTTCCAAAATAATTTAAAATTATATAAAATCAATGAAATAAATGACACCCAAACTACATTAGTGAAACAATTATTTTTAAAGTCGAAACAAACCACTGAAGTATTTACTGACGTGAGTCCTGGCTTTTACTATGTTACTCAAACAATAAATGGACAAGTAAGTAGCCAGTCCAATGTAGTGGAAATCGTAGACATCGACAAACCCCATATCACATTAATTGGTCCTGAAAAACTATCTTATGTCATTAACGAAGAGATGAAGCCTTACTATACCAATGAAACTTCTATAAAATTTGATGACCCTGGCATAGTAGCTGATGATTATCTAGTAAGCAAAGAAAAACAACTTTACTTAACCGCTACTCTGTTGAATTCATCAGGTAATATTGTTCAGACAAATGGTGAACTTACTCATCCTGAAAGCAATATTGTAGCTAATGGTGAAATAACAACTCCAAATCAGAACGTTATATTGCAAGACGGCACTATCAGAAGAAAAAAAGGCAATATTATAGAAACAGATGGTCGTGTTAAAACCCCAGAAGGATCTTATATAACACAAGATGAGGATGTACAAATTGATCCTTATATATACAACATAGAAAGACGAGGGAAAAAAATTAAGTTCAGTGCAGTAAAGTTCCCTGCTCCTGATACGTATAAAATTAAATACACCGCTAAAGCGCTCCGCGGAGCAGAAGCAACTACTAAATATCGTACTATTATTGTAGCTCCACCAAAAACCAGTCAGCCGACTTACGAAAAACTTGGCAGCAAATTAACCGTTAACTTAAAGAAGTACCATGATTCACTACACAATACTTACTTAATCACAACTGCAAAACTATACAATTCTTACGGTCAGCTCATGGATACCATAATTGCAGATAAAAGTAATACAGATACTGAGATTGTAACATTCAAAGACGTCTTAGCAGGCACCGGCTACTACGTCACACAAACAGTTAACGGTATCGAAAGTCAGCCGTCGCTTCCTGTAAATGTTAGTATCTTTGAAGATGCAAAACCTACTGCACTCATAACTTCATTCAGCTTTAAAGAAGTAGATGCTATTAGTGTCATCGATCATAAAGCTGGGGAAATCCACGTGACTGTACCTAAAACAATAAATTTAAATAGCTTAACACCTGTCATTACAAGTATCGGAACTGTCACACCGAATCCACAAGTGAAAACAGACTTTTCGAACGGCAAACGCAAATCGTATCGTGTAGAAAATTCAGCGGAAGATAATACGACTGTGAAAACCTACACTGTTACAGTGAAGCACGCCGTCAGCAGTTCGATCGGCAGTCTGCCACTTAAAAAATACGCGGAGCTTACATCACTGTCCCCTTCCGTTTCATTAAGTCCTACTGAAGTGGAGACAGCAAAGGATCATGGTGTAACATTTATAACAAGAGATAAAAAAGTGGAAGCCCATGTTCCCGCCAGTAACGTGATGGAATCCCGGCACTTTACTTTCACATTGAAGCAACCGCTGGCTAACGGCCCCTATGAAATTAGCTTTGGTAACTTATCACGCTTTATGCAGCCGATTGAACTGAAGCTGCCAAAGTCAGGAACTAAGACATTGTCTAAACTGGTTGATGGATACACAGTTGCCGTACCAAGTGAAACTACTTCTACCTCAACTACAAGTCTGGTTAATGAACCTGGAACGTATGCCCTTGTTGACAATGTGAGTGCACCGCTCATTAATTTGCCGGCAACAGGCAGCGCGGCATATACGCTGCAGTTAGCTTTACTGGAAACGCCCGGTACAATTTATTACACAACGAGCAGTAAAGATATTTCATTCATAAGCAGCGCACTATCAAGTGACAAACAATTAAAAGACAGATATATAGCTACTGCTTCGCCTGCTGATATTCTAAACTGGACGAAATATACACCTAATGACAAGATCTCGACGCCAACAGGTGAGCTATATGCGGTCGTAATAAAAGGAAATCAAATCAGCCAGATCACAGCACTTGAAGCTGCGCCCGCAATTGACTGGAGCAAAAATATACCTTCTTACGATACGCATAAAGTGTTGAACATTAATTTCAATGCTCGAGTAGACCGCGATGCCTTATACTCCGGATTGATCTATGTCACAGATGATGCAACCAATCAGAACGTAGCCACTACATTACAATTGAGTAGTGACGAGAAGACGATTTATGTCATACCGCAACAGGCTTACATTCGTGGAAAGCAGTACACCTTGCATATCGACCGTCGATTCAAAGGTAATACGAAGAATAAGGAATTCTTGAAACAGTCTTTACTGCAAACATTTACAATCAAATGATGATAAAAAGGAGTTGCTCCCAATATGGGGCAACTCCTTTTTGCTGTGCAGTTATAATTTAATCTGGAATTTCATCTGCACCTTCTGTTTCAATTTGGCACCGTTGGATGACTTCACTGTATCTTCTATAAATAGATAATAGTTAGCGCCTTTTTTGTACTGATAGCCATTCTGCAATCGAATTTCCATTGTGGTTCCTTTATTAGAAACTTGATAACCAAGTGGAATCTTCACGCCTGACTCATTTAATATGTAGACAGAATCTGGATTAAAGGTCTTAATGTCCAGTTCTTGGCTGAGGTTAATTTTCCAGGCTTTTGTAGGCTCCACATTAAATCGGTCATCCTCTGTTTTATACCCTACGCGTGGGTACGATACTGCACCGTCTTGCCGTTTCACAACAACTGTGACGCTAGCAATCTTCCCACCATCCACAGACGTTACCGCAATGGTCGTTTCTCCTGCGGAATGCGCAGTGATTTTCCCACCTTCCACACTCGCCACAGTCGGTTTGCTCGAATACCAGTTAACGTTTTGATTTGTTGCGTTCGATGGGCTGATTCTTGCAGTCAACGTAGATTGCTCACCTACGATTAAGTCCATTTCAGGTCCTTTGCTGAGTGTGATCGACGCAACAGGAATTTTCGTCAGCACATTTTCAGCTACAACAAATGTATTTCGAGAAATGTTCGTCAGGGTGTCCGTCTGTAAGCTTGGATTCAAGGGATCATTGCGCTTTACAGCAACTGCCCCGCTTTCATTATCTCGCACGACAAATGAATAAAAGTAATCTCTTGGCTTTAATGTTCTGGACACTTTCCATGTGTTGTTCGGCTGCTTGATCATCGGAATTTCGATCCAGTGGTAATCATCCCCGAAATTTCCCTTAACAGAAACAGACTTTGTCTGAGCATCTAATTCAAGCTGATTGTTATAATCGTAACTGCTGTACGTGAACGTTACCTCTTTATGATCGATAATCGGGCCAACAGTTGCATAAGGAGCAACTTTCAGCACACTGAATGTCCGACCGAAGTCGTCAATGATTTTATCGCGGTTGAGCGGATCGACTGTCCACTCCCCGTTGACGCGGAAGCCATATTCATATTGGCCGGGTTGCAGTTCGACTTGCAGTTCCCAAACGTTTCCTGGCTTGCGTTCCATTTGCAGATCAACATTATCATTAAAGCTTCCGTTCAGTTTCACGTCTTCAGTCAGACTGTTTCCGATATATTTAAACTTTACTTGTCCACCTTGAACGAAGGGGAACTCGTCTAGTTTCATGACACCGTCGATACCGGATACCTTTTTAAAGATTGGTAGTTTGGTAGTAGAGTCTGAAGATGCTTTATCCCACTGCCATACGGTGCCATCGGATTTCACGGCTAGTGTGAAGCTGTCCAGATAACCTCCGCCACCAATAGCTACTGCATCAGACATTCCTTGAATTTGAATAGGTGCTGTCTGTGAAGTCAGGATACCACTCGTATTACGTCCCCATTGCCAGACTGTGCCGTCGTCTTTCACAATAATTGTGTGATTATCACCAGCTGCAACTGAGCGAATATTACTCACTCCTTTTACCAAGAAGGGCGTCAACTTATTTTCATATCCACCATCACCAATCTGGCCAGTAACATTACGTCCCCATGCTAATAAAGATGTACGGTCTTGCTTCAACGCTAACGTATGATCATCCCCTGCTGCGATTTCTATAATATTACTCAGTCCAGTCACTTGTTTAGGTATTACATTTTCATTGGCTGAATCACCCAGACCTAGCTGGCCGTAAGTATTCCGACCCCATGCCCATACTGTTCCATCTTTTTTTAATGCAACTGAGTGATCTTTCCCCGCTGCTACAGCCGCAACATTATCTAAGCCTGCAATTTTTTCTGGAATTGGACTGAAGTAAGATTCTGTTTTTTTCCCCAGCTGTCCATAAAAACTATACCCCCATGCCCAGACATTTCCTGCCTCATCAACTGCCAATACATGATTTTCTCCTGCCGATATATCTACAATTTTAGGTCTACTGGAATCCTCTAAAGTAATTTCCCCCGGATTTTTATCTACGGGAGTAGTAGTACGACCCAACTGGCCATAAGAATTTAGTCCCCAGCTCCACAGTTGTCCATCTGAATCAAGTGCAATTGTAAAGTTTCCTCCCGCTGAAATTGCTGAAATATTTAAGAGCCGATTGCCTCCGGTTAATTGTACGGGTAAAGGTATATTGGAAGAGCCTGAAGCCCCCATTCCTAATTGACCATATGTTCCGTCTCCCCAATTCCAGACACTACCATCTTCTTTTAATACAACTAGATGCCCCTTACCTGCATCTACCACGTTTTTGTGATTAGCTACTCCATATGCCTCTGTAGTATTCACAAAAGAAAAAAGAAAGAAAGCAAGTAATAGATATAGGACTGCATGATTTCTAATAAATTGAGTAAACAAACTACACTCAACTCCTTTTACTTGATTTCTTTTACTGTTGGTTTACTTCGCCAATTTTTATTGTTAAATGTATAACATAAGAAACCTTTTTTTCATCAATAGCACTGAATGATATAGTTTCAGTACCAGACTTCTTTATTCCACTTATGTTTATTTTTGTATCGTTTAGATCTATACTCCATTCAGTATTATTTTTTATTACCTTCCAAGAAGTTAATTTCCCCAAATATTCTTGACCCATAATCTTTCCGACTACTTCTTCTATATCAACAGAAGCCTCGGTTCCATTTACCGGGATTTCAAATTCTCCTGAAAACGGGATTTCATTGCCATTAGTTACATCATCTTCTTGTAAAGTTTGATTTTTAAAAATAAAGTATGGAGCTACTAATTTACCTGTCGTATTTACAGTGGCGTGTGTTTCATCAGCAACTACGTTAAATACATTATCAAGAGTTAATTCATCATCTGAATTTAGATGTACCGTCCCGCTAACTATTTCTAAGTCGACAGGCGCTTGCGCTTTATAGTCGATGTATAGTGGTTCAGTAGTAGTATTTGTTGTAACAATACGAAGCTTTTGCTTATTTTGAACTACTATCCCACCAGTAGATATGAAATTATTTAGATGAACAGAATCCTTACCGCCGCTTATGATTTGTGTGCTTGGTCCTGGTGTTCCTGTAACACTTACCTCATCCAATATTGCTATTCCTTCTTCACCTACATTTACAGTTAAGACTCCATTAATATCCAAATTTTCAAGTCGTATAATTCTATTCTTTTCTTTTCCTAATTGAACATGTCCTGTAATAGTGGATTTAGGTGTATTTTTACCACCTTTAATTGTGACATTGCGATCAATTACAAGCGTGTCTTCCAGTAGACTCATTACACTAATATCATGATTTATAATAATAGTTTTAAATTTGTCATTAGCTAATGCCATTTGAAGTTGTTCTAAGTTATTTACTTCAATGCTGTTTCCTACTGAATAAGTAAGACCTAATTTATTCAACGCACTTAACTGTGTGCCTTCCATAATTTTTTCTAATGTAGTCGGTGTCGCCATCAAGTCATAAAGTGAGATCGGCTTACCAAACTGTTTCGCATCTGCCTTCACATAGTCACTAATTTTAAAATCCTTCTGACGATCATTGATTTGCATTTTAAAATTTCTAGTCTCAAGTTTACGTCCTGACTCGCTGTAGGCTGTTAATTGAAAATCATCACCTGGATTATATTCTTCGCAGTTCTCTTCTAGGATACTTGTATCCTTACAGAGTAGATCACTAATACCTGCTTGCCCCATAGAAAAGCCATTCACACCCGCTGTCGAACGATCCAAATCTCTTTCAAATTGATTATCTACTCCTAATTCAACTTTTAATCTAGTCGCTCTAGGATCTGCAATCACATCGATATTGGATAGATTTGGCGCTTTTACATCTGTGACACCATTATAACGATGAATAGTCTCAATATCCGTAATATAAAGCGGCGGGACTTGAATCTTAATATTACGAGGCTCATTATGTTTAAAAATTTTATTATTTATTTTATCAGCATTATCCACATTGACAAAAACGGATTCGAACCCAGGCGTTAAATCATAAAATTTAAACGGCAATTTATAGTCTGTCAGCTGATCAAAATATAACGTGCCTTGTTTTATTACTAACTGGAAGTCTTCTTTATCAATATAATCTACAAATTCTAGGTTTTTAAATGTGATAGTAAGTTTGTTTCCATTAACTGACGACTGTAATACGATTGGTACTTTTATGTTTTTACCTTCTACTATCTGCTCGACATACACGTCGTTGAATGCAATTGTTGGATTAATATTTTTATCAAACGTAATCACCATTTCCTTCGCACCAAAAAATTCATTATATATTGCATTTTCATCCACGACAAACTCATACTCATAAGGCTTCTTCTCAACCGGCTCAGCAGTCCCCGGCTTCGCGGCTGCATCTGCTTTCAATCCCGCTCCTAACACACTGACCAACAGGATCAGTGCAAACGCGGCTTTCCAAATTTGTTTCATCTCCTTATTCTCCTCTACTCGATAAATTTGGTGTTGCACTAAATAGCCAGTCACGTCTTGAATACGATCTTTTTCGACTTATCCGCCTGGCTATATGGAAATAAAGTTCTCTTCTCCATTTATCGGCATTATTGGCCATTAGTTAAGAAATCAGAACCGGTCCTTTCGGGCTATTTGTCTCGTGCGAACTGTAATTAGTAAACCGCAAAGCTTTAAACAGATCTCTAGTACTTGAAAACATTTTTAGCTTCGCCAATCGAAGCATCTATATTTTTATAACCCAGTTGCTTCTACTTTCTACCAAACTGCACACACTACAGTTTACTTCACGCATTTCATGGGAAGTTATATAACTAAAATGAAATGAAAAGGAATGAAAACAATTATGATCTATGAATGTGCAATCATTGGTGGAGGTCCTGCTGGATTAAGTGCGGCTTTAGTACTTGGACGGGCGAGACGGAATGTCATTGTGTTTGACGATGATCATGCACGAAACCGTGTCTCTCGTGCGTCACATGGATTCTTAACGCGTGACGGTATCCAGCCTGCTGAATTGCGGCGGATTGGACGGGAAGAACTGACACATTATCCATCTGTGACATTTCATCATCAGAAAATAGTTGCGGTGGAACGTTTGGATGAATCGCATTATGAATTGATGACGGCTGATGGCAAGACGTTCCGCACGCAGAAAGTCCTTCTCGCAGTCGGTTTGCGTGACGAGCAACCTAATGTGCCAGGCATTGAGCGTTTTTATGGTACATCTATTTTCAGTTGTCCGTATTGCGATGGCTGGGAATTGCGAGATCGTTCATTGGCCGTCTTTGCTGATAAAAACGTCTTTAAATTGGCAGCGGAAGTATATACATGGAGTCGAGATTTAATTGTATTCACAGGTGGGGAAGGTCAGCTAACGGCAGAGGAACGAAAGAAGTTGAATGCGAAAGGGATACAAATTGTAGATGATATCATTTCAGGACTCGAAGGAGAGGATGGTCAACTGCACAGAGTACGGCTTGAAGACGGTACATTGATAGACCGTGCAGGCGGATTTGCTTCCCCTCTCTGGAGTCACCCCAATTATTTCGCTCAAGACTTAGGATGCGAGCGCAATAAACATGGAGGGATTCTGACCGATGAATACGGACGCACCACCGTTTGGAATGTCTATGCCGCGGGTGACGTTTCACATATCGTTCCCTCGCAACTACTGGTTGCAGCGGGAACCGGAAGCGCTGCGGCCATAGGGATTAATGGTGACTTAACGAATGAATTTTTCAATCGAATAGACTAAGAACAACCCCTTACCGATTATTAAGGTAAGGGGTTGTTTCAGTGCTCACTGCCATTCAAGTCGATCTACATAATTGCCGTGTACATACAGCCAGCCATACGGTGCTTTATCCGAACGAATTTTTATCCAAGGTGCTTCAGGTAATTGTTCATCCAAAATAATGAGCGGCATCCCCAACTTTTGATATGTATACATGGTTGGCGTGCCTGGAGCGGATGAAGGTATAGGTCGTACATTCAAACTAGGTGGATTCGTCAAACCAATTTTTAGTTGATTGGCTATTTCCTTACCGCCCATAGTTCGATCCATTCGATACAGATGTCCCGCGATTTTAGAACCCCAGTATGGATCGGAAGCATATTTAACGTTCATGCCAATTGCTTTATTTCCGAAGTTCGTACCATTTGCATATACAGCGCCTGGAGGTAGATAGTTTTTATTCAGGAACGAATCGACTAGCTCTTGGATGTTTTCACTCACCGTAGCAAATACTTTGTTTGATGGATGATCATCTCTTACATACAATCCAAATAAGTTATTATTCTCCAAAGCCCGCTTACTCAAACCGTACTGACTTTCATGTTGTGCCAACGCCAAAATATGCATCGCGTTCACATAACTTTCCTGCTCAATACGTTTTAACTCCGTCCCTAATCCAATCAACTTACTTCTTGTCGTGGCATTTTTATAAGTTGTAGGATTAGCTTCTTCTAGAATCCGCAACTGCTTCATAATATACGCATCCAACTCATCAGCCGTATAGCGCGTCATACTGCGCATCGGCAAGTACTGGAAGTATTGATGAGCCGTGCCTATCAAAGCCCCTGTTTCATTATGGAAATGGCTGCCGTCCGTGCTGTAATACTTTATCCCTTCTTGCATGAAGCTTGGCGCAGCTCCCATTTCATACGAAGCGTACTTTTGTGTTTTATGTGAATAAATCAAGTGGTAAAGCGATTCCTTTTTCACTTTGTAATGTGTGCGATCCGTCACAGTCTGACTCGGTAGCATCGTTGCATTTTGTGGTTTGATGTAGAAGTTTCTTCCCGCCAATTCAACTTTTACAGAAGTGGCTGTCGAATCGACATACACAAGTTCCGTGTCTGCCGGGACATATGTTTCCTGTTTGTTTAATTTTTCATCAGCATATAAAATCGTCAATGAGCTACCGCCATATGGCACGGTCGAGATCAGTCCACTTGGCATGTGGATGATACGGTTTTGGAATAGCACGACTTGATGGCTATTCATACGGCTTGCTGCCTCTTCAAAACTTGGAAACTTTTCCACTACAGTTGTCGTACCATTGGCTTGTACATGTGCCAAGTCATAGGTTACACCTGCTTTAATGGAGAACGTTTTAGTAACCGGTGCTTTCAACGGTGTACCTTCTGTATTCTCCACGGCTTGCGTGATATACAATATGTAAGTTTCTCCACTACGATAATTTCCTGCAGGCGGTGCAATATGTACTTTTTTGTCGGAATCTGAGTAGGTTATTTCATTATCCTGCGTTACTCCTTTAGAGTCCTTGATATAAATTGTGCGTTTGCTGACCGTATTTTTATTTACTGGTTTACTGAACGTAACAATCCACGGCTTGTCCGGATTCTGGTCAGGCGAATGATCCTGCCAACTAGCCGCTTCAGCTGACAGTGTCAGTGCGAACGCGACCAGAAAAGTAACAGCTATAGTTGTGATCAATTTCGTCAAAGATTTCAAATCTAGCAACCTCCTTTTGGTGTTGATTATACAGGATTTCACTAGATTTGATACGGATAATGGAAAAATTAGTCACAAGAGCATTACGGTAATGGAGTGGAACACATATTGATTGCATCGATACGAGCCACTGGCACCTGTACCGCTAGACGTTTCTAGTACGTGAAAAAAATCCTTCTGTTACACTATATTGTTGTTTCCAAAATATAGTGTAGGCAGAGGGACTTGTTGTACTTTCAACTAATTATAAGTAAATATATAGCGATGTTTTAAATATTCGTTACTAAACCATTATTTTTTAATATAGACATGGAAGGCGTGTAGTCTAGGTTTTGTGCTTCTGCAACGGCTTTGTATGTTACATAGCCATTCATAGTATTTAAACCTTTTCGCAGGGCTTCATTATCTAGAAGGGCTTGGCTACATCCTTTATTAGCAATTTGAAGCGCATAAGGGACTGTAACGTTGGTCAATGCTACTGTCGATGTCTGTGGTACTGCTCCAGGCATATTAGCCACTGCATAATGGACGACATCATGTTTAGTATAGATTGGTGCGTCGTGTGTCGTTACACGGTCGGATGTTTCAAAAATTCCTCCTTGATCAATGGCGATATCCACGAGGACCGAACCGGGTTTCATGGATTGAACCATTTCTTCAGAGACAAGCTTAGGTGCTTTGGCTCCAGGAATCAACACTGCACCTACAACTAGGTCTGCCGACTTGACCGATTCTGCGATATTAAACGGATTCGAAACGAGTGTTTGAATGTTAGTGCCAAATATATCATCTAATTGGCGTAAACGATCGACTGACAGATCCAGTACAGTTACGTGAGCACCCATCCCGATTGCCACACGTGCAGCATTTGCTCCTGCCTGTCCACCGCCAATTATTACAACCTTCCCTCGAGAAACACCCGGCACCCCAGCTAGCAGAATACCTTTTCCACCCTTCGTTTTTTCAAGATACTGAGCACCGATTTGTGTCGCCATTCTTCCTGCTACTTCACTCATCGGTGCGAGCAACGGCAATGAGTTATTAGGCAACTGAACTGTTTCGTAGGCTAGTCCTGTTACTTCACTTTCTAGAAGAGCTTTAGTCAACTCCGTCTCAGGTGCTAAATGCAAGTATGTGAATAGTAGTAAACCTTTACGAAAATAACGATATTCAGAAGCAATCGGTTCCTTTACTTTCATAACCATTTCAGCGCTCCATGCTTCTTCTGCTGTCTGAACAATCTGTGCGCCCGCCTCAATATATTCCTCGTCTGTAAAACTTGATCCTAAACCAGCTTTCGTTTCGATCAGTACTTCATGGCCAGACGAGCGAAGTGTGTATACTCCTGCGGGGGTCATCGCTACACGATTCTCGTTATTTTTAATTTCTTTTGGTACACCAATCAACATACCCATTCCTCCTCGGATCAAATGTATACTATTGTATAACTTTCAACTCTTTGAGATTTAGTAGTATAAGCCATTTAGATGACGTACTGCTATTTACTGCATAGAAGAAGCACCTCTGATTACTTTATACGGGTACACTAGAGGTGCTTTATACTCAATTATAAGATAGACAACTTGTTATTCATTCTCTTTAAATACTTTTTTCATAACAGATACGATGAAATCGAAATCCTCGTCCGTACATGAAAGTGGCGGACAAAGCGCAAGGACATTATTAAATCCTTCTACTGTTTCACCGTTTCGACCGACAATCAGTCCATTCGCTTTACACTCTCCAATAATTTTCGTGATACGCGCATTCGTCGCAGGTTCTTTTGTCTTCTTATCTTCAACGAGTTCAATTCCCATCAAGAAACCGATACTTCGAATATCTCCAACATAGGGATGATCTTGTAAACATGCCAGTTCATCCGATAATCGCTCGCCAAGTTCTGCAGAACGATTGATCAGATCTTCACGTTCCAAAATTTCTAAGTTCTTAAGCGCAACTGCACAAGCAGCCGGGTTTCCACCAAATGTATTCACATGGCGAAAATGACTGTGATCTTCGCCTGTATCAAATTTTTCATAGATATCTTTGCGGATGGCTGTTACGGATAATGGCAGGTATGCGCTAGTCAAACCTTTCGCCATCGTGACAATATCGGGTTTTAGATTGTAATGCTGATGCCCAAATGCTTTTCCAGTGCGTCCAAATCCGCAAATCACCTCATCTATGATTAATAAGACACCGTGACGAGTACAGATTTCTTGGACTTTCTCTAAGTACACCGGATGTGGAATTAAGATTCCCCCTCCTGTAATGAGCGGCTCCATAATAATTCCTGCGATAGTATCCTTTTGTTCCCAAATAATTTTCTCTTCAAGCTCTAAAGCACGCTGAATATTATACTCTTCCACTGAAACACCCTCAGGTTTTCGATAATTATCTGGAGGTGCGACATGTAGGAATCCAGGTACTAGCGGCTCATACTTGTATTTTCGTAAAGCCTGCCCCGTAGCGGACAGCGCCCCCATCGAGCTGCCATGATACGCACGGTAACGGGAGAGGAATTTATATCTGGAAGGTTCTCCATTTTGTTGATGGTACTGGCGTATAAGCTTGAACGCTACTTCATTTGCATCCGATCCACTATTAGAATAGAAAATCTTATAGTCGTCCCCTAGCATTTCATTTAATTTGGCAGCCAGTTCAATTGCCGGTTTATGGCTTTGCGTCATAGGCACGTAAGCGAGTTTCTTCATTTGCTCATAGGCTACTTGTGCAATTTCTTCTCTTCCATAGCCCACATTGACACACCATAACCCTGACATCCCATCTAAATAGCGATTACCCTCATGATCTGTAATCCAGGCATTTTCTCCACTTTCGATAATCATTGGAGGATTTTTTTCATTGTATGCTGAAATATGAGGCCAAACTTTATCCCGATTTTGTTCAATTAATGATCCTTTATTCTGATCTTGTTCGCGTAAAGTTTTCAATAATGTTGCCTCCCCTTTTATTAATATTCATGACGTGCAGTCAACATTTTCTTACGTGTGTAAAATTCGATACCATCACGGCCATTTGCATGCAGATCACCATAAAATGACTTCTTATAGCCAGAGAACGGGAAGAATGCCATAGGTGCTGGTACGCCAAGATTTATACCTAGCATTCCTGCATCAATTTCTTCTCGGAATTGACGAATCGCCTTCGAGCTATCTGTATATAAACAAGCACCATTTGCAAAGTCTGATTGATTGGTAAGCTCAATTGCTTCATCTAATGTTTCTACTCTGATGATCGAAAGTACAGGTGCGAATATTTCTTCTTTCCAAATTCGCATTTGCGTCGTAACGCCTTCAAAAATTGTCGGCCCTACGAAATAGCCCCCTTCCGAAGTAGATTCATCGCCTCGTCCGTCACGTACGAGAGTTGCTCCCTCTTTAATCCCCGACTCGATGTAGGAAAGTGTTTTATCTTTATGGGAATCTCGAATGACCGGTCCAAGGAACACTCCTTCTTCTAAACCGTTTCCAATAGTCAATTTATTCGCTTCATCCACTAAACGCCGTACAAGTTGATCCGCAATATCTCCAACTGCGACTACGACGGAAGCGGCCATGCACCTTTCGCCAGCTGAACCAAATGCCGCATTGGTAATATTAGTAACTGCCACATCCATATTGGCATCGGGCATAACAATCGAGTGATTTTTAGCACCGGCTAGCGCCTGAACACGCTTACCATGAGCGGTTCCTGTTTTATACACATACTCTGCTACCGGCTGTGATCCAACAAACGAAACAGCGGGGATGTCTGGATGACTTAAGATTCCGTTCACGATATCATGTGCACCGTGAACGATATTGAACACTCCATCCGGCAGTCCTGCTTCAGTTAATAGCTCTGCTAATCTATTCGCCAGAAGTGGTGTACGCTCTGAAGGTTTTAAAATGAATGTATTTCCTGCTGCAATGGCAAGTGGGAACATCCAACAAGGAACCATCATCGGGAAGTTAAAAGGGGTGATCCCTGCAACCACTCCTAAAGGGTAGCGATACATACCTGATTCAATATTTGTCGCAATGTCAGGTAGTTGGTACCCCATCATCAAGGTCGGAGCCCCTGTAGCAAATTCCACACATTCGATTCCGCGTAACACTTCGCCGTAAGCCTCTGTATAGTTCTTTCCATTTTCTATCGTAATTAATTGTGCCAGCTCATCCCAATGAGCAATCAGAAGTTGTTGATATTTAAATAGGATACGAGCTCTTTGTGGCACAGCCGTTTTTCTCCAAGAAGTGAACGCTTTTTTCGCTGCATCTACTGCAACTTGTAGATCTTCTTCCGTTGAAATAGGTACTTCTGCAATAATCTTGCCTGTCGCTGGATTTGGTACCTCTTCATATTTATCAGTAAGTGATTTTACCCATTGTCCATTAATAAAATTGGAAAGTGTTTTCTTTTCTACTACTATCATATTCATTTTCCATCCTCCTATTCATCTAGTCTTGCTTTACAACAAGACTTGAGCTAAACTACTTTCTATAGTTTAACAACTATTCAAAATAGTTTCATTTTACATTGTGTAACATCGTACTGAAAATCTTTTCACGTTATGGAGGTCTAATGTACATGAATGAACTTTCGTTGACCGTTAAAGATGTATTAGCCCGTGAGACGTTCAAGCACGCCAGAGTGATAGCTGGACGCACTGGGTTGGATCGACAGGTTAAATGGTCACATGTATTAGAGGTTAGTGAGTTTAGTTCACTAGTCAACGGTGGCGAAATTATTTTAACGACAGGTATTCATCTACAACTAGATAGTGCGACACAATTAAAGTACGTAAACCAGCTAATCGAACTAAATGTTGCCTGCCTTTGTGTTGAAATAGGATCATACGTTAGTGAAATACAGCAAGAGATTATTACACTCGCTGATGCAAAGCAATTTCCTATTGTCGTGTTCGAAAAAGCAGTTAAATTCGTTGATATTTCACAAGACTTACACACAGTGATCATCAATCGCCATTACGAAATGTTGTCTACGCTAGATACCTTATCGAGAAGATTTAATCAGTTAAGTTTAATGCCAAACGGAATTTTGAAGATTCTTCACGAACTACACTCCTTGTTCAACCAACATGTTTTATTCATATCCGATGAAGCCAAATCTTATTATTACCCCCTTGAATCCACTACATGGAAACATAGTATAAAAGAATTTCTTAGCGAGAATCCTACGCAAAAGCTAGATCAGGGCATTTATATAATTGATGACCAGCCATTCGCCTTGTTCTCTATTAACGGCTTAGGCCAGGCTCTTGGCTATTTATGCCTTCACCTTCCACAAGAAACAGCCAATGAGTTCGCTTTTTTACTATTGGATAGAGCCTCTCTTGCAATTGCCCAAATATTGCTTAGAAACCGTACCATTCAAGAGAGAAACCAATTTAATGAAGATGAATTCGTGCGCAATTTACTACATGGACGGCCTGTAGAACAAGAAGACATTCAAGCCTATTTACCAACAAAAAGCTCGAATACTTATTACAGAATCTTCGTCATTCAGTTGGACACGAATGAATCTACTTTAGACGAGAACAACTGGGAGGAAATCCGTTTACAACAATCTATGATGATTCGTTCAGTCTTTAAACGACATAGTTTCTTTCCGGCTATTTCCGTAACTAGAAATGAAATTACGATTATTGCATCGTTTATCGCTTCAGGGAAGCATGTAAAAGACATGAATCACTTTACTCAAGTGGCCGAGCAGTTGGCTGGTATGGACGATCACACATTCTTTAACGAACGTGAATATCAATTGGGGATTAGTTCAGTTCACCAGAACCATTCACAAATCAAAGAAGGATATAAAGAAGCAAAACGAGTAGCGGAACTCAAGCAAAAGTTTGCATTTGAAAGTAATTTTTATGATGATTTAGGGATTTATAGACTGTTACTTCTACTCAATGAACAAGGAGACCTTGGACACTATGTAGACGATTATCTTCAAGATTTAATTGATTATGATAAAAAGACTGACGGTAATTTATTCGAGACGCTCCGTATTTACCTAGAGTGTGGTGGTTCAAAAAAAGAAACCGCAGATCGTCTGTTTATCGTAAGACAAACGCTGTATCACCGACTGGAAAAGATTGAATCTATAATGGGAGAGAACTTTATGTCTCCACTTAATCGGATTGCGCTTGAAGTGGCCATTATGGCTAAAAAGGTGTTAGTCTAAATAGGATCTCTACCTACACACAGCCACTACTCGCCTATACATCGCGAATAGTGGCTGTTTACGATTTCATATTTAACGAGTAGCTTCGCAACTTACGGTTACAACGGATGATAGCTTCCACTAATCGCATCCACAATGAGCTGTCCTGATTTCTTATTGTCTAATTTGTAATCTGTTAACCAAAAAGGACGATAGAAGAGGGTTCTTTGAACTTCTGTAATTTTAGGCATCGTAACAAATTTAGCTTTGGAAGAAGCATGATCAAAAATAAACCTCTTCGCCGCATCAATTGCTTCTTCCTCCGCAATCACAAGCTCAGGAAAACGCCCCACTTCTTCCGTCTTTCTAGAAAAGTTCGGCCGAACATCCACTATCGCTCCCCTTCCGCCCAGGCCGTCTATTGTACAAGCTGCCTTCCCTTTAAACTTTAGTAAGCTTTTAGCACTCACTTGGTATTCAAAAAAGTAATATGGATAGTAGATCATATCTTGGACTTGGAAGTACGTTTCTTTTTCGTATTGCTGCAGGCCAAGCAAAACTTCTTCTTTAGTAAACTCGATTTCTTGCAATAATATAGCGCTCATGAATACCGACTCCTGTAAGTTATTTAGTATCTGCTAAAAACTTTGATACGTTGCTCGCCTCGGGAGCCAAGTCACGTGTAATGTTTCGATCAAATTCTTTTGAGAATACACGTTTGTATCTAGACTGTTCAAATGCTTGCAATATTTTATCTGATGGTTTGCGACCAAACCGACTTCCGATGATCATACCGACTAGTGACACGAGTAAACCTGCCAAGAATGGATGAAGTCCTGTAGACGTCTCTAACCCCATGGAAGTCCAAATGATATTCGTTGAAGCTCCGCCGATCATCGCACATAAGCAACCGATATAATTAGCTTTTTTAGAGTAAACAGATGCCACATAAGGAACTAAGAATGCATTCCCTAATGTACCGAAAGCGAACAGAACCAATGCAAACACGGAAGGTGGCTCATAAATGGCTACGACAACTCCTACAATTCCGCCCATTAAAATGCATAATCTCGAAACAAGAATCATTGTTTTAGGGCTAGCATCTTTATTGATGAAACGTTGATACACGTCACGTGAAAGAATCGAACCCGCTTGCATCAAGATAGAGTCTGCAGTAGACATGACCGCTGACATAATAGCTGAGAGCAATAGTGCTGCAAAGATACCAGGGAATAACGTGTAGGCTAGCTCTGTAATAATCATTTCTGGATCAGCAATGGTAGGCAGTAAAATAATCCCAATCAAACCTAGAATATATGGTACAAAGATGAAGAATTGATTCCACAGAGCACTAATCATGACAGCGCCTTTTACTGTTTTTGTACTTTTCATCGACATATGGCGAACTACTACATGTGGAAGTCCCATGTAGCCAATCGAGTAAATCAGTATTGCCCCGAGCACCATTCCCCATTGACCATAGTAAGCTAGATCTTTACCCCAGATGCTTAAATACGTAGGGTCTATAGCTTGCAACGCAACGTTCAATCCTGTGATGCCGCCTACATGAAAATACGCGAGAATACCGATCCCAACGACACCCAGTACCATGATCATGCCTTGTACAAATGAAGTGTAGGCAACCGCTAGATATCCGCCAGCCACGGTATAGATGATAATGACACTAATACCGATAATCAGAGACAGTTCATAAGTAAAGCCTGTCAGTGTAGACATGGCTTTCCCGGCCGCAATAAACTGAGCGCAAACATAGCCAAATAAAAACACGATGGAAATGATGGATCCGACCACTCGTACACTAGCGCTTTCAAAACGTTTTTCCAAATACTCAATTGGCGAAAGCGCTCCCAATATTTCAGACATTCTTCTCATTCGTTTACCTAATACAGAGAGGTTTATAATTGATCCGCCTGCATCTCCAATAGCGTACCAAATGGCATACCAGCCATATTTAAAGGCCATCGCTGGGGCTCCCATAAACATGAAGCCACTCATAGCTGTAGTTTGCATGGTCATCGCCGTGACGGCTGGTCCGAGAGATCGACCGCCAAGTAAGTACTGTTCTGTGGAAGCTGATGATTTGCGTGAAAACCACAAGCCAATCGTTAATAGAACCCCTAAGTATACAATGAAAATGATCCCATCAATGCTCATTGAATGCCCCCCTATCGTAACTACTGATTTTGATTTTGTTCTTTGTCCATCTTCTCTTCCATCTCATCGTCGCGTTTCATTTTAAAATAGAGAATTGCAGCCAATCCTACCCATATGAAAGGCCATGGAACAAACCACCAAAAAGTTTCTACAGGAAAACCTAACATGTATTCACCTCCCATTTTCACGCAATCAGACTACTCCGAATGTGTAATATAGTATATTTAGAATCGGCTAATCATACATTGGACACATTGTTATTTAGTGCTAAGTAAGTTTGGTCACTATGTCTGGCATATCATATACCATGAAAACTCTATGGTGGAAAATTGCTTTCTAGTACTTATAATTTTTTTGAATTTGTATCCAGTTGAATTTCTCCATAATAAAAGCCATCCGAAAAAGTCGAATGGCGATCTTTGCTGTATGCTAAAATATAACGGTATTTACTTCTGATAACTCACCTGTTTTTCATACTCTATTTTTCCATCGATCATCGTCATCTCTACTGTTATTTCTTTAAGACTCGTTATCTCAGCAGAGAGAATACTTTGATCCAGCACAACCAAATCCGCTAATTTGCCAACTTCAATACTACCTTTTTGTGTTTCATCAAAGCTCGCGTACGCACCCATATACGTATAGGCTTTGATTGCCTCTAGCACTGACACTCGCTGACAAGTTCCTACATCTTGGCCTGTAACGGTTTTTCTGTTCACTGCCGCATGAATCCCGAGAAGAGGATTAGGGTCTACAACGGGCGTATCTGAGGCAAATGCAAAAGGTATTCCTTTTGCCAAATAATCTTTTGCCGGATACATGACATTTACTCGATCGCCATAATACTCCAAGTAAGCATCCCCATTCACATACATGAATGCTGGGTTAGGAATCACTACAACTCCCAATTCCTTCATCCGTTCCTGAAGATCTGGACTGGCTATTCCTGCATGTTCAATACGATGGCGGTGATCTGTTCGAGGATGCTTCTTTAACGCCTCTTCAATACAATTCAACACCATTTCAATTGCTCGATCGCCTTGTGCATGCGCAGTGATTTGGTACCCTTTGCTATGAGCTTCCCCTAGAATTTCATTCATTCTATCTTGGTCATAATACAGTATGCCTCTATCTGTCGGGTCACTCTCATAAGGTTCTCTTGTGGCTAAAGTGGGCCCTGTACTGCTGCCGTCTGTAAATAGTTTAGCAGGTCCAATTTTAAACCATTCATCGCCCTCTCCAGTCACTACACCTTCGTCCATCATATACCGAACAAACGACTCTGAATCGGTCAATGATCCAATAAGAGCGTATACTCGGTTTTTCACATCACCTGCGTCTATACTTTTTTTCATCAGTTTTAAAATATCGGGTCCCCAGCCATAGCTACCCGCATCATGTAAACTCGTTATGCCAGACTTCACAAATATCTGAGATGCTAATTTCAATCCTTCTGTAATTTCCTCTGCACTATAATCTGCTATAGAAAATAGTTGCATATGTGCATTCTCAATCATTTTCCCTGTCAATTCCCCACTGGAATCACGCTCTATCTCACCGCCTGCAGGATTTTCGGACTCCTTTGTGAAACCAGCTAATTCCAATGCATTACTATTTGCGATCGATGTATGGTTACAAACCCGAATTATAACAATAGGATGTTCTGTAGATATTGCGTCAAGTTCTTGTATTGTAGGGAAACGTTTTTCTTTTAGCGCCTGTTCATTGAAGCCTGTAACTCGGATCCATTCCCCTTTTGGAGTCTGTTCCGCCCTCTTTTTCATTTGCTCATACAACATTTCCAGCGAATCGATTTCAGGACTTGCACAATTTATGCCGAGTAAGTTCGTTCCATAAATAGTTAGATGCAGATGCGGGTCTATGAAACCTGGAAGGAGAGACTTTCCTTCCAGATCCATTACTCGAGTATTTTCTCCAATCAATTTGCTGACTTCGTCGATCTGGCCCACGCTGATGATCTTCTGATCTTTGATCGCTACGGCTTCCATAATGGATGAGTCCTTATCTACTGTAATAACTTCTCCATTAGTAAATACTATATCTGCATGCACTGTAGATCACCTCTCTGTACTAAAATGTACATGTATTAATTAGCTACGAATATAAATATCTTCTTCCTCGCTTCTCTTTGACTTGGTCAGTAAACTGACTATTATCATAATAATAACATTAAAAATCAATCCTATAATTCCTGCGTGAATACCAAATGGCGTGGAGTCTGCAACGAGTTGGAAATAAAAATTCAATATCGCTCCTACAACCAAGCCACTGATCACACCTATTGCCGTTGCTCCTCGCCAATACAATGCACTGTACACGCCTGGAGCAAATTGCACAATAGCCCCATACGCTCCTAAGAGTAAGACAATTAATCCTTGACCTCCGAAAATGGTAATAATATAGGCTAAACCTCCAATGACGAATACACCTATACGCATAATCTTCAAAACGGTCTTGTCGGATAGATCTTTGAAGATAGTACGAATCACACCGTCCGTTGTTTCCAATGTTGCATTGTGTGTAATCGCATCAGCAGATGACATGGCAGCCGCAAGTGCACCCGCGCCAACTAGTCCGTACACCCAACCTGGAAGATTCATAATAGTAGTGATCAAGAATGGAAGAATCTGATCTGCACTTTCAATCATATTCGCATCTACAATCCCTTTAGCTGCAAATCCAACCAGCAATAATGGTATTAAGAATAACGCAAATATTGGGTAAACCAACACGGTTTTCTTAATGACTTTAGGGCCGGATGCATAGGACTTTGTAAATAAATGTGGCCACATCAAGAATCCAATTACGGATACTAAAATAGTCGTTGTAAAGGGTATCGTCCCCATAGTAGATCCTTCTTTTCCTATTTGTAAAAATCCAGGACTTTCTACTGCAATGTTCGTAAACATAGCGCCCATCGAGTCGTGTAACTGATTCACGATCGCTATTCCTACAACCCATGAAATAATGATCATCAGTAGCCCTTGGAATACGTCAGACCAAGCCGCAGCTCGTAGTCCGCCTGTTGCCACATACACCACAACAATCCCGTATGCAAGAAGAGCTCCAAGCCAAAAAGGAATTCTACCTTCTGTCATAATATTAAAGATGTGTGCCATTCCTGTTAACTGGGTAGCCAAATATTGAATAGATGCCAATAATGCAAGTAATCCTACTATTATTCCAAGAGCCTTACTTCCATAACGGATTCTGAAAAACGAAGATATAGTATACAGATTAAATTTCTTACCAATCTTCGAGATTTTAGGCCCGATAATATACCAAGGCAATATCGCAAAGGCTGTATAGATAATAATATAATAAGCAGGTGCGCCTTTTTCAAAAGCCCAGCCCGGTGCGCCTAAGAACGAGAAAGCACTAAATACCGCTCCCCCCATCAAGAACCACATGACGATTAATCCTAGTTTTCCCCCTGCCACTGCGAATTCATCTAGGGAACTAGAATCTTGTCCTTTACCCGCCCATACGCCAACAACCAATGCAATGACTAAATAACCAATCATAATGATTAACGCAATTAACCAATGCTCCATCATTCATCACCTTCTTCAAGCTTATGATCTGGATCAAAACGATACAAAATCAAAATCCCAACAAATGTTAGTAAAATTAATAGAATGATATAGAAAAATGAAAAAGGTAGCCCCATTACTATTGGAGTTGCTCGGTTTGCTAGTTCAAATAAAGGAAATATTAACAATAAAAACGGAACAGTCACGATCATTATATATATCGTATTGAACTTCTTTTTACTCATCCAATCCCTCCATTAACTATATTCTTTGTGTTTGATCACCTTTTACAAGCCATTCTATAAACTGTCTTATACAGTAATTCTACGCCTAGTGCGATATCTTCTGGTGAACTATACTCTTTCGGGTTATGACTAATACCATCTTTAGAACGGACAAAAATCATGCCGTAGTCACACACATAAGACATTTCAAGCGAATCATGAAAAGGGCCACTCATTAATTCTGGAGGCGTTAACTGCATTTCCGCACTTTCTTCTCTCATAATCTGCATAATCGCTTCATTACAAAATCTAGGTTCACTTCGCGTATCTTCAGTGATTGTATACGTTAAGTTATGTTCATCTGCAATTCTCTCTAACTCCTGAAGGAAAACTTGCTCAATTCGATCTCGTCTATTTTCATCAATATCCCGTAAATCAACTGTAAAAGTCACTCTTTCGGGAATGATATTGCGAGAGTCCGGAAATACTTGCAAACTTCCCACAGTACTTACTGTCGGTGCTCCTGGGATCTCTTGAGCTAACTCATTAAGCTTTACAATGACTTTAGCGGCCCCTACTAAAGCATCTTGACGCATAGGCATCGGTACAGATCCAGCGTGACCAGCTAAACCTTCCATTTCAACCGTTAACCATAAAGGACCAGAAATCCCCGTCACAATGCCAACAGGTTCACCTTTCGCTTCCAACACAGGTCCCTGTTCAATATGAAGCTCTAAAAATGCCGCTATAGTAGAAGGGTCAATAAGAGATTCTTCAAATTTTGACGGGTCGCAACCAAATTCAATCAACGCCTCTCGTCTCGTCATTCCCTTCTTATCCTTACGTTCGAGCTCTCCTTCCTCTAATTTACCTAACATGCCTCTTACACCGAACAAACCCTTATTGAATCGTGCGCCTTCCTCATCAGCAAAGGCAAATAGTACAATAGGTATCTCAGGTTTTATTCCCTTTTCTTGCAGCGTTTCCAATACTTCAATCGCTCCGATCACTCCAAGCGCCCCATCGTACTTTCCGCCATAAGGTTGCGAATCGATATGTGAGCCAATGACTAAAGCCGGGGAATCATTCGATACACCATCCATCCTCCCAATTAAATTACCAAAGTGATCAATTTCCGTCTTCAAACCGATTTGATCCATATACTTTTTTACATGTAACACAGCCTGTTTATCTTCAGGGGAATGTGCAAGTCTACAGACTCCAGTAGAACCAATTCTCCCTATTTCACTTAAAGTTTGAAGATTATCATTTAATCTAGCACTATTAACAGAATTTGTTAACGCTTTCATTTCCCCACTCCTCTTTGAATCATATCTTTTGATTACTCAGTATACATCTGATTACATTAATTCTCATGTTACTAAATGTAAAGTGATTACAGACAAACACAAACAAAAAGTCTACCATAATCTGAAAAGTACCTATGAATTGCCTATCTTTTTAGCTGCGAACTATCACATCCACACATTGCGTAATAAGCCTGTCCTTCTTTTAAATAAAGTCCAACCATCTACATCCTATGCATATGATGGATACTTGGGCTTTATACATGAATGCGGGAGTTGCTCTATAGTGGGTTTTGTGTGCTCTATGCAATCTGGGATTCGCTCTATGAGAGGCGATAAACGCTCTATAGCTGGCCGTATGCGCTCTATACAACCTGGGATGCGCTCTATGAGACGTGCTAACCGCTCTATAGTGGGCCGTGTGCGCTCAATCCAACCCGAAATCCGCTCAATGACACGATATTCCTGCTCTATATTACCAACCAATCTATCACACACGAGATTCGCTCTATCTCAAGCCATAACTGCTCTATCCCGCCAGCTATTCGCTCTATAGCGGTCCACAACCGCTCTATCACCCACCACATCCGCTCTATAGTAGCCCGTAAACGCTCAATCCAACCCCACATCCGCTCAATGACACGAAATTCTCGCTCTATATCATCAACCAATCTATCACATACGAACATTCGCTCTATCTCAAGCCGTAACCGCTCAATCCCGCCAGCTATTCGCTCTATAACAGTCCACAACCGCTCTATCACCCACCATATCCGCTCTATAGTAGCCCGCAAACGCTCAATCCCCCACCACATCCGCTCAATCCCTACCTACCCCTCGCCCCCAAAAAAACACAAAAAAAGCTCCCCAGCCAAAAAACATGGCCAGAGAGCTCCCATAAAACTAAAACTTTAACTTACTCTTTAATTAACTCCAATTCAACGGGAATATCTGCTTCTACCTCTTCACCATTCAACAGAGCAACCGCGGCTTTCATTGCCTTGACCCCAATTTCCTCGGGCTTCTGGGCAATCGTCGCGGACAACTTACCATCTTTGACAGATGCTACAGCGTCGTCTGTTGCGTCAAATCCAATGACTATAATATCTTTACCAGCCGACTGAATGGCTTCTAACGCACCTAACGCCATTTCATCGTTATGCGCGAATACGCCTTGGATGTCTGGGTTAGCTTGCAAAATGTTCTCCATTACCGTCAAACCTTCTGCACGGTTAAAGTTCGCTGTTTGTTTCGCTACGATATTTACCTTGCCGTCCACCGCTTCGTTAAAGCCGGCTCCACGGTCACGTGCTGCGGATGAACCCGCAATTCCTTCAAGTTCTGCAACCTGTGGATTCTCTTCACCAAGCAGCTCGATCAAGTATTCCCCAGCTAACACACCGCCTGCTTTATTATCTGAAGCAATGTGGGAAACGACTTCTCCACCTTCTGCTCTACGGTCTACTGTGATGACCGGAACATTTGAGCTGTTTGCTGATTCTACTGCAGATACAACTGCTTGTGAATCTGTCGGATTGATGATCAACAAATCTACACCTTGTTGAATTAAATCTTCTACGTCACTCGCTTGTTTAGATGCATCGTCTTGTGCATCGACAACGATCACTTCAGATCCAGACTCTTTCGCCTGGTCCTTGACTCCTTCACTCAATGTCACGAAGAACGGGTTGTTTAGCGTCGATACCGAAAGACCGATTTTATACACTTTGTCGCTGTCATTTCCAGCCTCACCTTGATCATCTGAGGAAGAATTTGAACCCGGTTGCTCTAATGAACAAGCAGCCAAAACGAGAACGACGGCCATAAGTAGTAACCATTTGATATTTTTCATACAATTTACATCTCCTTATGCGGTTTTTTTGCGATCTAAGAGCACTGCAATTAATATAACTGCACCCTTTACTACCTGTTGGAAGAAAGAGGATACGCCTATCAAATTCAAACCATTATTCAACACACCAATAATCAATGCCCCGATTAATGTACCGACAATCCAACCGCGTCCGCCAGTCAAGCTTGTCCCGCCAAGTACAACGGCCGCAATCGCATCGAGTTCAAACATATTTCCTGCTGTCGGCTGTGCGGAGTTTAGGCGTGACGTCAAAATAAGTGACGCGATTGCCGTTAAACCGCCTGCCAATGAATAGACATAAATCTTTACGCGATCGACATTGATTCCGGAAAGACGTGACGCTTCTTCATTGCCACCGATCGCATAGACACGGCGTCCGAATGTCGTTTTCTTCAATATAAAGTACAGCACTGCAAAGGAGATTGCCATCGTGATGACCGGAAACGGGATACCGAAAACATATCCTTTTCCGAGCATTTGGAATGTGAATGAATCGCCAAGTCCTGAAATCGGACGTCCTTCAGTATAGACTAAAGTCAATCCGCGGAAAATCGTCATCGTCGCGAGTGTTGCGATAAATGGTGCGACCTTCCCTTTCGCAATAATCAATCCGTTGATTGCACCGAGCAGCACACCTAGTAATACACCGAGTAGCATAGCTAAAATCGGATCCATACCGCCTGACATCATACCTGCTGTCACGGCACCGGTTAATGCGAGAATCGATCCAACTGATAAATCAATTCCACCGGTCAAAATAACAAACGTCATCCCGAACGCAATCAATGCGTTAATTGACACTTGACGCAATACGTTGAACAAGTTGTTCAGCGTTAAAAAACTCGGACTCATAATAGAAATAATGACCACGATCAATAATAAACCAATGAACGGCCCTAATTTCTGTAATGACGATTTCATATTAGTCTTGGACAACTTTGTCACCTCCTGTTGCAAAATGCATAATTCGTTCTTGTGTCATGTCTTCTTTAGGTAAATTTGCCATCAACTGACCTTCATGCATGACAAGCACGCGGTCTGCCATACCGATGACTTCCGGAAGTTCAGATGAAATCATCACAATCGCCACTCCACGCTCAGCCAATTCATTGATGATACTGTAAATTTCTTTCTTCGCCCCCACGTCGACACCTCTAGTCGGTTCATCTAAAAACAGAATGTCGGGCTCAATGCCTAACCATTTCGCGATGACTACCTTTTGCTGGTTACCACCACTCAACGACTTAACGCTTTGTTCAGGTCCAGACGTGCGAACACCCAGACGTTTGGACATCGTGTCATACAACTGATTTTCTTTCGTTCGTTGGATGACGCCTGAATTTGAAATTCGATTGAAGTTCGTCAGGCACATATTTTCCCGTACCGAAAATTCGAGTATCAACCCTTCAGTTTTCCGGTCTTCTGTAACATATCCGATACCAAGCTTTTTCGCTTGCAACGGATTTGAAATCACCACTTGATCGCCATCAATAAAAATCTTGCCTGCAGTCGGTTTTTTAAAGCCGAAAATCGATTGAATTACTTCTGTACGTCCAGCACCCATCAAGCCGGCAATACCGACAATTTCACCTTTTCGCACTTCAAACGATACATCTTCAAAATAGTCAGTGCGCGAGAGTTTTTCTACTTTTAGTTTCACATCGCCTATTTCACACGCACGTGCTGGGAATCGTTCACCCAATTCACGTCCGACCATCATCTGCACGATTTCTTCAAACGTCGTGTCTTTTATATTGCGCACACCGACGTATTGACCATCTCGTAAAATAGTAATCCGATCGCACATCGCAAAAATCTCTTCCATCCGGTGCGATATATAAACGAATGAAACGCCTTCCGCTTGCAATGCTCGAACGGTTTCGAATAATGTTTCGATTTCGCGGTCCGTCAGTGCTGCAGTCGGCTCATCCATTATAATTAATTCGGCATTAGAAGAAACCGCCTTCGCAATCTCAATAATCTGCTGTTTACCGACAGATAATTCACGCGTGATCGTTCGTGCATCGACATGCAATCCTAACTTCGACAGAATTTCTTCCGCTTGACGATTCATTTCCTTCGTCTTCAAAATTCCGCTTTTCCCGAATGTCTTTTCATTCCCTAAATAGAAGTTCTCTGCAACTGTCAAATCAGGTAAAATATTGAGCTCTTGGTGAATGACCGCAATTCCCGCTTCTTCAGCTTCCTTCGCGTTCTTGAACTCCACTTTCTTACCTTTGACTGTGATCTCGCCTGAATCGCGCGTATAGATCCCCGTCAAAATTTTCATCATCGTAGATTTCCCTGCACCGTTCTCGCCCATGAGCGCATGGATTTCACCTTTTACTACATTAAACTCCACATTGTCGAGTACTTTATTCCCATTGAAACTTTTCGATATCCCGCTCATCGCAATCATCTCTGCACACCCACTTTCAGAATATGACGCCTGACTGTACGATAACATTGGCATAAGGCGTCGCCTCTCCTGTACGAATAATAACTTTCGATTGACTTGATTGTTGCTTTAATTGATCATGTGTCAACTCTTCTATTGGACATGCTAGTTGTGTAATTTCACTATAAACTGTAGGATTCTGTTCTTTTATTTCACTTGCAATATATACTTTTTCTGCTTGAAAGTCTTTCATTACTTCCAATAAGATCTCTGTGAATCCAGGCTTGCCAATTGTATACGAAAGATCGATGCACGGAACACCTTCAGGAATCGGCAGACCGCAATCGGCAATCGTCAATTGATCGGTGTGACCCATTTTAGCTAGCACAGCCGCAATATCGCGATTGATCATGCCATGCCTTTTCATAGGCTCTCCTCCAAACGCGCTTCTACTTCTTCAAATGAAGGCATGCCACCTTGTGCGCCGAACTTCTCTACGGAAAGTGAAGCGGCCGCATTCGCGAAACGAACTGCTCGTTCCAGTTCCATCCCCGCCACTATTCCATGTGCAAGTGCACCATTAAACGTATCACCTGCACCTGTCGTATCCACAGCTTTGGTTTTAAAGCTTTCTACCATGACATGCTTTTCGCCATCATAGAATCGTGCACCGTCATCGCCTAGCGTGATAATTAAACGGTTCGGATACTTCTCTAATGCACTTACCATATCCATACCGAAAATTTGTTCACATTCCGTTTCATTCGGCGTTAAATAGGTAATCGAAGGCATCATATCGAGTTCAAATCCACGCGCTGGAGCCGGATTCAACATCACCGGCACGCCAGCCGCTTGGCACTTTTCTAATGTATAGACGACAGTAGGAATCGGAATTTCCAATTGAAGCATGACCAAGTCACTACGTTTGATGAGGTCTTCTATTTCGTCAATATGTGATGGCATCAACAAAGAGTTCGCGCCCGGTACAACGATAATCCGATTATCTCCTTCCGACAGCAAAATATTCGCAATGCCAGAAGCTCCATCTACAGTAGCAACACCGGTGACGCCGACTGTATTCTGTTGAAGATTATTGACAATACTCGTACCGAATAAATCATTTCCCACACACGCAACCATATGTGTTTCACTACCAAGTCGCGCTGCAGCAATTGCCTGATTCGCGCCTTTTCCACCTGGCACTGTATCGAACACATTTCCAAGAACCGTCTCACCTTGGTCCGGAAAATTCTCCGTGCCCACTACCAAATCCATATTGGCACTGCCAATTACCGTTATCATCATGCTTCACTCCTCGTTGTTTGGCGAATGAGCAACTCTGCCGGAATCAGTATTTCACGCTCCGTCAACTCTTGCCCTTTAATTAATGTAATGAGCATCCTCGCTGCCATCGCACCCATTCTATATAAATCCTGCGCTACCGTCGTTAAGCCTGGTGTTAATTGGCTGGCAAGCATCGTTCCGTCATATCCAACAATTTGAAGCTGATTGGGTACATGAATACCCGCTGAATATGCAGCTTTCATTGCACCCGCTGCAGTCACATCGCTACTCGCAAAAATCCCATCAATAGACCGTTCTTGCAAAATCTTTTTGACCATCGTCTCCGCTATATCAAAATGGAAGGGACATTCAACAATATGCGTTTCTATATTCTTCCCTTTTACCGCATCATTGAACCCAGCAAATCGATCATCAGCAGGACCTAATCCTGCAGGCCCGCGCATACAAAGGACATTTTTGCAACCGCTATCCAATAAATGCTCCGTTCCTATACGAGCGCCTTCGCGGTTATCCGTCGCTATATACGGTATAGACGAATGAATTCTTCGATCAATTGCTACAATGGGAATATCTAGTCCCATATAATGTTCCGCTTCTATATGATTCGACGCGACAATAAACCCCGCCACATATTTCTGTTGCAGAGTCTTTACATAATTAATTTCCTTCTCAAGATCTTCATCTGAGTTACACAAAATCAACGTGTATCCATACGCCAGCGCAACATCTTCAATCGCACGCGCCAGTTCTGGAAAAAACGGATTGACAATATCCGGAACAATCAAGCCAATAAAAGTAGATTGTTTCGTGCTAAGTGAACGCGCAATCATACTAGGCTGATAGTTCAACTCGTCAATCGCCTTAGCAATCACCCGTTTTGCCTCTTCACTTATGTATCCTTTATCATTTAAATAGCGTGAAACAGTGGCTACTGAAACTCCAGCAACTTTAGCCACATCCCGTATATTCGCCAACTATTCCACCTACATTCTGTTCTATGTGGTACCGGTTACACATAATGATAACAGACAGAGTTTTTTAGTGTCAATAGCGAAATGGTATTGAGTAGACGCGTGGTGTATTGAGTGAATATTGGGTTAGATTGCAGGGTTTTTGGGGCGGTATTGAGCGGTTATACAGCGGTTTAGAGCGGATGGCGTGATAGATTGAGCGGGTACATTGCGGTTTAGAGCGATTGTGGACCTTGATTGAGCGGATAGCGTGGACGATTGAGCGCTTTGGTCGACACATTGAGCGCTCGCGGACTTCGTTTGAGCGGATGGCGCGGGCGATTGAGCGCTTACGCCAACACATTGAGCGCTCGCGGACATGGTTTGAGCGGATAGCGCGGGCAATTGAGCGCTTACGCAAACACATTGAGCGCTCGCGGACTTCGTTTGAGCGGGTAGCGCGGACGAGTGAGCGCTTACGCCAACACATTGAGCACTCGCGGCCATAGATTGAGCGAACCCCCAGCTACATAGAGCAGATAACACAATACATAGAGCGGATCACCCAAACGACAGAGCGCAAACCAAACCACAATGACCACTCCCCTTCCATAGAATCTCTTCAGCAAATCAAGATGTCTTGTCTATACATATCTATAGAGGTAAAATGAAAGTAGAGTCATAGGTAAAATCCGTAGAGGAGAGATCTGCATGACGAATTATCGAGAAAACGAAACAGTCCAATATGAAATGCCCGCGGACTTGCGCAAAAGTATAGATTACATTAGCGGAATTTTATTGATCACAAATCAACGTTTTATCTTCCAGCCACAAAACATGCATTTCCAAAGAGATATTTTAGAGTTCGATATTGCCGACATTCATAATATTGACTCTTCCTATGTGTTGGGTATTGTGCCGAACGGAATTACTGTCGAGTTAAAAGATGGTACCTTACACACATTTGTTTTAGAGAGTTCACTTTTTGTGAAGGCCGATGATATGATCAAATCGGTTTGGGAATTGATGTGAATAGTAAGTTTTAAATATTTTTTGTAAATTAAACACATTTTTGTGAGTTTGAATATTGAGAAAAATATTGTATTAGCTCTATCTTTATTAGTACACTAAGTATAGCGAATCACTGAATTGAATTATAAGAGGTGTATGGTTATGAAGAGATCTGAACAAGAAATGAATCTAGAGCTAGAAAAACTTCAGACTGAGAATAAGTATTTAAAAATGATAGTACAAAATTATTTGCCAGATTTTCAAATCAAAGAACATACTAGTTTAGTTACCAATAATTCAACGGCCCAACAGAAAGTTCAATTATTTCAAAGTATTTTTCGGGGTAGAACGGATGTCTATGCAACTAGATGGAAGTTAGAGAATGGTAAGAACGGATATTCTCCAGTCCGACGGAATAAATCCTATATCTCTCTTACAGATCAAACAATTTATGATCATTTGAGTGGCAAGCACATTGTAGGTCTATATCCTTTGTTAGTAGATAACACTTGTTGGTTTCTAGTTGTAGATTTTGATAAAAAGAATTGGCAAAATGATGTGCTCGCATTCGTAAATATTTGTAAAAACATTCAGCTTCCTTGTAGTATTGAAAGATCTCGTTCTGGCAATGGGGCGCATGTCTGGCTGTTCTTTTCAGAAGCCTTACCTTCCTCATTAGCCCGCACACTCGGCAAAGCACTGATTGAACATGCGGATAAGAAGACGTCTGCTGAATTAGATTCTTTTGATCGTTTATTTCCAAGTCAGGACTCTCTTGCAAATACTAGAAGTCTAGGAAACCTAATCGCCCTACCACTACAACGCTATGCCCGAGATCTTGGCAATAGCGTTTTTGTTAATGAAGCCTTTCAACCATTTGAAGATCAATGGCTTTATTTATCTTGTTTAAATAAAGTAGATAAGAACATGATTTACAAATCCCTTCAATCACTTAATGTGCAAATTCCTGCTACTAATGCCGCTAATTATCCCATTACTCTACAAGCTATTAAGAAGAACGGCATCTATATCAAGTTGGAAGAACTTACTGACTCACTTACATCAGAACTCGAAAGTTTAGCTTCATTTGGAAACACTGAGTATTTTAAAGCAAAAGCAAGGAGACTGTCTACATATACTATACCTTCGGTGATTCAAGGTTTTGATAAAACTTCTTCTCATTTAATTCTTCCAAGAGGATGTGAGCAGGCTATCCAAGACCTAATGTCATCTAAGGGGATTGAATTAGATTGGATAGATGAACGTTTTTATGGAAGCCCTATCGAGACAAAATTCACCGGCACCTTATCTTCACAGCAGGTAGACGCACTTCGACAGTTACAAGCACATGATGGCGGAGTCTTAGCAGCAGCAACTGGATTCGGAAAAACCGTAACAGCAGCTGCTCTTATCGCTGAACAAAAAGTGAATACCCTTATCATAGTGAACCGTAAACAGTTACTGAATCAATGGATTGATCAGCTTTCACTTTTTCTGGACTCCCCCCCTCAAGATATAGGCCAATTTGGCGGTGGAAAACGAATGGCTACAGGGAAAATCGATGTAGCCACCATACAAACATTGACCTCTAACGGAATTGATTCTATTATCACCCAATACGGTCAAATTATTATAGATGAATGCCATCACCTTTCAGCTTATACTTCTGAACAATTAATGAAGATGGTTCGAGCAAAATATGTATACGGACTTACAGCTACGCCAGCCCGCAAAGATGGACTTCACCCAATAATTACAATGCAATGCGGGCCGATTTTATATAAAACAGATGCCAAAGAACAGGCTCTTATTCGTCCTTTTCATCATCTTATCTTTGAAAGAAAAACCTCTTATAAGACTACATCTGAAAACATCCAACAAATGTACAATGAAATGGCTGAGGATACTAAACGAAATGGACTTATTTTCGAAGACGTGCTTTTAGCATTAGAGGAAGGTATGACGCCATTAATTCTGACCGAACGAATAAGTCATATACATATACTTCATAGTTTGTTTAAGGGATTCGCAAAAAATATTATCGCTCTTTCCGGGGAACTCTCAAAAAAAGAACAAGAGGAGGCATTACATTTCATGCGAGAACTACCAGGCGAAGAAGAACTTTTAATTATAGCAACAGGAAAATATATAGGTGAAGGTTTTGATTTCCCACGATTGGATGCGCTGTTTCTAACTATGCCGGTCTCTTGGAAGGGTTTATTAACTCAATACGTAGGACGGTTACACCGCAATCACTCTGAAAAACAAGAAGTACGCGTCTATGATTATATTGACCAAAAGGTCCCTGCCCTAATAAATATGTCTAAGAAGCGCTCCAAAGGCTTCAGGGATTTAGGGTATATTAATGGGACGAGTGAGAATAGCAATTCGGAGCAAATGAAGTTATTTTAATGTAGTAGCCTCAAAAAATCATATAATTGAGAGCTCTAAATCTAATTACACATAAAAGGACTGTACAAAAAGCTAGTAAAATCACTTTCTGTACAGTCTATTTCCATCACATCACAATATTACTTTCCTTCGCCTTCTCAATAAACTTATCACTCGATTTATTAAAGAATTTCTTTAATCCTAGTCCCACTACAAGCGATAACGCGAAGTAAATGGACAAATAGAGGATTTGTTTTAGTGCCACAGCCCAGATAATTCCGCCGATCGATTCACGCAATAAGGTGATCGCATGTGTGAATGGCATAAATGCGGAAATCTGTTGGAAGAAATCGGGTGCCATTTGAATAGGGAATGTCCCTCCTGATGCACCGAGTTGCATGACCATCAATACGATGGCGATCACTTTACCCGTGTTACCAAGTACGGAAACGAGTGTGTAGACGATGGTAACGAATACGACACTGATCAGCACACCGAATAATACAAACGATAGCTTGTTGACGACGTAGACATTCATGATGAATAATTCGCCGAGCGTGACGATCAATGATTGGACCGTGCCTATTCCAGCAAAGATAATCAACCGTCCAAGATATGTTTGGTAACTCTTGAATCGTGACTTTTCTCGGATGTCGACTTTCAGCGTGGATACCATGAGTAATGCGCCGACCCACAATGAAAGTGTTGTATAAAATGGGCTCATGGCTGAACCGTAGTTGGGAATTGGATATAGCGCATTTTCATTTAGGACAACCGGTTCAGCGAGAAACTTGCTGACGCCTATTGGATCTGTCGAGAGAACATCCAATAATTTATCCAAGTCTCCTTCGTCTTCCAACTTGCGGATTTTCTCTGCCATCATTTCAATAGCATCACGAGCTTCCGGGAAGAGCTGCTGTGCTTTCACTAAATCTTTTTTCCCAAGCGCTACCCCGTCTTCAGCTTTTTCAAGCGCAGTACGAAGACGCGGGATCCGTCCATTTACTTCATCTAGTACGTCAGACACGTCATACAACGCATTGGTTGCATCGCGCATCGCAGATTTATACTTTCTCGTCAAATCACTGTTGACGAAATCGATCGCTTCACCAACCGAACGATCCAATTCTCCGGATACACGATTGACTTCAGCTAAATGTTTTTTACCGTTTGCTTTCGATTCATTGATCCGATCAACTAGGCCGTCAACGGATGAATTGGCAGATGATAGGCTGTCTTGAACCGTTTTGATTCGTTCAATTTCCTCAGATAGCTTATCGGAATTTATGAAATTCTCAAGATCTGCTAATCCACTATCAATGGAGCCGATTGCCGATAGTCCATTATCAATTCGGTCAATCATCGTTTGAAGAGCACCAATCGTAACTTTAGGATCTTCTGCTGTCTCTAGCAACCCTGCAAGCTTTTCATCAATTTCCGTCTTCGATGCTTGAAGTTCATTGAACCGGTCGCGCAATCCTTCATCAAAAGTTTGTAATTGTTGAATCGCATCTGCAATGGCTTTTTGGCTATTGGCATCAAATTGATTTCGTGCATCGACAATCTTTTGCTGACTTGCCTGTAGCTGTCCTGACAGTTGATTTAACAACTCAAGGCTCGGCTTCTCTCCTTTACTAATAGCGGCTTGCACTTTATCAATCGCTTGTTTAGTCGTGGATAACTGATCGCGTAACGCGACGAATCTCTGTTGCAAACCGATTATTTTGTCACTGCCAGTCACTTTGCCTGCAGCTTCTAAAACGGAAATGACCGAATCCACTTTTCCAATCTGACTTTCTATCGCGGTAGACATACTGTCGAGTTGTTCCTGATATTGACTGAAATCAATAGATTCCCGCTTATCGATCAAACCTTGAACGACTTCCTGCGCACGGGTATTCACTTCTGTCCCGCGATCCAATAAGCTGGTGATATTCGTAGAAAGTTCATTCAACTGCTTCATGAGCTTTTCAGTTTGGGGAGATAATATATTTTCGTAATTGCCTTTAATTTTCTCCATATCTTCAGCGAGTTTATCGGACAACGCTTGTGTTTGCGTTATCAAGTCAGTTGCTGGATTCTTACCGCTCTGCAAATCGGAAATGATCGTTTCCAAATTCTTTTTCAAACGGTTCAAATCTGTAGCACTATCATGTAAGGAACTTTGCAAGTCTTTAATATTTGTTGAGTCTTTTAGATTCTGATCCTGTTTTTTCAAATAATCGTAAATATCATCTAGTCGTGCATTCGTATCTTCTAATTTGCCTTGTTTATCACGTAGCGAACCGACAATACGATCGACGTCTTCCCCTTTACCTGACAGCTCACTTGTCAAATCGGGTACTTTGCGGAATGCTGTTTGTGCACTCTCCAAGTTAGAGGTGATGACACGCAATGTGTGATCTACGGTCTTTTCATTTTCCTGCAACTTACTAATCAACCGTGCATTTAACTTTTTTGCATTGGCATGCACTACGTTGACGTCGTCAAGCACGACATCTACGCGATCAATAGAAGTATCTGCAAAATCTAATCCTTTATCCACCATTTGCAGTTTCGAATAAATATCTGGAATGTCATATTCTAATCGATAAATTAAATCTCTTAGCTTTTCGATATTCCCGCGATTGTCTTCCAGTTCTACACCTAGATTATTGAATACTTTGATGACTGCTTCATTCGCTTGTTCAACGAATGTTTTATCGATATTTTCTACTATCGCAGATGCACCTTTACCTGCTACTTTCGGAGAAATCGCATTGATCTTTTCATTGATATAGTAATCCAATGTCGGCTTCTTCATATCATCGGTGACGACACTGCTTAAATTCTCTGAGAAATCTTCTGGAATGATGATTGCAGCATAATAATCCCCGTGCTTCACGCCTGTCAACGCTTCATCTTTCGTTACGAACTGCCAGCCGAGATCATCGTTATGGGTCAGCGAGACAATCACTTCATCTCCGACATTGAATTCTTTGTCTTCGATTTTCGCCCCTACGTCTTCACTGACGATTGCGACTTCTACGCCTTTCGTATTGGAATATGGGTCCCACGAAGCGAGGATGTTCATCCAAGCATAAAGGGAAGGAAGAAACGCAATGGCCGCAATGACAATGATGGCTGCTTTATTTTTGAAAATATTCCGAAGATCCCGTCTGACTATAAACCAAATTTTATTCATTTCACATAAACCCTCACTCTATATTCCGTCATCCGCACATCACACTAACAAACTAGAGAAGATCGTATCGTTCAAAACGTCCGTGATTTGTTCTTCTGTCAATTGTTCATCATGCGTTTTTGACCAATCATTAACTAGCGCTACATAAGATTTGAATAAAAGATACGCAATCAGCTCGCTGTTACATGGCTTCAGTTCACCTTTTGCGACGCCTCGTTCAATTTTCCCAGCAATGAATTTCACTATTTCCTTCTCTATAGTAGTTAACACATCACCCACAGCAGGTGTACGCAATTCTTTTTCTTCTTCAATCAATTTAATGAATAACTGATGCGTTTCGCGAAATTTCAGCAACTGCATAATACGCGCATGAGCATTCTCTTGAAAAGACGCACCTTCCTTAGCTGTGCGCTCAGAGAGGTCTTTCATTTCTTCAACCATTTTCCAAACAATCGAATGAAATAACTCTTCTTTATTCGAGAAAAATGTATAGATTGTGCCCTTTCCCACGTTCGCAATCTTCGCTACTTGATCCATCGTGGTTGCTTTATAACCAAACATGGAAAATGATTTTTCAGCCGCCAACATAATTTCTTCTCTGCGATCCATTATGACACTTCCTTCAAAAAAAGTGACCAGAATACCATTCCGGTCTGTTAGTCATTATATTACATAGGTTATCCAGTAAATGCAACAGGATTGCTGATTCGTAATGAGATTGGGACAGAATAGAAAAAACGTAAGGGGAATGTCCTTTACGCTTTTTTTCTGTTCTTATCAGTAAATATTTTTTTAGAGTATAAAGTGTACCGGAACGGAGAAAGGCCGACTCCTGAGTGATCAGCGTGCGTCTTGAGACCTTGGACAGGTGCCTTAATTTCTGCAAAGTACACAGAAATACGGCAAAGCGAACCCTACGTTGTTCGCTTGGCTCAAGCCACGCCCCTCGGAAAGCGTGCCTTTCGGAGTGCAGGGAAACGGGGGTGAGATAGTTATGTCCCAGCCTCTTAGAATATTTACTAAATTGACATTGACTACTTTACTAGTCTATGTAACGATAAGAGAAGGAACAACACTAGGGGTGCTTTTGCTGAGAGAGGCGTACGCCTTAACCCTTGAACCTGCTCTAGATAATGCTAGCGGAGGGAAGTGGACATATGACGGATTTAGGCCGAACTATGCAACCGCTTCGAACAGAGAAGGGGTTTTTTTGTGTATATTTTTTTGAAGAAATGAGAAGTGGTAACCATATGACTACTAAAGTTTTAGAGTTCACAAATGTATCTTTTCATTATCAAGCAACCAATGCTTCAAAACCAACCGCGATTTTTGATCAAGTCGACTGGCATGTAAATGAAGGCGAATTCGTCAGCATCATTGGACCGAGCGGGTACGGAAAAAGCACGTTATTCCGACTGGTCACCGGTCTTGAGAATCCCGACAATGGGGAGATTTCATTGAACGGAGAAGTGACGACGAAGCGATTAGGCAAAGTCGGCTATATGCCGCAGCAAGACTTACTTATGCCTTGGCGAACGATTCTTGAAAACGTCCGACTACCGTTAGAACTTCAAGGCGGTAAACCGTCTGCCAATCAGATCATTCAACTCCTCGCTGACTTCGGACTTGCAGGCGAAGAAAACGCTTATCCTGGGAATTTATCAGGCGGGATGCGACAACGGGTTTCTTTTTTGCGAACGATCTTGACCGGCTCCAATATTTTATTACTGGATGAGCCATTTAGCGCGCTCGATGCGATCACACGGCTAACCATGCAAGAATGGCTGATGGATCAATGGCAAAAGCTCGATAAAACGATCGTGTTCATCACGCATGATATCGACGAAGCTTTATTCCTATCCGATCGCATCTTTGTACTCGCTGACAAACCGGTACAGACGATTCGCGAAATCATCGTGCCTCTTAGCCGACCACGCACTATGTGGGACTTGGCACGGCCCGAGCTGATAAAACTGAAAGAGCAACTTATTAGTGAGCTTCGTTCGGGGGCACGACTATGAAGAAGATCACTTCGTATAGTTGGTCTATACTTTTCGTTGCGATCTTACTCGGTGTATGGGAGATTAGCGCTCGTCTTTACGACAAAAGCTTTCTCTTCCCGTCTCCTTCAGCGATTTTAATTCGATTATGGGAGCTGAAAACGGAGCTGTTTATCCACCATTTACCTCCGACAGCTTTAACCATTTTCATTGGATTATCGATTTCAATCCTAATCGGATCCACACTGGCGATTGCGATGTATAGTAAGAAGCCGATCGAGCAGGCGTTTTACCCTATCCTAATCGCGTCGCAAACGATTCCCATCATTGCGCTCGCACCGATCTTCGTTTTATGGTTCGGCTACAGCATTTGGAGTAAAGTTGCGGTCACCGTACTCATCACATTTTTCCCGATTACCGTCAGCGTGTTCGACGGCTTACGCTCGTCAGATAAAAACTTACGGGAATTAATGCGAACAATGGGTGCATCCGCAAAAGACATTTTCTATAAATTAGACCTCCCTTCCGCTTTGCCATCTTTCTTCTCTGGACTCAAAGTGGCAGTAACACTGAGCGTGATCGGTGCGGCCATTGGGGAATGGCTAGGGGCTCAGGCAGGACTTGGATATTTTAGCAGAAGAATGATGACGCAATTTGACAGTGCTGCTGTATTCGCACCGATCGTCTTGCTTTCTGCGGTAGGCATTGTCTTTTTTCTACTCATCGTCATATTGGAAAAACATTTTTTACAATGGAGGAATCACCAATGAAAAAACGTCTGTTTCTAAGCATCACTTTTCTTCTTGTACTGCTAGCTGGGTGCAATACTGATAAGACTCCCGTAGCCGACGAAGAGACACCGAACAATGAAATGAAAAAAGTCAGCATCATGCTCGACTGGTATCCGAATGCAGTACATAGCTATATTTATGTAGCTCAGGAAAAAGGCTATTTCAATGAAGAGAACGTGGAAGTGGACATACAATTTCCTGCCAATCCGACTGACCCAATGAACTTGACCGCAGCAGGAAAAGTGACTCTTGGACTGTATTACCAACCGGATGTCATTTTAGCGCAAGCAAACGAGGGCATTCCAATTAAAGCCATCGCTTCCATTGTACGAGAGCCACTAAATTACACCGTCATGCTAGAGGAAAGTTCGATTCAATCACCTAAAGATCTTGAAGGCAAAACAATTGGCTATCCAGGGATTCCACTAAACGAATCTCTGATTAAAACGATGGTTACGAATGATGGCGGCGATTATGACAAAGTGAATATGATCGACGTTGGATTTGAATTGGAATCTTCACTCGTTTCAAAACGTGTGGATGCCGTGACCGGAACGTTTATTAACCACGAAGTGCCTGTCATGAGCTCGAAAGGCTTCAAGACACGCTACTTTAATCCAGTAGACTATGGCGTGCCGAATTATAGTGAAATCGTATTGTTGACGAGTGATGATACATGGGACAAAGAACAAGACGCAATCCAGGCTTTCTGGCGGGCAGCGCAAAAAGGTTATGAATTTATGAAAGAACAGCCCGAAGAAGCTCTTGACCTCTTGCTAAACAACCAAGATCAAGCGAACTTCCCGTTAGACAAAGCAATTGAAACCGAAAGTCTGAATGTATTATTGCCAAAAATGGATACAGACGGTGAAGCATTTGGTACGCTTAATGAAACATCTTGGGAAGAAGTGCGGGACTGGCTACATGAAATGGAATTGATCAAGACGAAACCTGAAGTAGACGATATGATCCTAGACGTCAGCACAGGTGAAATGTTTTCTAAAATAACGAACTAATATACAGAAAGAGCTATTGCGGAAGTCTCTATGACTCATCGCAATAGCTCTTTTTGATTATATGGAATTAGCGAGGCGATACCGTAAACTTCACGGCAAATGATTTTTTCATTGCCACGCCCTTTTCATTCTGCAACCCTTGATCTACGCGTAAATAATGAACTCCAGGTTGCCAGTCTGTAGTGGGGGTAATGAATAATTGCGTATGATCTTCAAAATTCACTTTCGCTGTAAAGCTTTCAATACGTTCTGTGCTATTTGGCGAACGCGTAATATAAATATGTCGAGCATAGTCTTTTCCAAGTTGCAAATCGCTAGTAAATTTGATCTTGAATACTTTACTCGGTTGTGCATTCAGTTCTGGAAAATCGCCCTTGAACTCATTTGGCGGAATGGATGTAGAAACAGCCGGCAATGCATGGCTCAGTTTCTCTAAATTTACTACACCTGCGCCAAAATAAATATCTTTACCCGGTGCGCCTAAGTCTGTCGCGGTTACTTCCAATAACTGTCTGACTTCAACGGGCGTTGCTTCAGGCTTCAATGATTTTACCAAAGCCGTTGCACCTGCCACGATAGGTCCGGAAAAAGACGTTCCACTGACTGACTTATAACCATTCGAAAGAGTAGTCGTGTAGATTGCCGCGCCTGGAGCGACTAAGTTAACGTGAGAGTTATAGTTTGAAAAGGAAGCGCGCTGATGATCTCTATCTGTTGCACCAACTGAAATGACGGAAGGGTACGATGCAGGATACATGATCAAATTTCCTTTTGTCGCATCATTCCCTGCAGACGATACAACCGTGATCCCCGCTTCAACCGCACGCAGAATTGCTTTTTCTTCCAATTGAGAAGACGTGCTACTTCCGTAACTCATATTGATTACATCGACTTGTTTCTTGATGGCATAATCAATCGCCTGAATACTATCTGACACTTTACTGAGTCCGTTCAGATGTGAGATTTTCAACGGCAATATTTTGGCGTCAAATGTTCCTGCAATACCTACTATGCCTAGATTATTTCCAGCCTTAGCAGCGACTACACCTGCGACTGCCGTTCCGTGGCCATTGACGTCTTGAACATTCGAGTTGTTTGCGTAAAAGTTATAACCACCCGGCTGAATTCGTCCCTGTAAATCTTCATGTTGTAAGTCAATACCGGAATCAATGACCGCCACAATAACCGTTTTCTTTTGCTCTTGCGCTCTAGACCACATCCACTGTGGCTTCACTTGTGGAATCCACCATTGCTTCACAAGAATAGGATCATTAAATACGATATGCGAGTAGCGTTCATAATTCGGTTCAACATGTAAAACATTCGGATCTTCAAGTAGTTGTTCCTTCATGACTAGCATTTCTTCTGAATCTGTAAAACTCCATAATTCCACTTCGTCTGTGATAGGTTCCCGGCTTTCTACACCCGGTAAGCTTCCATCTAGAGAAAATGCCTGACGGTTTTCTTCGTACTCTACCAATAGCTCATTTGAAACTACTTCTGCACTAACTACCCCTTTGTATCCAAAGACCGCTAGCAATCCAAAATATACAATGAAAAGTATGTGATGCTCTTTCTTCATTCGCCCCTCTTTTCTTCCCTGCCACACTTTAGTCATACGGGATTCTTTTAAACTAGTATAACTCGTCATTTACCATCTTCATACATTTAATACGTTAGATAGGACGATCTTTACGTGGCGTATTATGAAAATCTCCATGTAATGAATACTCTACAACTCTCTTCTCAATGAAGTAACCACCCTTACATCTAGAATAATCCCGTCAGTCATAGTATAATCTTGACTACATTGGTATCTATTCTTGCTTTCAAAAGATAGAGCCATAGCATGAAGTAGGAGAATACGTATGAAAAAATGTCCAATATGTAATGAAATGAATACAAATCAGCAAGAATACTGTACACACTGTAAGGCGTTTCTTGCCTCACGTTATTCCAATAAAAAACGAACGTTTTTGAAGACACCACTGTATCCCATTTTATTGATCGCTGTCGTGCTTGTCGCGACTATAAGCTATTACACTATTGAAAATAAGTATGGTCGGAAAGCAATAACAGAGCAATTCATTTCAGCGCTGATCGAGCAAGATCGAGATGAGTTGCATGAATTGATCGTACCGAAAGATAGTCGTATTTCAATCGATGGAGAAAGCATACAAGCCTTACTTACATTGGTTGAGAAAAACCCTTCCTTGGTACAAGTAGTGGAAAGCCATTTACAAGAACAGACCGACGATGGCATGTTCTCCATACGTGCGGTTGGTAAGCGGTTCGGCTTCTTTCCTCGCTATACGATTAATCCAGCGGGCTATATCCTCAAAGTGAAATCCATCGGGGACGAAACGGTGCTATCCATTCACGATACAGAAATGGGCTATATTAAAAAGAGTGAAGAACAAGCAGAATTCGGCCCGTACATGGCTGGGATCTATCCCATTAAAATGACAACAACTATAGATGATGAAAGCGTGCGTGAGGAAATTCAAGCGAATGTATTTGGAGCGAAACAAACGATTCATCTCGCTTTTGACTCCATCAAAGAATTAGCCACCGCAACCAACGTGGAAACCGACAATGATGTACCAGTTGTACAAAATGACGTCCCGAAAGAAGAACCCGTCGAAACGGTTATTGTCAAAGAAGTGATTAAAGAAATACCAGCTGATGATTCAAATGACCATTTCATCATCTCATACAGCGGTGACGTGTTCCTTGACAAATCCGACTTAAAAGGATTGTCAAAAGACGACTTACGTTTAGCGCGCAATGAAATCTATGCACGGCATGGCTACGTATTCAAGTCAAAAGAATTGCAAAACTACTTTGGCTCACAGTCTTGGTATGATCCGGACCCATCCTTCGATGGCAAGATGTCCAAGTGGGAAAAACATAATATTGAATTGATTAAATCTCTAGAATAAACAAAGGAGCAATTCGTGAAGTCGGCTCGGCTTCACGAATTGCTCCTATTTTTTATTTAGCGCGGTGTGGATGCCCAATAGCACGACACCACAACCCCTATGAAACTCAACTAGCCTCTTCTTCACTACCATTCTCACCATCTACTACCAACTTCTTCATCGCCCTTGCTTCGTACGTCACCCAATCTTCGTCTGGCTTGTTCATCAATTCATCCAGAATCGAAACAGCTTTCGCATCCTCGCCGAGCTGCCACAACGCACGACTTTCTTGAAGGCGGATTCCCTCTCGATAAGGCGACTCCTTATAATTTACATCTTTTTCTTTACGAAATGCTTTCGCGATGTTCACCACATCTTCATACTTCCGCTCACGCAAATAACTTGACGCTAAGAAGTACGAGGCATCGTCTGTGAAGTAATCACTTTCTTCTGTACGCACAGCATATTCCAAGTACACAACAGCTGCTGGGAAGTCTTCTTTTATAAATTGCTTATAGCCTTCGTTGTAATACGTTTTCGCTGCTTCATTGGAAACGAATTCAAGCTCAGTTTCTTCTTTAGGTTGTGCGATCACTTCTTCAACCGGCTTGTCCTCCTTAGGCTCCGTCTCCGTTATAGCTGGCTTTTTCGCCGGTGCGGTAGTTGGCGACTCCGTAGCGATTTCAGGTGACGCCATGAGATTGGCAACTAACCAGACGACGAACACTAATAAGACAGTCGCTGTACTAGCGAGAAATACTGCCGCTTCTTTTTTCAGCTTACGTTTGCGCTTAGGTTTCGGAACCGGCCGTGCGATGTCTGGACGTGGAGGTTCTGCTGCCACGACTCGCTTGATTGTCGGATCATCGAGCGCATACATAGGTAACTCCGCTATGTAGCGAGATAAAGGGTCACTTTCATAACGCGCCAACAACACCGTTTTCATTCGATAGAATTCAATGGGAATAGGCAGTTTTCCTGCAAGTTCCATCGCGTGATTTATAGTATGTAGTGCTTTTTCACCGAATCCTAGCTGAATTTCCGAAACGGCATCATTATATTTAGCGATGATCTGCGTATACGTGTCCCAATTGTCCACAATCGTTTGCTGTAACTTGATGGCATATAACTCGTCGCTATCTAATTCCTTCAAGTAGGCTAATGCCACATGCAAATTCCCGACCTTACTTTCAAGCAATGCTTTATGCCATAGAATTTGCTTGCGGCTCACATTCATTTTTTCCAATTCGCGTATCGTACCCAGCGCCAGTGTATAACGCTTCTGTCGTATTTCTTGTTGCATTTGCTGTATCAGCATAGGAACGTTAGTAAATGAACTCATCGAATCACCTCCACCTACTAAACGGGCGTACGTCGTGACTCACCCATTGATCATTTGTAATGCTCGTCATAAACGTTCCCCCTTTTACGAAACCGTTTTCACTAATGCATCTTGAATGACTTGACCTTCTATTGCAAAAGCCCTACGGAATACAGCTGCTACTTTAAAACGCTCAATTCCTTGCGCTTCTTCAGCAGGTATAGTTCCAACTACTTCCATATAACTTTCATCGAAATACTCATCGTACACCGTTAACTCTTGTATACCGATTTCTTCAAGCAAACGATGGGCTTGATCTATCGCTGCATCTAACTGTGCAAGTAAATCAACAGATTCAGGATCAACTGTCTGACGCACATCTTCAAATAAAGTAAAAATTTGCACCGCACGTTTTGCCATTTGTACTCGGTCTTGCAATGCTTCATCTTGCAAACGTGTAATTGCTTCATCAACAGGCAAGACGGCCTGATTGCTTTCGAGCAACTCTTCTAAAGAGCGGAAACTCGTCGATGTAAACTGCTGGAACTGCTTCAAATCTTCTTGCGTGACAGGCTTCTCAATAGGATCCACTTCGAAATCTTCAATTGTAATTTTCTCCAGTTGTAATAATTCTTTATCCAATAAACGCTGCAACTCTTCCGGCCTGTTATTCGCGGACTCATGTATAGTACTCATCGAATTCCCCTTTTCAGAAAACATATATAAAGCAAGAAAAGCCCAGGCTAAGCTTAGGCTATTATACTGATAAGATAGCACTTTTTGGTGGCTAACACAATACTGGGCCACGAATTGTCGAAGGAATGAGGTGACTTTGATACGTGGAATGACGGGTTGTTACAGGAAGTAGCATGGATAGACAGAAGAGGCTGGGACATAACTATCTCAACCCGTTTCCCTGCACTCCGAAAGGCATGCTTTCCGAGGGGCGTGGCTTGAGCCAAGCGAACAACGTAGGGTTCGCTTTGCCGTATTTCTGTGTACTTTGCAGAAATTAAGGCACCTGTCCAGGGTCTCAAGACGCACGCTGATCCCTCAGGAGTCGGCCTTTCTCCGTTCCGGTACACTCTGACACTCTAAAAAAATATTTACTGATAAGAACAGAAAAAAGCGTAATTCCCCTTACGTTTTTTCTGTTCTGTCCTTACCTCTTCATTTGGTAATTGATTTACTTATAGCCTGAATAAAACATCATTCTACTTTCTTTATGTAAGGTAAGTAGGTGAGTGTTCTGAACATTTTTCGTCACCGTAAGATAATGAGAACCTTCATTCCAAGACGTATTCGGTTGAATCCATAGCTGTTTGAAATTCAGTGGATTTACTTTGGCCGTGAAGTCAAGGACCCGTGTTCCACCGTCTGAGTCCCTTGAGATAACAATGTCTTGACTATAATCCTTTAACGGAGATAATGGCTGAGTGAATGTGACAGTGAATACTTTATTTGCGAGGACCTTCTGATCATCAAAGTCACTCGTAAACTCGTAGCCTACACCGTTACGCACTACGTTGACTGTCGCAATCGCCGCGGCTCCATTTGCCCTAGCCGTCACAAATACGGTACCGACTTTTTTGGCTGTGACGACTCCGCGCTGATCAACTTCTACGATAGAGGGATCGGAAGAAGACCAGATGACCGTTTGATCCGTTGCGTTAACTGGATGAACTGCAGCGTACAATGCGAATTTCGATTCCGTCGTCGTATCCGTCACAGTGACCCGTAAAGTTTTCACGACATTTCCTACGTAAAAAGTAATAATAGCGTTCCCAGGATTGTTCGCGACGACCATGCCTTCGTTGTCAACTGTGGCGACATCGGAATTCGTTGATTCCCAATCAAATGTTTCATCCTCTTCATTCAAGAAGAACTTTCTCTCATCCACTTTCATCCACACATCCCCCAACAAGAAGTTCGGACGTTGAGGCACTAGTTTACTTGGGGTGAAATGACTAGATATTTCGTATTCATGATTCGTAAAAAAGTCTTCATTGGCAGCTGTCTGAGACACTTTTAGATAATACTGACCCGCCGGCAACTCTACTTCCATGGATAAACCATTCTGACCGTTGAACATCTTTTGATCATCGGCTTTTCCAATCCAATTCTGCTTTTCATCGTATAGATCCACACGCAGAAACTGATTATTGTAACCACCAGCAAAATCTTCTTTGGTCCATTCGCCTTCCACTTTCAATGTACCTGGAGTCTGCCATGCCACTTGATAGAAATCCATGTCTTTAGAAGTCTCCGTGATCGTTCCTCTTACGTTGGCATTTTCGTAAAGCCAATTAGCTTGTTTGAATGTATTATTGGGTTCTTGTTCATAAACTATATTCATCGCAGAATTCATCGTAGCAAGTTGAGTAAGTGCGACAGTCGGAGAGTTCACACCACTGGCCAAGTCCATCGTTACTGCTTCAGCACTTAATTCCACGCTGTGCACTGGAATCTTTTGAGCAGGAAGCATTTGATGCACTCGTTCCAAGCTGAGTAAACCTGATCCGAAGTATAAAGAAGTTCCAGGTTCCGCCAAACGTGTTGCTGTAGATTGAAGTATCTCTTTGATCTCTTGCGGTGTTTTTTCCGGTTGCAATGACTTTACAATAGCTGCCGCTCCCGCCACAATCGGTGATGAAAATGAAGTTCCTTCACCTACACCGTAATCCCCTTCATTTGTAGTCGTGAAAATAGACGTTCCTGGCGCTACTAGAGTCAAGCTTTCATTGTAGTTCGAGGACTTCACATGCTGATTACGTTGATCGGTCGAACCGACCGATATCACATGTTCATATGACGCTGGATAAAAAGGTCGATTATCTTCCTCTGCTTTATTACCAGCTGCCGCCACTACAGTGATGCCCGCTTGAATTGCACGTTGGATCGCTCGTTCTTCAATATCCGATTTCACCGGGCCGCCAAGACTCAGGTTGATCACGTCTGCCTTTAGCTTCACCGCGTGATCAATGGCTGCGATAATATAGGACGTTTTCGTTGTCTGGCTAGCCCCGAATACTTTTAACGGCAAAATTTTCACGTCAAAAGGACCCGCTATTCCTGAAACGCCTTCACTATTACCGTACTCTGCAGCGATGATCCCCGACACCTTAGTTCCATGGCCGGTTTCATCACGCACATTACCATTATCGTTATAGAAATTCTGTCCCCCTAGTTGAATTCGCTTCTGCAAATCTACATGTTGCGTATCAATACCTGAATCAATTACCGCTACAGTTACGTCCTTCTTCTGTTCAGACACACGTGACCAAATCGTTTCTGCACCCACACGTGGGAGCCACCATTGTTCCACAATATACGGGTCATTGGAAGATTCAGCTGCCAAGTGTCTTTCAACATTTGCTTCTATAAGTAAAACATTCGGATCTTCCTGAAGTTCACGTCTAAGTGTTTCTGCGTCTATACCTTCCTTTACACTCCATAACTCCACGTCAGAAGAAATCTTCTTACGCACTTCCACTCGCCCTTCTAGTTCCTCACTAAAAGTCATGCGAGCGTCTTCCGCATATTCCACTAGCCACTCGGTAACTGGTGATTGTGCGTGACTATGTATGGGTTTACTCGTAATGAATCCAAAAAATATCGATACTAACAATAAAATAACCAAACTACTTTTCTTCATAACATTCCCCTTTCCTCATTCATTGGCTCTATCAAATGAATGACTTTAGTCTATGTTACCCCGTGACATTCAATAGAACTAGAGTTAATTCCATTTTAATGAAAATTACAGAGATCCATCCGCTGTTTATAAAAATTAAAAAGTATTGGTTGCATTTCTCTCGTATACCAAGTAAAGTAGGGGTTAATTAAACTTTCACTTATTTCGATTATTCGGAAATAAGGATAGAGGCGCAAAAACCATTAGTACACAATCGGAGAATCATGAGGTTCTGTGAAGATTGTCGAAAGGGGAATTTGCCGAAGCGGTGAGATTCTCATGATCTCTAAGCTGATCCTGGACTGAACAAGTGCAGGATTGTCATATAGGAGACTATATGGTGGGCTATCTCGTGCAAAGAAATAATTCATTATTTCAACGCAACAGCGAGCCCTCGTTGTTGCTTTTTGCGTTCAATTACGTTTCGCCCCCACCTCTATGTTTTTTAATAAAATGATAGGATGTGGAGAATAATGAATTTCGGATCAATTATGACAGCGATGGTTACTCCGTTTGACGAAAGAGGAGACATCGATTACCCAGCGACACAACACTTAATCAATCACTTACTAGCCAATGGAACAGACGCGTTAGTCGTCGCAGGTACGACGGGTGAATCCCCTACGCTTACTGCGCAAGAGAAAGTGGAACTATTCAAGTTCACCGTGCAAACTGTTGCAGGACGTGCACCGGTTATTGCCGGTACAGGAACGAACAGTACAAGAGAATCGATTGACCTAACGATCCAAGCAGAAGAAGCTGGCGTTGACGGCATCATGCTTGTCGTACCATACTATAATAAGCCGTGTCAGGAAGGGTTGTTCCAGCACTTCCAGACGATCGCACAAACGACTACATTGCCAGTCATGCTCTATAACATACCAGGACGTAGCGCAGTAAATATGTTGCCTGAAACGATTATCCGATTAGCTAATAACGTTTCGAATATTACATCTGTCAAAGAAGCAAGCGGTAATTTAGACGCCGTTGCAGCCATTATCGAACATACCGGAGACGATTTCTTTGTCTATACAGGTGATGACTCGTCTACACTTCCTGTACTGGCTATTGGCGGCACAGGCGTCGTATCGGTTTCCGCTCACATTATAGGCAATGAAATGCAAGAAATGGTGCGTCACTTCAAAATGGGCAACACAAAGCAAGCGGCTACGATCTACCGCGGCCTATTGCCCATCATGAAAGCGATGTTCGCTGCTCCAAACCCTTCACCTACGAAGGCTGCATTGAACTTGACAGGCGTACCGGTTGGCGGTGTTCGTTTACCCATGATTGCGTTGCCTGACGAACAAGTAGAATCATTGAAAGACCTTCTAGCTCTTCGTAATCAATCCGTAGTCGGACTGTGAGTAATAAAATAGAAGCTGCACCGAGAAGACGTAACGATACAGTCTTTTCGGTGCAGCTTTTATATTCACTTCTATGAATAAAAGACGTAGTTACCGCTTATGCATCCTGCAACTGACGCCATAAAATCTTTCCACTACTCGTAGTTGGGAAACTATCACGGAACTCGACGATCCGTGGATATTTATAACTCGCCATCTGCTCCTTCGACCATTCGATAATCTCTTCGCCAGTTACTTTTCCTTTATACCCTTCATCCAAAATAATGAGTGCTTTTACGGTTTCACCACGCACTTCATCAGGAGACCGAACGACACACGCCTGCTGAACCGCTGGATGTTTATATAGAATCGACTCCACTTCAGTCGGCCATACTTTAAATCCAGCTGCATTGATCATCCGTTTAACGCGGTCTACGATAAAGAAATAGCCTTCGTCGTCCATTCGTACAATATCGCCCGTGCGGAAAAATTGTTTACCGTCTAGCAGTAGATGGCTCGCTTTCGTTTCTTCTTCTTGATTATAATACCCTTTAAACAGTTGAGGCGCATGGACCACTAGCTCGCCTTCCTCTTCTACTCCGAGTTCTTCTCCAGTCGTCGGATCAATAATACGGGCATCTACACCGAATGCAGGAATACCAAGACACTGCAATTTAGGTCGATTCGGTGGATTGAAATGAGTATGCGACATCGTTTCCGAGAGACCGTACCCTTCTACATAATCAAGTCCCGTTCGTTGTCGTAGTTTTTCACCCACTGCAATAGGAAGCGTTGCTCCTCCGCCACCGACGATTTCTAGAGATGAAATATCGTAATCAGCGAGCTGAGGATTCGCGAGGAAATCGATCAGCATCGTACTAATATTGATCCAGTGGCTGACTCGGAAGTGCTCAATCGCCTTCATTGCATAATCGCGATCCCATCTCGTTAAAATCACCGTATTACTCCCTGCCAAAATAGGATTCAGCGCACTGTGCGTCAGTCCTGTTACATGGAATAAAGGCAAACTTGTCAATACCACCGTGTCTGGACCCATCGTCATCCAGTGATACGAACCTGTCGTATTGGCCTGCACTGTACGATTCGTATGGATACAGCCTTTTGGTGCGCCAGTCGTTCCTGACGTATACGGAATCATCGCCATATCGTCACTCTCACCTGTGTAGGCTGACGGGGTTTTAGCTGCATGTAGCGCAAATTTCCACGAAATAGTCTCAGCTAGTTCCTTAGCAGGTGCCTTTACTTCTGCAGGTATTTCAGCTAATGCTTTTCCTTCATTAATATAATCCGAATAAGCGGCAGATATCACGGTTTGAAGTGTCGTCGTACCTATTAGCGGCTCTAGTTTCGGATACAGTTCCTGTCCAATAAACGCCAGTCGAATGTCTCCGTCTTCCAAGAAAAACTGCAAATCTTTAGTCGTACTCATCGGATTGATCGCGACAACGACTGCCCGCACGCGCAATATTGCAAATAAACTCACGAGAAACTGTGGCGAGTTTTGCATAAGTAGCAAAACACGATCCCCTTTTTTCACTTGGCATTCGTGTTCAAGATAGCCTGCCATCTTCTCTGTTTCGTCCAGTAATTGACTGTACGTTGCGGATCCTCCATAAAACTCATAAGCAGTTTTGTTCGGATATTTCTTCGCAGTGATCGCCAAATTATCATAAATCGTTGTTTCAGGTAATGTAAGAGATTTGGCAAGACGCGGTGGCCAAAATTCAAAATGAGCTGTATGTTTCATTCAATTCACTCCTCAATTATTGTATACGCCTACAAACGGATCACAGACAACTTCATGACCAGACAAATATGGTGCGACTTCCAGCTTTTCTTTTTGACTGACGAAATGTAAATCCTCGCTTACTCCCATTTCCAGCATTGCGCTGCCTACTTGTGTTTGTGCGAGTACTATTTCATTTTGATCCTTCTGACTGTCGTAAAACAGCTTGGCTCCGAGCGCACTGTCCGTTAATTGAACGGCATTCTCTCCGGCTAGCTGAATGAGCTCGGATAAAAAGTACCCTGCACCGTAGAAGTCTTCTAAGCAAAATTGATTGGCAGATCCTGCACAAGTGATCAAAATCGTTTCATCTTCATATTCTTCATACACTTTTCTAGCTACTGCTGGGCTATTCAATAATGATGCAATCCATACTTTACGCGCAGCTGCAGCTTTTCGGATCGCCACTGTACCGTTAGTCGTTCGTAGGATCAACGTTTTATCCGCGACCTTTTCTTGAAGGGCTAGCGGCAATGGATAGGAGAACCCATCAATTGGCAAGCCGTTCCACTCACCCGCCATACAATACTCATCGATCGGCAAGTTTTTCGCAATCTCATGCGCTTCCTCTTCATCAGCTACCGGAATAACTGCCCGCGCACCAAACGACAGGCAGGCAGAAATCGTAGAAGTTGCTAATAACACATCAAAGACGACAACCGTTTTCGACGCATCGAGCTTCGTCTCATCCAACTCTTCTTTCTTAAAAAGCAAATGGATTTTCACCCTGTCACCCCTTACTTCCTAGCGCTAAGTAACGCGTACTGAATTAGATTTTCAACAAACACATGGAAGTGAGCAAAGCGTTGATCTTGCGTTTGTCCCTTTTTATAGCGGTAATAAATCTGCTGGCAAATGACGGCTAATTTGAAGTAGGCAAACGTCAAATAATAATCGATCGAGCTGACATCACGTCCGCTCTTCTCTGCATAGCGTTGGATAAATTCATTTCTTGTGAAAAACCCTTCCATCACTGTAACGGGTGGTTTACCCAGCCCTTTTTTCAGCATTTCGGGATCATCTGCCTGTATCCAATAACTCATCGCAGCGCCCACGTCAGCGAGTGGATCGCCTACTGTCGTCATTTCCCAGTCAAACAGCCCTGTCATTTCGGAATAGTCTTCTGAAAACATCGCATTGTTTAATTTATAATCGTAATGAATTATCGTAGGCTCTGCCGACTCGGGTACATGACTCTTCAAGTACGCAGTCAATTCATCCAGGCCTTTCACGTCATCCGTTTTCGCACGTTCATAGCGCCCGATCCACCCGGCAACTTGCCGCTCCATAAAGCCTTCAGGTTTCACCATATCCACTAACTTCGTCTTCTTATAATCTACTTGATGCAAACTGACCAATTGCTCTACTAGTAATTCAGAAATCTTGCGGCCGAGTTCAGGCGTATAGGCTGTGTCGTCAGGAAATTCCGTGTCTAGCACGATGCCATTTCGCCGTTCCATAATGAAAAATGGACTTCCGACAATCTCTTCATCGTTAGAAAATACATATGGTTTTGGAGCTGCTTTAAAATACGGATGCAAAGTCGATAAAATTTGATATTCTCTCTCCATATCATGTGCTTTCGGTGCAACTGGCCCTAGTGGCGGTCTACGCAACACTGCTTCCCATTCATTAATCCGCAGAAGATACGTTAAATTCGAATGCCCCGCACTAAACTGGCGAATGTGTAATTCCCCTTCTGGCGCTTCTGGAATATGATCATGAATAAAGTGTTGTAGCTTCTCTTTATTCAATTCTTCTCCAGACCGTACGTCAATTGTTGTAGCATGCTCCATAGTACATCCTCCTTTTTATACTAACCAGTAGGTATGTTTTACATAAGCTGATTTCTCAGCTTAGCGCGGTATGATACCTTCAAGTAAAAGACTGGAAAATAGTTCAATCAATTCATCCGCAGACATATTCCCTTTTGGATTGAACCAGTTGTAGCTGTAATTCGTAATGCCTAATACGCCGAATGCCACAATATCTGCACGCAAATCTTGACGGAATTCACCCGCTTCGATGCTATCCGTAATCAGCTGCTCGATATTTAAGCGAAACAGATCCCGTTGTTTTTCAATCGTATCGACATTCTGTTCAACTAAATGACGCATTTCACGGAAAAACACGCGACCGCTTGGCCCGTTATACTGAATATCATGGATCAGCAATGCGATAATAGCTTCTAGCTTTTCACGACCTGATAAGTGATCCGATTCTAAAATCGTCTGTTGGCGTTTCAGTAAATCCGAAATATATTCCAAATGAATTTCCATCAATAATTGTTCTTTACTATTGAAATAATAATAGAATGTTCCTTTTGTCACACCGATTGCTTCGACTATATCTTGAATCGATGTATCACTAAACCCTTTCTCTTCAAACAACAACACACTCGCTTGTGTAATTTTAGCTTTCATACTCATTCCCCGACCCTCTTCATGTTATTTACCTCATACTATATCACATTTTGGCGGATCGAATCTTCACGCGGAATGAATGAAATGGAACTCTGATCATACCTAACATTTATCGATACTTCTTCAATTCCAATCTAGCAATCTGTCTTGAATGCACTTCATCTGGACCATCTGCAATACGCAACGTTCGGGCTCCTGCATACATATATGCAAGCGGGAAGTCTTCACTTACACCCGCTCCGCCAAATGCTTGAATCGCCCGGTCAATCACTCGCAACGCCATATTCGGTGCCACCACTTTAATCATAGCGATTTCTGCTTTCGCAACTTTATTGCCGACTGTATCCATCATATACGCAGCTTTTAACGTCAGCAGACGAGCCTGTTCAATATCCATCCGTGATTCCGCAATCCATTGTTGCACGACACCGTGATGCGAAATCTTTTCGCCAAACGTCTCCCGTTCACTTGTTCTCTTGCACATCAATTCAAGTGCACGTTCAGCCGCACCGATTAAACGCATACAATGGTGAATACGGCCAGGCCCTAATCTACCTTGCGCAATTGCAAACCCTTTCCCTTCGCCCCACAATATATTTTCTGCTGGCACACGTACATCGGTAAAGAGAATTTCTGCGTGTCCATGCGGTGCATCATCATAGCCGAAAACAGGTAGCATACGCTCCACTGTTACACCTTTTGCATCCATCGGCACAAGGATCATCGATTGCTGTTCATGTTTCGCCGCATTTGGGTCACTCTTGCCCATAAAAATCATCACTTTACAGCGAGGATCTCCGGCACCTGAAGTCCACCATTTCCTACCGTTTATCACATACTCATCGCCGTCGCGTACAATACTCGATTCAATATTCGTCGCATCACTCGACGCCACGTCCTTTTCCGTCATCGCAAACGCTGAGCGAATCTCCCCTTCAAGTAAAGGCTCGAGCCATTGCTTCTTCTGCTCATCCGTACCATAACGCGCCAACACTTCCATATTGCCAGTATCCGGCGCATTACAATTGAAAATCTCCGGTGCAAAGAATGAACGCCCCATAATTTCACAAAGCGGTGCGTATTCCACATTCGTCAATCCCGCCCCATAACTATCATCTGGAAGAAACAAATTCCAAAGCCCCTTCTCTTTCGCCTTCGCTTTCAATTCATCTATAATCGGCGGCACCTTATTCCAACGGTCTCCTTGTTCCTCTTGCTGCTGACGAAACACACTTTCGTTTGGATAAATATACTCTTCCATAAATTGCGTCACTTGCTTTTGTAACTTTACTACTTTCTCGGAATATGAAAAGTTCATCATCTATAACTTCCTTTCGTTTATACTAACCAGTTGGTATGTTCTGAATATTCTACTACTATACTGGATTTGTTGTGGGGTTGCAAGGGTGGTTTTTCGGTTTTCGTGGCGCGGTCCTCGATACGGTACCAGGTCCCCGCACAATTCGCACACAATTCACTCAGGAATTCAATTCTTCCATAGTAATAGCCATACAAATTCAATTCTTCAAATCGTCAAAGTGATTCGTATGCACTTTACGCTTTACAGAATTCAATTTTTCTTCTTTGACCAAAACAAAACTTCTCTTCTATACTCAACATATTCTTAAAATAATAGGAGGAGAAATCAATGGCCAGACATAAACGGAATTGGAGGCCGAATGCAAACTACCATGTTGTCATGCGCGGCAATAACCGACAGAACATCTACAACACCGAAGAAGATATGTGGCACCTGATGCGATGCATAGGCCATGCTTCGATCGACTATCAATTCACCATTTTTGCGTTCTGTATCATGACAAATCATTATCACATTCTACTGCAATCCGAAGACAACTTATCTAAAATCATGCGGCATATTAATCGGAAATACAGTGATTATTACTCTAAACGGTACGGCTATGTCGGACAACTTTACCAAGGCCGATATTATTCTAAAGAAGTAAAGTCCCCTTATGCAATGCTTGCGGTAAGCCGCTATATTCACCGCAACCCGATCGCAACAAAAACACCTTTGGTCAAGCATTTGGCTGATTATCCATTTAGCACATTCCCCTACTATCATTCTTCTGATCCGGCACCTTATCCGTATATTGATACATCAAAACTACCGCAATGCCTACCTCAACCATTTGAGAAATCTGCAAAAGCCTATGTAAACTATTGTTTGATGGAAATAGAGGATATATTGAAAGTCCGCAAAAGTACTGACATTCTAGACGTCCTAACGTAATTCCAATACGACTTTTTGTATTGCATATTTGTTTTTCTGAATTGTTTCAAATTGTTTGGGGACCTGGCACCGTTACCTCTACTGCTGTACCCTCTCCAGTGTTCTCGTGCACATGTTGAATCTTCAAGCTATAATTAAATAAAATGAAGTAAAATAGATATCCTCTGGAGGCTTTTATGTTTAACGATTCATTTATTAATACACTCGTACAGTTTGAAAATGATAAAAAGTGGATGTCTGTAGCGAATTGGATGAATGAAAACTTTTCGGTCATCCGATCGGACAAGACGTTGCTTGAAGCAGCGAAGATTTTGAAGGATATGAACATAGAGTATCTTCCTATTGTTGATCAGCAACATAGGCCAGTCGGTATGCTGACTCCCCACCATATTTTCGAAGCATTCGTCACTGGACGTGATCAACACGTATTGCTTGAGACTATATTGCCCATGCAAGTAACTGAAATAGATGAACATATATTATTAAGTGAACTTCCCATAGACTCCGATCATACGAATGTCTTTATGGCGACCAATCAACAAGGGGTACTCACTGGCCTACTCACTCAAAACGAGATCTTTAAAGGGTTAACAGCGTTGATGGAGAGTTATATACAAAATGAAAAAGTGACCGATATTTTATCTGTCATTCTTGAAAAAGCGTATGAAGGAATCGCTGTAGTCGATGAGAATGGAGTGATCATCGAATTCAATGATGCATATAGTAAATTCACAGGCGTACCTAGATCCGAGGCAATGGGAAGGCATGTAACAGATGTTATTGAAAACACCAATTTACATGAAACGGTCCAAAAAGGCATCCCAGAAAGAGGCGTTCTACAAAATATACAAGGACAAGACATGGTCGTTCATCGAATCCCGATCTGGAAAAACGGTAGAGTAGTCGCGGCAATTGGGATGCTCATTTTTGAAGGGGTTTCAGATATCTATCGAATCTACGAACGGTTGCAATTGCAGAAAGTCATGACCGATACAGAACTCCCTCCCCTATCATCTGAAGGCTTTTCGAGTCTCAGTCAAATTATCGGAACGAGTGAAGCGATATCCGACTTGAAAAGAAAAGCAAGGACTGCGGCACGGACACGAGCTGTCGTTTTACTATCAGGTGAAAAAGGTACGGGTAAAAAGGCATTCGCAGAAAGTATTCATTTATTAAGCCCAATCGCATCAAAACCGTTTGCAATCATACACTGTACGGTAGAGAACTCAAAAAACGTGGAAGAACAACTTTTTAGCATGAATGGAATTCTCATTTCGGGCAATGAAAGCACGCTCTACTTACAAGACATTGAAGCGTTATCTATGACTATACAAATGAAGCTATTGGACTTTTTAAGACATGCTCCAGAAGACTTCCCTGTTCAATTAATCATTTCTTCTACACAGAATTTATATGAATTAGCCCAAAGTGATGCATTCAGTTCCGAATTATATGCCCAACTCAATCCGTTGCAACTGACCATCCCTGCACTTCGTAACAGGAAAGAAGATATTCCCCATTTACTGTCACACTATATGCAGGAAATATGCTTCATGCATAAAATGCAAGAGAAGTCTTTCACCACTTCCGCTGTAACGTACTTGATGAATTACGAATGGAAGGGCAATATTGAAGAATTAATTGATGTACTTGAAGGCTTAGTCAGTACGGTGGATTCCGATAGTATCGACGTATCAGACTTACCTAAAATGATTGTAGATGGACAAAGCATCCATAGTTTGGAAAAGATTAAAGAAAAACAAGACGCGGAAGAAAAAAAGATGATTATCGATTTATTAGATAAAACAGATGGCAATAAATCAAAGACTGCGGAGCTACTCGGTATCCATAGAACGACATTATACAAAAAAATGAGAAAATTTAATATTTGACCAGAGTGTAGCCGTAATGCTACACTCTGTTTATAAATAAAAGTGTAGCTTATTCGCTACACTTTTTTCATTACTGCTTTACACGTATTATAATTTAAGGAGCTGATTTAATGGAAACTTGCAAAACGTTTCAAATGCCACCTACCATACTGTATCAGCAACATTCATTTGAACAGATCGGTGAAAAAGCCGTCCTTCTCGGTAAGAAAGCATTGATCATCAGCGACCAAATTATGCACCAACTCGGTTACGTAAAAGATTGCCAGCAGAAATTATCAGATCATTCCGTCGACAGTGTACTATTTCTCGGTGTAGCTTCAGAACCAAATGATCAATACGTGGATGAAGCACTTCAATTATATCAAGACGAACAATGCGACTTGATCATTTCATTAGGTGGCGGAAGCTGTATCGATACAGCGAAAGCGGTTGCAGTAGTTGCGATTAACGGTGGAAACATTGCAGACTATGTCGGCATGAAGAAAATTGCCCACACGGCATCTGTCCCTCATATTGCGATTCCAACCACTGCAGGGACCGGTTCAGAAGCAACAGATGTAACGGTCATCACGAACTCAGCAACGAAAGTGAAAATGATGATCAAACAACCTGCTTTCATGCCGAATGTGGCCATTGTTGATCCATTGTTGACGCTCTCATCTCCTCAAAAAGTAACAGCTGCGACGGGTGTAGACGCACTAAGCCACGCGATTGAAGCGTACATATCTAAAAAATCGCATCCGATGACAGATATGATGGCATTGTCTGCAATCAAGTTAATTTCAAAGAATTTGCACAAAGCCTTCATTGACGGTCAAAATATTGAAGCGAGAGAAGGCATGTCACTCGCTGCCCTTCAAGCTGGAAGTGCGTTCTCCAATGCGTCTGTTTGTTTAATCCATGGAATGTCTCGTCCAATTGGTGCCCTATTTGATGTGCCGCACGGTTTCTCAAATGCGATGCTTTTACCTGCTTTACTGGAGTATAGCAAAGATTCATGTATTAGTAGACTTGCAGACATCGGTCGAATCTTCTCTACCAAAGCAGTACAATTATCAGATGAGGATGCTGCAGAAGTTGCTGTGCAATCTGTGAAGGACTTATGTAAATCGCTACAAATTCCAAATCTCGAACAATGGGGAATCCCACGTGAAGATTTTGTAAGCGCTCTCAGCAAAATGTCTACAGACGCAATCGATAGCGGGAGTCCTGGCAATAACCCGAAAACGCCTTCCAATGAAAAAATCGCAGAGCTGTATCAAATATGCTATGAATATCAATTTTAATACAATAGGAGGTCATTTATATGACAACAAATTCTACATTAACAGTACAAAACTATATTAACGGTGAATGGGTATCCGCTACGACAGAACAAACGGAGCCTGTATATAATCCCGCCACTGGAGAAGTAGTTGCCCATGTTCCCATCTCAACAAATGAGGATATAGATCGCGCAGTAGAAGCTGCAAGCGAAGCATTCATTACTTGGAAAGAAGTACCCGTCCCACGTCGCGCACGTATTCTCTTCAAATATCAGCAGCTCTTAGTAGATCACTGGGATGAACTCGCCAAAATTATCACAGTTGAAAACGGAAAAAACTTTACCGAAGCGCACGGCGAAGTGTTACGTGGAATTGAATGCGTAGAATTTGCCACAGGAGCCCCTACTTTGATGATGGGAGACAACTTGCCATCCATCTCATCCGGTTTAGAATCTGGAACATATCGCTATCCAATCGGTGTCGTCGGTGGAATCACACCATTCAACTTCCCGATGATGGTGCCATGCTGGATGTTCCCGATGGCGATCGCCACAGGGAATACATTTGTACTTAAGCCATCTGAACGTACGCCGATGCTTGCTAACCGCTTAGCTGAACTGCTCGAAGAAGCGGGCTTACCAAAAGGCGTCTTCAATATTGTGCATGGAGCACATGATGTAGTAAACAGTATTCTCGATCACGAAAAAGTCGCTGCCATTTCCTTTGTAGGATCTCAGCCCGTCGCAGAGTACGTCTACAAACGCGGGACGGATAATTTAAAACGCGTTCAAGCACTAGCTGGTGCGAAAAATCACTCCATCGTACTAAAAGATGCGAACTTAGAAAATGCCGCTACACAAATCATCAACGCAGCATTCGGTTCAGCCGGCGAACGTTGCATGGCTTGTTCAGTCGTCGCGGTAGAGGATGATATTGCAGATGAATTTGTCGAAGCCTTACTCAAGAGAGCAAATGAACTTACCATTGGAAATGGTTTGGACGAAGGAATCTTCCTCGGACCTGTCATTCGTGACACACATAAAGAACGAACAGAACAATACATTGCCACTGGCGAAAATGAAGGCGCAACATTGGTTCGCGACGGTCGCCAAGACAACGCAGCTAAAGAAAAAGGATATTTTGTCGGACCTACCATCTTTGATCACGTAACGAGTGAAATGAAAATTTGGCAAGACGAAATTTTCGCCCCTGTTCTATCTATCAGCCGTGTGAAAAATGTAGATGAAGCGATCGAGTTATCAAATAAATCCAGGTTCGCAAACGGCGCGTGTATTTTCACAAGAGACGGTGGAAACGTACGGAACTTCCGTGAAAACATCGACGCGGGAATGCTCGGATTAAACATCGGTGTACCTGCACCTATGGCCTTCTTCCCGTTCTCCGGTTGGAAAGATTCCTTCTACGGTGATCTACATGCGAACGGAAAAGATGGACTGAACTTCTATACACGTCAGAAAGTACTTACTGGTCGTTGGGAGTAATCACTATACAATACGCAAACACCTTCTCTTCGTTTTAAACAGAGAGAAGGTGTTTTACGTATTATCGAATGGTAATTATCTGGATAGTTTCGAATTTCGTAGGGGCCTGGTACTGTGTCGAAGCAGAATTGTGCCTGAATTGCGTGGGGACCTGGTACCGTGTCGAAGCAGAATTGTGCCTGAATTGTGTGGGGGCCTGGTACCGTGCCATAAAGCCGCACCTATTCTTTGTGCAGGCGTGACAACCTATAAAGCATTGAAAGTATCCAGTGCAAAGCCAGGAGACTGGGTCGCGATTTACGGCATCGGTGGATTAGGCCACGTAGCGCTACAGTATGCGAAAGCTATGGGGTTCAATGTAGTGGCGGTGGATATTGCGGATGAAAAATTAGAACTTGCGAAGAAACTCGGAGCTGACATTACAATCAACGGCAAAAATGAAGATCCTGCCGAAGCCATTCAAAAGCAAGTCGGTGGCGTACAGGCGGCTATTAGCGTAGCGGTAGCCCAAGTACCATTTGAGCAAGCGTATCGTTCCGTTAAACGTGGCGGCACATTGGTTGCAGTCGGACTTCCACATGAAGATCTACCGATTCCTATTTTCAATACGGTTCTAAACGGCATTACAGTAAAAGGTTCTATCGTTGGAACACGGATTGATATGAAAGAAGCGTTGGACTTTGCTGCGCGCGGTAAAGTGAAAGCGCAGATTGAGACGGCTCCTCTTTCCGAAGTCAATACGATTCTTGAAAAGTTGGAAAAAGGACAGATTAATGGACGTATTGTGTTGACGTTTGATTGATCGTCAACCGGCTTACTGAAATGTACTCTTTACTACTTTTTAGATATATAGCTTACTAACAGTATATTTCTACATTTCTATCCTCAAATCGAAACACCCTACATGGAAGTTTTTCTACCATGTAGGGTGTTTTTAATTATTTAATTATTTAATTAATCCTACTTCAATTGTTGCAGGGATATCTTTATTAAAATTAGTTGATCTTTTGCTTGCTATATCGAATACTAACAGTTGAATATCCTCACATATTCTTTTTTTACTTTTATTGCTACTTATAAAATTACGAGCACACACTAATAATCACACTTTTCCCAAATTTCTAATTGACTAATAGGTACAACTTCATGTAAATTATAGTTAGTGAAGCAAACTAACATGTTTTATCGAGTAAAAAAATATATGAATACTTGCTCTTACTCCTCAAAAAGGTAATGTATCTAATTCTAATTAAAAACTACAGACTGTGAAGGATTTCTTCAACATACACGCTGTTGATGTGTTTTGCCCCAATTACTAGAAAACACCGAACTTCTCCACATTTGAAAAAGGAGTGAGAATCAATGGGTCAACCAAACACCCTGTGGACTAAAAACTTTATAGTCATTTTACCATCAATTTTATTCTAGCACTAGTATTCTTCTTACTCGTTTCAACGATAGCAGTTTTTTCAGTCGAAACATTCCATACATCCACCAGTACAGCTGGTTTATTATCCGGTATATTTGTAATTGGGGCACTAATTGGTCGGTTAGGTGCTGGACGTATAATTCATAGAGTGGGAAGCCAGAAGGTCTTATTGACCGGCTTAATAGGATTTTTACTCACGACCGGGTTTTACATGTTGCCAACAGACTTATCATTTTTCTTTATAAATCGCTTCCTTCACGGCGTCTCGTTTGGTTTTGCAAGTACCGCAACAGGAACGATCATAGCTCAAATTATACCTCCTTCTAGACGTGGAGAAGGCATCGGATATTATAGCTTGAGTACAATTTTATCAACCGCCCTTGGACCGCTTTTAGGGATATGGATTATTTCGCAAACACAAAATTTCTTCTTTGTATTTGTCATTAATTTCGTATTGGCTAGCGTAATCTTCGTTCTTTATTTTCTTGTGCAGGCACCTGCCATGGAAAGAACACCGAAACAAAATAAATTCTCCATTACTCAATATGTCGAATTAAAAGCCGTACCGATTGGGGTCGTAGGAATGTTCCTTGGATTTATTTATTCTTCCATCATGGCGTTTATCCCATTCTTTACAAAGGAGATTGATTTAGTTGAGGCGGGAAGCTTTTTCTTTCTCGTATATGCAAGTGTTGTCTTATTGTCTCGTCCTATCACCGGTCGTTTAATGGATCAACACGGAGCAAATATTATCATCTACCCTTGTCTCGTCTTATTTGCATTGGGCATGCTCTTATATAGTCAAGCACACTATGGTTTCATGATTGTACTAGCAGCGATACTTGTCGGTTTTGGCTACGGTAGTTTCAATTCAATTGCTCAAGCTATTGCGATTAAAGTTACGCCTATACATCGTGTTGGGCTTGCTACTTCAACATACTTTATCCTTTTCGAGCTTGGTTTAGGGTTAGGTCCCTTTACATACGGTTTTTTAATTCCTCATATTGGCTATCGTGGAATTTACCTAACTGCTTTTTTTATGATTTTATTGTCCATCCTTCTTTACTATATACTCCACGGAAGACATGAACGGCAATTGATTCTGCTGGATTCTAAGAACTAACTACAAGCCTCTCAGTACTCCATTCTTGAAGGCTCACTCTCCGCTTATAAGAAAGTATCAAGAGTGCAATTGACAGATTTTACATGAGTGCTAGTGACCTTATACTATTGTTCTTATGATAGAGTTCCTTCTATTATATAGGGGCCAATTCCACTAAATATTTTCATGCCAAAGTAAAAAGCAACAAAGGAAATGTACATCATGTCCTTTGTTGCTTTTTTGGTTGTTCTTACTTAATTAAATCTAACTCTTCCATCGACTTCTTGTTTTGATCAGAAGCTGCTTTAATTGTTTGTCCAAAATCTTTGCTATCTGCATATGAAGGTGCAAGGTTTTGAGTAATCATCAAGTCTTGTATTTCTTCTTTTTCCATAATCTCTTTAATTGCATCATGCAAAATCTGAACGATGTCTTCTGGCGTACCCGCTGGTGCAATAAATCCTGAATAGAATTCTGTTTCTGTCTCAAGGCCTAGCTCTTTTGTATTGGGTATGTCATTGTAATAATCTGTTAAACATCGGTAAAATTATTATCACGGTGAATGAGTAAAGTTTCTAAAATGATTTGAATTTTAGCTAGAACCTATTCTAATTAGAAATTAAACATCCCCTTCGTACGTAGTCTCACATGTACGAAGGGGATGTTCTCTTGCTTCTTAATGCATATGACCGTGACCCAAGTCTCCCATGCCCTCCATCGGATCTCTGCCACCCACGTCCGCGATGACCGCTTCCGTTGTTAATAGCATCGCTGCGACGGACGCTGCGTTCTGTAATGCTGAACGCGTCACTTTCGTTGGATCAATAATACCAGCTTGAACCATGTTAACCCAGCTGTTTTCAGCCGCGTTAAAGCCTGTTCCTAATTCTTCACGCTTTAATCGATCTACAACAATTGAGCCTTCAAGACCCGCGTTATTCGCAATTTGTCTAACAGGCTCTTCCAAAGCACGTAAAACGATTCGTACACCCGTTGCTACATCGCCCTCTACCTCTTCTAGACTCGCTTCTACTTTGCTATATATATTAACAAGCGCAGTTCCCCCACCTGCTACGATGCCTTCTTCGACAGCAGCACGCGTTGCATTCAATGCATCTTCAATGCGTAACGTCAGCTCATTCAGTTCTGTTTCAGTCGCTGCGCCCACTTTGATCACGGCTACTCCGCCGGCTAGTTTTGCTAGACGTTCTTGTAGTTTTTCTATATCAAATTCAGAAGTTGCATCTTCTAGTTGCGCGCGAAGAGCACCTACGCGACTTGCAATTGCATCTGATTCACCGTAACCTTCAACAATTGTAGTACCATCTTTCGTCACGACAACTTTAGCAGCGCGTCCCAATTGCGTCATGTCAGTTGTTTTTAAATCTAACCCAATATCTTCTGATACAACTTGTCCGCCCGTTAAAATAGCAATATCTTCAAGCATTGCTTTACGACGTTCTCCAAAGCCAGGTGCCTTTACCGCCACAGCCGTGAACGTACCTCGAAGTTTGTTGACCACTAGTGTAGCAAGTGCTTCACCTTCAATATCTTCCGCAATAATAAGAAGAGGTTTTCCTTGTTGAACCACCTGTTCCAATACAGGCAAAATTTCCTGTGGACTAGTAAGTTTCTTATCCGTAATTAAAATATATGGATTCTCCAGTACCGCTTCCATCTTATCCATATCTGTAGACATATAAGCTGATGCATAACCACGGTCAAATTGCATACCTTCAACTACTTCAAGTTCTGTATGGAAGCCTCTTGATTCTTCAATTGTGATGACGCCATCTTTCCCAACACGTTCCATTGCTTCCGCGATCAAATCCCCGACTTCATTGTCGCCAGACGAAATGGACGCAACTTGTGCAATTTCTTGTTTACTGTCAATTACATCAGAGATGGCTTGTAATTCTTCTACTGCTATGGAAACTGCTTTCTCGATTCCTTTACGAATTCCCACTGGATTAGCTCCAGCTGTAACGTTTTTCAGACCTTCACGAATCATTGCCTGTGCAAGAACCGTTGCCGTCGTTGTACCGTCACCAGCAATTTCATTCGTCTTAGAAGCAACTTCTGCTACTAACTTAGCCCCCATATTTTCGAATGCATCTTCTAATTCAATTTCCTTCGCTATTGTGACACCATCATTCGTAATCAAAGGCGAGCCGAAATTTCTCTCTAAAACGACATTACGCCCCTTAGGTCCGAGTGTAACCTTTACTGCATTAGCTAATGTATCTACTCCACGCAACATAGCATTACGTGCGTCTTCATTAAATTTAATCTCTTTCGCCATAGCTAGAATCCCCCTCCATTTGTCTTCCCTACATTATTGAATAATTGCTAATATGTCATTTTCATTTAAAATCAGGTATTCATTGCCTTCGTATTTTACTTCTGTACCTGCATATTTAGCGAAGAGAATTTGATCCCCTTCTTTTACTTCCAATTCTGTTCGTTGGCCATCTGAAAGTACACGACCAGTCCCAACAGCCAGTACTTTTCCTTGTTGCGGCTTGTCTTGTGCGGAATCGGGTAACACAATCCCGCTTACTGTTGTATCTTCAACTTTCGTTAATTCAATGACAATTCGATCACCTAGTGGCTTTAACATATTCACTATACCTCCCATTCATTATTGTGGATCGACGGATTCAATCCAGTTACTAAGTTTTTCTGCTGATACTGCGGGTTGCTCTAGCGGAATCATATGACCTGTGTGAGAGATCGTGACAAACTCTGCATCTGGAACTTGTTCAGCGACAGCTTTTACCTTGTCAACCGTAATAACAAGGTCTGTTTCCCCAGCAATTAATAATTTAGGGATCTTTGCTTCTTTCAATAATTGTGTACGGTCTTGCCTGCTAATCATGGTGATGATATAAAACTCCTGTATTATCAAAATACGCAATTTTTCACATATGAAAATAGATTTCTTCCTTTATCTTAAAATATACAAAATATAAAGTATTCTGTCAATCAATTTTATATGAAAAGAGTAGTACTTGTCACAAGCAGTGCTAGCGGGATCGGCAAAGCGATCGCAAGCGAGTATGCGAAGCTAGGTGCAAAGGTCGTTTTAAACAACTTAGTAGAAACACCCGATATCTTGGAGTTTGTTGAGGAGTTAAAGCAACAAGGTACAGAGGCAAGTTTTGTGGCAGCGGATGTATCCAAGAGAGCTGAAGTCCATAATATGAAACTACATATTGAGAAACAGTATGGAAAGTTAGACATTTTAGTCAATAACGTGGGAGCGTCTTTAATAAAAAAGCCATTTTCGGAAATTACAGATGAAGAATGGGACTTGCATAGTGATGTGAACTTAAAGTCCGTTTACTTGGTCACTCAAGAAATGCTCCCTCTATTACAGTCTTCTGAAGACTCGTCTATTGTTAATCTATGTTCAAGTGTTATTCGAAACGGTGGAATTATTGGTGGTAGTGCATACACAGCAGCAAAAGGTGGCGTCGATGCTTTAACTCGCGCACTTGCGAAGGAATTAGCAGCGGATAAAATTCGTGTGAACGGCGTCTCGCCAGGATTAGTAGACTCGAATTTCCATTCAGAAAATGTAGCGAATAAATATCCGCATTTAATTCAAGAAATCCCGCTAAAGCGCGTTGGTAAACCGGAAGATCTTGCTGGCGCTGTATTATTCTTCTCTTCTCCGTACGCATCGTATGTGACTGGTGAAGTTCTAGAAGTTGGCGGCGGGGCTCGTTTGAAGTAATATAACAAGCAGTATTTGCGAACTAGCGCCAGGATTCGCGATTTTAAGGAAATTTTCTTTATGAACTGAACCCAAATAACCCACTTATAAAAGTGGATTATTTGGGTTCTTTTTAGGTGAAAAAATATAGTAATCCGATTAGCAACGTGTAAAACGTTATATTATTTTTAATATTTAATCAAAACCGAGTCTCTTGCATTACATCGACTTGCTGAAGCTCACATACAGTACAGCAAGGAGGTGAAGTTTATGTCGAAATGTGAAAAAGTAAGCAAAGAATGGCTATTCTTCTTCGGGATTCTAGCCGGATATGCTTTGCTCGGCTTGTTTTTAATTGTGCCTGCTTTAATAGGAATCGGAAATGCGCTGCTGTTGGCACTTGCGGTGATCATCGTGATCATCATAGTATTATTCGCCTTGGCGATCATTCTGAAAGGACTGTCCCGGCTGTTTCATCATCGTAAACACTGATGAATAAATGTAGTCGCCACTTTAGTAGTGGCGGCTGTTTTGTACATATATTGAATTGTGTGAGGTTAGAAGATACTGACGTAGTGTAATGAAATCTAGGTGTTATACTGGTCCCCATCCGATCATAACCGCAAACGTCAACATAATTACCGCAATGACTGTCCAAATCAACAACAATGGAAACATCCATTTTGCCCATTTAACCCAAGCTACGCCGGCTACCGCCAAACTTGCCATTAGCGTTCCCGACGTAGGAAAGATACTATTTGTAAAGCCATCTCCAAATTGATAAGCCTGAACAGCCACTTGTCTAGTTACACCAATCATATCTGCCAATGGAGATAGAATTGGCATCGCAATAATTGCTTGTCCGCTCCCTGATGGAATGAAGAAATTCATTACGCCATTAGCTACAAACATACCTAAGGCCCCAAATACAGGTGAAAGATTAGCCAGTGGAACAGAAAGTGCCTGAACAAACGTATCAAGAATCTGAGCATCTTCCATTACGATCAGAATTGCTCTAGCCACACCGATAATTAAAGCACCATACACAAGATTCTTACAACCTTCCAAAAACGTCAAAGTGATTTGATTGTAATTCATTTTAGCAATTATACCTGATCCTATACCGATAATAATGAAAAATGCAGCCATGTGATCGATAGACCATTGAAATTGTATAGTTGCGAAAACAAAAAATGCTAAACATAATCCAACAAAAGCTAAAATCAATTTATGCCTTCCCGTAAAAGGAGCTATCAGTTTTGATTCCGACTCATCTGAACTATTTTCCTCCAATACTCCAATTAGACTCTTCGATGGGTCCTTTATAATCTTTTTCGCATAACGCCATGTATATAAAATCGTCACGCCAACAATTACTACAAATGCCACAATTCTCAGGAGCATTCCAGAAAAAAGCGGAACATCTGCGACGGTTTGTGCAATTCCTACCGTATAAGGATTGAGGAAACCGACGTTAAATCCAGCAAATGTAGCGCCGAATGTGATTGCTACCGCCACAATCGCATCGAGCTTAAGTGCTCTAGCAATAATAATACCGATTGCAACAAATGGAATAACAGAGTTTGCAACAGCTCCTACTGCTCCTCCGAGCGCAAATAGGACCGAAACTAACGCAATCAGCAAAAACTCTTTACCTTTCGTTTTATCAACTGCCCTCAGAATTCCTCCCTTAATCGCTCCCGAGCGCTCTACCACTTCAAATGCCCCACCTGCAAATAACACTAGAAAGATCAAGCCCCCAGATTGGACCATTCCCTCCTGCAATGCCAGGAATATATCCATCAATCCAGTAGAATCCTTTTCAGTTAGTGCGTACGTGTCAGGGATGACTCTTTCGACTTCCTCAATGGTTTCTCTTTCAAAAGAACCGGCTGGTACTATGTATGTAGCTACCGCTGCCAACAGTAGCACTAAAAATAAAATTACATATGTATCTGGCATCTCTAACTTCCACTTGTTTCTTTTGTTCGGCTGATGGTTGCTTTCTGTCTTTCTAGATGTAACCATATACAATTAATCTTCCTTTCTTTTAGTAAAGTTATGTTTTCCTAATATAGATGGATTATAGGTGTAAGTATAAACAGTTCCAAATTTTCTTTCAATGATATATATATTCATTTTTTTAATTTGAAATGCTTGATCCCTGCCCAACTCAAAAAAGTCTTCCAAATCAATTCACCGGAAGACTTTTCCTCTATAAACATCCCCTACTATACAACCTCACTCCATAGACCGAATCAACATAACATTGTGCCACTCTTCATACCAAAAAGATAATCTTTGATTAATGAGCATTCCTCTACAGCTCCTTTGTATACAAAAGTAGACTACATGAATTTTAAGTCAAGGGTGTTACTCGATAATATATTATGGAGGCAAGAACTACAGTAGGAAGCGGAGCGAGCTAAACTTCTTTGATTGATTTCAGATACAAAATATCCATTAGATATAAATGGATTTCTTTGAAGCCATGTGTAACATCTCGAACGAACAGAACTATTTGTTAACAGTTAGTTTGTTAAGGATCAAGTTCTTAGACTGACTTCTCAATCAAGGAAATCTTTAATCCTGTATCTGTCACATTATCCAACTATTTTCTGAACCGTGTGGGAACCCGGCATACTGTTCTTAAAATATTGATCCTTCTCCTCTGACTGTTTGAGCTATATGTAAGATGAGCGGAATACAATGAAAGTAGTTCCTCTTAATGTCTGAAGGGAGATATGTAATGAATAACATCCTTATGATTTTGCTTTTGCAGTTGCTGTACGTTCCCTGCTTTACCCTGCGCACAATCTTCATCGTTAAGCAGCTCAGAACGCAAGCGACACTCCTTGGTGCTGCGGAATCATTGATCTATATCTTTGGTTTGTCACTAGTGTTTGACGGAGAACAAAGTTTCTGGAGCATGCTGGTCTACGCGATCGGGTTCAGTATCGGCATCTATATCGGGATCATGGTAGAAGAAAAACTGGCAATTGGCTACACATGCATTCAAGTAAATATCCCTGCATTGAACCAACCCCTCATCGATAAACTCCGGGAAGAAGGTTATGGTGTAACTGTATTTGAAGGTACCGGACGAGACAGTATCAGGTATAAGCTCGAAATTCTGACGAAGCGAAATCAAGAGGAAGGATTATATGAAATGATTGGTGAATATCAGCCAAACGCATTTATTATCACCTATGAACCTAGAAAGTTTAAAGGCGGTTATTTGCTAAAAGCTATGAAAAGAAGGAAAAAAACAACGCCTAAAAAGGATGTTGAAATCTCTTCCACCTCTTCAAAATAATCAGCCATGGTAGTATTCACTTGCTGTTCTCTCGACTCTCCCATTCTACTTTCAAACCTCACCCACTGATACTCTATAATCGTAATTGTATGGGAATTGTGTGGGGACCTGGCACTGTGTCAAAAAGAGTGTCAACTCCAACGTTTTTTGGAGTTGACACTCTTTTCTTTCTTCTACTACTTAAATTGTGTGGAAATTGTATGGGGACCTGGTACCGTGTCTCAATGTGATCTGCCATTAAGGGGGTAAGGGTGCCTAGCGTTTCTTTCTCCAAACCCATCTCTTCCAACTCTTTTAAAAATGCTTTGAAAATCGTCATTTCCAAGTTAATATCTTGATGAAACTTCGTTAACGCTGGGAACTGCATAATATTCGTACGTAAAAAGCCAGCCATCTCAATTGCTTTTAGGTAAAACGCTTCCCAATCTTTCATGAATTTTTCACTTTTCTTTTTGAGCTTGGTTTCCACACGGTCTAAATTTGCATCCAGAGCACCTGCATGCCCCGCCGCATCTAGTAACCAAAGCAAGTCATGGTGAAGGGGATGTACAGTCGGGGGTTTCTCTCCTTTTGCAAAGCACCTAAATAAGCGTATAGCTTCTTCTACTTCATTCACCATGTGATTAATAAATGAAGGCGGCAGAGAAATTTTGATGTTGCCGACTAAATGCTTTTCTATCAATGATAATTTAAACTTGCGGATGTCTTCACTCGCTTTTAAAGTTTCTTGCGCTACTGTCTGTAGAGATTGTGTATCGAGTTCTCCCTTTGCCTTAGCAAGAAGGCCGTCATACAACTGTATATAATAACTTGCTGTCTCAATATTTTTCACTTCATCCGGAGCTAGAGAATCGTGAATGAAGCGTGCATGATCACCCAATATCTGCGTCCAAAATCGCAATTCAAATGTCATTTTTTCCTGTAAACTCTTCAACATATTCCCTCCCTATTCATCAAGATCTCTGTCAATAGATAGTCTCTTCACACGGCAATAGGAAGCGACTTCTATTTTCAGTAGTCTGCAAACTTCTTACCTATTCATACTATGTGTCACTGCTGTTTTTATGTATGTGTTCACGATGGAGATACACCTTAATTATTCTAATCAACCATAGATTTTCACACGCAACTAGTGTCTATAAGCAGAGGCTAAATAACTTATGGACGTGCTGCATATAGTGAGTATAAATACAATTAGAGGAAGTGGTTTGCATGATAGAAAGGGCGCTGCTTTTGATTATTCTATTACGATTTATTTCAGGAAGTATAGAAATAACGGCTGCTGCACTCATGTTTAAATTCAATGACTTGGAAAAAGCGTTTTATATTAACTCTTTACTTGCATTAGTAGGCCCATTTATATTAATTGTGACAACAGGAATCGCATTGCACGGCCTCACGGAAAAAGTATCTTTAGTAAGAATGATTTGTCTTTTCGCGGGAATTTTTCTCATTCTTTATAGTTTAAAATCTGAATAAACTCTTCATTCCGTACATATCTGTAAATGACAAAGGACCTGACAGTTTTTTTACTGTCAGGTCTTTTGTCAATCTTTTTGATTGGATTCTTCGATTTCTTTGACATTAATGAACTTAAACACCATAAAAGTTAAAATTACTCCCAGCACAGTGGCAATGATATAACTTCCGTTCAGAAAATCTTTCATCGCAATGGACATCAATGGAGGACCAGCAGCTACACCGATAAATCTAGCTGAACTGTAGAATGAGGAAACCGTGCCTCGCAACTCTTTTTCAATATTTTCCGTAATAATTGCATCGAGTGCAGGCAATAATGCGCCAATGGCTATTCCCACTATACTAGTCATGATCAATAAGAGAATCAATTTCTTGCTTACAAATCCGACAAAAATGACACTCGCAGACATGGCGATTAAGCAAATGACCATGACCCTTTTTATAGTTTTCATTTCCCCTTTAATTTTTCGACCTGATAAAAAGGAAGCAATGCAAAGGAATAATAACGGAATGGCCAAAACAAACCCTTTCTTAATTCCTTCAATATCATGTGTTTTCTCCAGGTTTTCCGATAAAAAAAACAACATACTGAATAATACTAGCATGACCAGAACACCATTTAGAAATACGGTGTATAACCATTTACCTTCTGATGCAAATACTTTTTTAGTGTTCTTAATAAATGCCTTAAACTTTACAGGTTCATCTTTTTCTTTTGGAACTTTCACAAAGAAAAAGATCAATATAAAGGAAATAACACTGAGTGCAGAAATAGAGAAGAACGGCAGGAACCATAATATAGCGGCAAATGCTGAGCCTAAGATAGGAGCTAATACTTTTCCAAACGTGTTTGACGTTTCAATAATTCCTAAACACTTACTGCTTTTTTCACCATCATCTTTATATAAGTCACCCACAAGCGGTAGCACGATTGGCATGGCGCCGGCTGCTCCTATACCTTGTAATACCCGACCAATAATAATCATCATATACGGGTCATCCATCTTCCACGAAGCAAATCCCGCAATCAGACCCCCGATCAATGCAAAGACTAAACTTGGCAATATCACCATTTTCCGTCCGAAACGGTCTGATAAATATCCGGCTACTGGGATAAGAAAAATAGCCGCCACCGAGTAACTGGTAATAATCATACTCGATTGAAACGATGTAATCCCCACTTTATCTTCCAATAAAGGAAGCACGGGTATGAGCATAGAATTCCCTAGCGTCATAATAAGAGGAATTGAAGCCAGACTAACAATGCACCATACACTAACCTTGTCCGCACTTTTATCCATTACCACACCTCATCATATTTTGTTCTACTAATTAGAGGTATGGTTTCCTAACGGGATTTTTTTATACTTTAATATTTTTTATTAGCACAATCATGAGATTATGTAAAAAATCAAGCAAACACAGCCTAGTGAAGAGTTGTTAAAATAACGCTTGATAAGCCTGAATACCGAAGTATATTCCAAAACCGATCATAGATATAGAGGATATAATGGAAACGATTAGCAAAAGTCTTGAGGATAAGAACTTGCGTGCTCCACTGGATAAAAAGGCCATGAACAAATCCACGATCATTATACCCAATAAAATCGCAAGACTGTTTATAATGATTTTGTACCCTGTTGATCCACCAGCTGTTTTGGCCAAAATGGAACCGTATATACCGAGCCAAAAAATAATAGTAAGCGGATTCAACAATGACATCAAAAAGCCAGTCATCATAGAGGTTCTCAGTCTGACTCGTTTACCCAATCTCACACTCATTTCAACTTTGTTCAACGTCAGTAAGTTTTCTATACCTGTATACATCAGCACAAAACACCCAAACGACCAGAGAATGATTTTAATTAACGGTGAATCAATAAATTGTCCGACTCCAAAGTACACAAGGAACATATACATAATATCCGTGGTCACAGAACCAAAGCTAAAAGCCCATGCATGAAAAAAGCCTCTTTTAATTCCTGTATTTAAAAGAACGGTTTTAACAGGACCAATCGGCGCAGCTAAGGATGCACCCAAGAATATATAAAGAAAAATTGAATTCACAAAATCCCCCCTATAATATGTTGTCCTGCCATTTTATTCACACATAATGACCGATAGGACTTGGAAGAGGGTATTCTGAAGAAATATTTTAGTTTGTAGGATCTGTCATAGAAGTAGTATTTTGTGTTTGGACTGGATCCTTTTTTAACCGTTGACAAATGAATCATATACTTCTTGTTTGATTAGAAGAACCCTATAAATATGTAGAGCAAACTGTCGGAATTGTGTTATAATTTAGTGAAGATCTACTATTCTTTTTGAATCCCCCCATATGAATCATAATTCATCTAAAGTTTGATATTTCTCCCCCGTATTATTACACTATAGTTATATGAGGTGAATAATTAGAAACACCAGAAAATAAACCACTGCACTACCACTACCTTATTACAGTTCAAATTATCTATTTACATATTTAAAGGAAAGTGAAGGAGTATTAGTACTATGATGAAGAAACGAGAAATTAAAGTGAAGCGGATGCTAGAGTTTTTCATCGAAGCAACTGAGCAAGTCATCGAAGAAGAAGGCATAGAGTATGTTACTGCTAGAAAGATCGCAGAATTAGCAGGGTATACCAGTTCGACAATCTATAATTATTTTGAAGAACTTAATCATCTCATCTTCTTCGGTTCACTCCGGTTTTTGGATGAGTATGTAGATGACTTATCAAAGTACATGGATAAAGAGGAGGAGCCTTTTGAGAAATACCTCTCTTCTTGGGAATGCTTCTGCAAACATTCATTCAACAATCCTCAAATTTATAACATGATTTTCATTTCTGATTTAGGTTCTGAACCAAATGAGTTATTGAAGCGATACTACAAAATTTATCCAAATGACCTGTTGAACCTGCCTGAAGAAATCAAAATGCTTGTAATGGAAAATGATCTATCGAAGCGAAGCAAAGGGATGATTTCCGATGCAGTAAAGAAACGATACCTAACTGATGAAAAATTAGACACCATCATTGATATCACCATCCTCATGTGGAAAGGCATGCTGACAACTCTTCTTAATAACCGTGCCAATTATACCCCTGAAGAAGCTACGGCCATCACAATGAATTACATCCGGGAAATCATGAGCCATTATACAAAGTAAAATAAAAAAACATTCCGGCTGATAACCGGAATGATTTTTTATGCATTATTCACATGCGTGCTGAACATCTGAAATTACAACATCCTCCTGCTTTCCTTTCGCAGATAGAAGAATGTACCCCTCTTCTTCCCTCACTGAAAATGTTTTGATCTTCACTTTATCACTGAAAAGCGATTTCCCTGTATCCATATCAAAAGCCCAGCCATGCAGAGGACATTTAACGAACTTGTCATGGCAGCCGTATTTATACTGCTGGGGATCAGATGCTTCCATGACACCCGAAATCGAGCCGAATTCCAACGGTGCTCCCTGATGTGGACACGTACTATTAAATGCCTGCAGTTTCCCCTCTACGTTCACGACTACAATCGACATATTCTTGATAGCTACAATTTTACGTTTACCGTTCGGTAATTCCTCCGCCTTGCAGACGACAATTTCATTTTTAGGTTTTGTGACCATTCTATTCCCTCCCTTTGTTAGAATCTGTACGTTTCCAAAGCATTTTTATAGAAAATTTTATGCTTTAAATCATCCGGGAAATGCGCGAAAATATCCATTGTATGTTCTCCATCCCAATGTGGGTAATCACTAGAGAACATGAGCATGTCTTCCGCATCGATCATCTCCACTAATGTCACCAAATCCTTCGGGTGGAAAGGTTCTTCGAATGGCTGAGTCGCCAGGCGGATGTTTCTTCTAATATATTCACTTGGCAACATTTTCACCCAAGGAATCTCATCTCTCAATGCCTTCCAGTTTTTATCTAATCTCCACATTACATGCGGCATCCAAGAGAAACCATATTCAACGAAGACTACTTTCAGCTTCGGGAATCGTTCGAAGACTCCTTCACAAATCAGACTGTTAATCTGTCGCATCGGCACAATTGACAATGATGAGTGCCATTCCATATAAGTAGATGCCGGTCCGATGTATTGCGGTGGTGAGTATTCACCTGAACCTTCAGAGTCGGGATGCAGAACAATCGGCAGACCATACGCTTCAGCAATTTCATAGATTGGCCAGAAATGACGCTTACCTAAAGGAATATTGATATTTTGTAAATTAATTCCGACAACCCCTGGCTTCTTACCGATTCGCTCAATTTCTTTCACTGTCGCATCGGCATCAACAGTCGATACAACCATGTCGATTTTGAATCGTTCATCTACATTTACCCACTTATCATATAGCCAATCATTGCAGGCTGAACTGTAGGCGGTAGTTACATCTACATTATGATAAGGTGCCATCGTACCGTGGCCAACGTTCAATATCCCGTACGTTGTCCCAAATTTATCGAATAGATCGGTTCCAACAAATGCAGGATCAGAACCCGGAACCCCGCCTGACGGAGTTGTAGCATCCAAGCGCAACACGTGATTCGGATTATGATAGCGTGTTTTTGGAAATTCGAATGCACCTGCTGTCTGAGAAGTCAAAAATCTATTGCTGAACTTTCCGAAGTTCATCATCTTTTGCAACCATTCATCCGAATACGGTACCAACTCATCCAAAGATCCTAAAAAGCAGTGAACATCTACATCAATCAATTGTGTTTTCTTGTTTGACTCCATGTCATGAACTTGTGTATCTCCTGTATTAATAACCATATCCAACACCCCTTTTATTTAATTGCCGCAGCTTGTTTTATAATACTTTTTAATTTAACTTGCTCATCGCCCAGTTGATCAGCGCTAACCAATACAGCTTGGCTGATTAAACGACGTACAGGCAAGACGTTCACAGGCTGATTCACAATCAACGCGCCCACTACTCGTTGATTTAGTAAATAGAACATCGTAAATTGGTCTGTTTCTGTCGTCCCTCGCATAACGGTTTGATCCCATTGTGTAGGATGCCCCACATATTGGATAGCTAGATCATGTTGATCAGACCAGAAATAAGGAATTGTTGTAAATGGTTGTGAGCCAGGCGTAAGCATATTCACTGCGGCGGTAGCCCCCTGATTCATAGCGTGATCCCAGTGTTCGATACGGATGGCTTCCCCGCTGACCGGATAAGTCCATCTGGCGCAATCTCCTGCTGCGAAGATATCCGGAGCGGACGTCTCACAAAACTCATTTACGATGATTCCATCATGAAAATCCAATTTATCCTGGACTAACAAACCATCAGTTGAAACTCCTATTCCAACCAACACAGCGTCACAATCTATTTTTCTGCCCTCTTTTGTCTCCACGGCCTGTATAGCTGACTCTCCTATAAATTTTGTAATAAAATCATCCGTGTAAATCTCGATACCTTTTTCCCGATGTTTTTGAGCGATATAATTGCCCATATCTTCACCGAGCACTCTGGACAGAGGGGTTTTTGCGGCCTCGAACACAGTTACTTTTTTCCCTGATGCCAGCATTGATGCCGCCACCTCGAGCCCTATAAAGCCCGCACCGATAATAGCCAGGTGGTTAATAGAAGATAATTGTTCTTGCAGCCGATTTGCATCCTTCTGCGTCTTCAGATAGAAGACGTTATTAAACTCTTGGTCATCTAATAGTTGCAAGCGTCTCAGTTTGGAGCCAGTCGTAATCAGCAATTTATCAAAACCGATTTTTTCTCCATTTTCTAGAATTACTGTTTTCCTATCAGGTTGCAATTCTGCCACAGCTTTTCCCAATTTCAATTCTATTCTACTGTCTTGATAAAATTCTTCGGGATGTAGCAAGATACCATTATGATCTTTGATTCCCGTCAAATATTCTTTGGATAATGGCGGCCGATCATATGGAAGATTTTCATCCATATCTATCAGGACCACTTTTCCCTCGTAGTCATGATCCAGTAATGTTTTGGCTGCATTTACCCCTGCAATGCCCGCTCCAATAATAACGATACGATTAATAGTACTCAAAATTTCCGCCCCCATTCGTTATAGTTTGATAAATATCTGATCATCTGCTACTAGGACTTCATATGTCTCAACCGGATTTTTAGCGGGCGGACCCTGCGGCTGCCCTGTCCGGACATCGAACTGAGAAAAATGAAGTGGACAGGTAACAAAACACCCATCAAGTTCCCCGTCAGATAATTCCACATGTGCATGACTGCAAATATTACTAATCGCATAATATTTGTCCTCTACTTGACAAATCATAATTTCTTCATCATCTACTTCGACGCTAATCATATCTTCATCATCCAATTCCGAGATCAGAGCAACAGGGATAAACTCTTCCAGCTGATTCATTGAAATCATCACCTCTAGTGTTTTTGATTAAGTTCAATTTATGAACACGTTCATGAACTTGTTCAGATAATAGCATTATTATATTTCTTTGACAATAGTATTTTGAATATTTAATTAAATATTTTTAAGATATTTACTTTTCACTCTATTTAACTTATACTATGTTCACTATAAGAACTTGTTCATTTAAATTACAAGTTCATTAAGTTAGAGAGGGGTTGGATAAGTGGTTAATACGTAGTTTCAATAGACTTCAAGTCACCAATAAGTGTCAGCGTTGAAAATATTAAGCCGAGGCATTTGGAAGGATTTACTTTAATACTCGAGGAGGATGGCTATGCAAAATACTAATAAAAAAGACAATGTAATATTCAAAGTCTCTATTTCAATCATTTCAGTTTTTATCATTTTCGCCTTTTTCTTCAATAAAGCTCTTGGGAACTTCGCTTCGTCCGCTTTAGGTGTAGCTGTAGATTATTTCGGTTGGTTTTACTTAACCTCCGCTTTTCTAGTCATTGGGTTACTGGCATGGTTGTGTATCTCTCCTTATGGAAGTATTCGGCTCGGAAAGGATACTGATCGTCCCACTTATAAAAACATGACATGGTTTGCAATGCTATTTACTGCAGGAATGGCAATCGGTTTAGTATTTTTTGGACTGGCTGAACCAATCTACCATTATGTAAATCCTCCATACGGCGAAGGGAATACGGCAGAGTCTGCAACCGTCGCCATGAAATACAGCTTTCTCCATTGGAGTCTGCATCCATGGGCTATGTATGCTATTTTCGGTCTAGCATTAGCTTACTTTCAATATAGAAAAAACAGGCCAGCACTGATCAGCTCAACTATAATCGATCTTTACAAAGGAAAAAATGAAAAGGCTTTCAAATATACCGTAGAGATTTTCTGTATAGTTGCGACTGTATTTGGAGTCGCTGCTTCATATGGAGTCGGGACATTGCAGATGGGAGCGGGTTTGGAACACGTGTTTAATATCCCCAATACTATGACGACTCAATTTATCATAATTGGCGTCATTTCGGTGATCTATATCACCGCTGCCGTCTCTGGTATTGAAAAAGGAATTAAGTTAGTGTCCAATCTTAATATTGCATTGGCTGCATTCCTGTTACTCTTCGTTTTCTTCCTTGGACCAACGCTTCAGATTATCCAAGTTTTCGTCAGCTCACTAGGCGCATATATGAGTAACTTCGTTTCTATGAGTTTGGGAATCCAACCATTTAAAGATAACAAATGGCTTGGTGAATATACAGTATTTTATTTAGCTTGGTGGGTCTCATGGGCTCCTGCAGTTGGCATCTTTGTCGCACGTATTTCTCGCGGTCGGACGATTCGCGGCTTTATTGCGGGAGTTTTGCTTGCCCCGTCATTATTGGGGATGCTTTGGTTCTCAGTTTTCGGTGGAACGGGCCTGCATTTCCTACATGACCTTGGCTACCAGGCATTGGCTGATCAAGTATTTGCAAATAACGCACTCAGTATGTTCGCGTTTTTGGAATACTTACCGTTAACTACAGTTATGAGTATTCTCACTATTATTTTGATTTCTTTATTCTTCATCACAAATGCTGAAGCGGTTACATTTGTATTGGCGATGCTCAGTCAAAACGGTGAACTACATCCCAGCAGAAAAGTAAAAGCTACGTGGGGTATTTACATGGCTATCGTTACAGGGCTTCTTTTATTAACGGGCGACTTGTCCACGATCCAAACTTTGGCGATTATCACATCGTTCCCGCTGACCATTTTAATGCTGTTTATGTGTTATTCGCTTATAAAAGAGTTATCAAAGGAAGAGATTCCAATGCGAACAATGGAAAAAATCCCTGCTTTAGTAGAACCAAAAGAAGGAACAACATTAGGTGTTTCGATGGAGCCTCAGCAAGTTCCTGTCACGCAAAATATTACAGCTGACAAATAACAACAATTGTTTTATTACTACCAAAACAGTCTGCAGAGAAAATGGTTATACTTCTCTGCAGACTGTTTTGATTATATGGTGAGACGAGTAGAATACAGTAAAAATAGCTCTTCTAAATACCTGAAGGGAGATGTGTAATGAATAACATCCTCATGATTTTGCTTTTGCAATTGCTATACGTTCCCTGCTTTACTTTGCGTACAATCTTCATTGTTAAGCAACTTAGAACGCAGGCTACCCTTCTTGGTGCTGTGGAGTCATTGATCTATATCTTTGGTTTGTCGCTGGTATTTGACGGGGAACAAAGCTTCTGGAGCATGGTCGTCTATGCACTTGGGTTCAGCATCGGCATCTATATCGGAACCATGATAGAAGAAAAGCTAGCAATTGGCTACACATGCATTCAAGTAAATATTCCTATATTAAATCAACCGCTCATCGACAAACTTCGGGAGGACGGTTATGGCGTAACTGTATTCGAAGGTACCGGACGAGACAGTATCAGATACAAACTTGAAATTCTAACGAAGCGAAATCAAGAAGAAGGATTATATGAAATGATTGGTGAATATCAGCCAAACGCATTTATTATTACGTATGAACCTAGAAAGTTTAAAGGCGGTTATTTGCTGAAAGCCATGAAAAGAAGAAAAAAAGCAATACCTAAAAAAGGCCTCGAAGTCCCTTCAACATCTTCAGAATAATTAGCTATGGCGGTAGTCACTTGCTGTTTTCCCGACTACCCCATTCCACCTTCTCATCTCACCCTCTATTACAATAAACATAATTTTCTTATGACCTAGTACATAAACGAAAAAGAGCCTCCCAATCGTTTATACGATTAGAAGACTCCCTCATCTTTCTCTTATTCTACTGCCCGAGTTTTGTAAGGCCTTGTACCTTCCACCAAACCAAATGTAGTTTGATTCCGCCCATTATCTTTTGAACAATACAACGCCCGATCAGCTCTTGACTGCAACGAATTCTCTGTATCTCCTGGCACCTTGGTCGCTACCCCAATGCTGACCGTCACACCATACGTATTCCAGTCCGCATTCTCTATTCGACAACGAATTCTCTCCGCTATCTCTAACGCCTCCACCTTCTCTGTAGCAGGAAGAACCAAAGCAAACTCTTCTCCTCCGTAACGAGCAGCAACATCTTTTTCTCTAGATTCTTCTCTAAATACCTGTCCTAACTTCTGCAATATGCTATCGCCTGTCAAATGACCATACGTATCATTTACCTTTTTAAAAAAGTCGATATCGATCAACAGAAAAGAAAGGGGACAAGTTTGTTCATCTGGCTTCATGAAGTAAGTTGATAGACTTTCTTGTAAGTAGTGGCGGTTCCCGAGACCTGTGAGTCCATCTGTAATGGCCATCTCTTGAAGTGTCTCATTTAATGCCAATAACTTGTTTTGCTTGGATTCTAACTCGATCCGCAAGCGGTCCAATTCTGCTATTTGTTTCTGCTTCATAAGATTACGTGTTTCCACTTGTTTTTTGGCCGCGAGAATCACTTCTTCATACTCGAGCCTTCTCATCATGCGCAGACATGCACAATCATTGTACATTTTCCCATCTCGTTCTTGACGCACCGCATTCAGCAGAACAGATATTTCCTGGCCCTCTTTTGACTTGAATGAAAAATACATCTCTTCTACTTTATTCTGCAATCGGATCATCGGGAAAAAGTACAGCTGGTAAAAAGACCGGCTAGCGTTAGGCAATATCAGATGGATGTGTTTGCCTTCCACCTCATAACGTTGGTAGCCAAGTAAACGAAGCAATGTTTGATTGATTTCAACAATGATCCCTGTATCATCCAGTGTGAAATAACCGAACGGTGCAGAATCTAGCTGTCTATCCATTAGTGACAGGTCTCTTGTATACCGTATTCAAATACATACTAATCCGCTGAACAGTTTCTTCCGGATGACTCATATGAGGGCAGTGTCCTGTGGCATCCATGATTTCCAGCTTACTATTCTGTAGGTGACGGTGCATATAACGTCCTACTTCAACAGGTGCAATACTATCATCGGAACATTGAAGAATGAGCGACGGCACCCCAACTTTCCTCACATCGTCGCGATGATCAGAGAAAAAAGTTGCGACCGCAAAATGATGGGCCACTTCCGGATCCGTCGAGCAGAAGTTATCCTCCAATTGCTGTGAAAGTTCCGGTCGTTCAGGATTCTTCATAATGACTTGTGCAAGGTAATTCGCCCAGCCAATATAATTCATGTTCATCATCTGAATCAGTCCTTCTATATCTTCCCTTTCGAACCCGCCGTAATAATCTGGCAGCTCATTTAGATAATAAGGAGAAGGTCCTATCATTATAAGATGTTCAAATAAATTCGGCTCCTGAATGGCCGCTAGCATCCCAATAATCCCTCCGACAGAATGTCCAACAAATACCGCTTCCTTCAATTCCAGGGCATGACATACATCAAGCACATCCTGCGCATAGCCATGGAGGTCTTGGTATTTTTCAGCACTATACGCTTGATAATCAGATTGTCCTGAACCGACATAATCAAATAATACCACTTGGAAATCTTCTTCAAAATAAGGCGCTGTCAAGTTCCATACATTCAGATCACAGCCGAAGCCGGGCGCAAATATAATCGTCTTTTCACCTTTTCCAGTGACTTTAACATTATTACGCAAAAGGATATGTTGATTCATAGAAGAGCCTCCATTTTACTATTAATAAATTTAGTAATCATACTATTTCACTAGTTCATAAAACCTAATAATAGTATATAGTAATTTTCATTCTCTTTCAATCTAGCGTATTGGGTCTTTTATAACTTAATAATAGTATATATGCGCTTTTGTCTCCATTCAAATTCAAAAGCGTCCACTCCGAAAAATTCGAGTGGACGCATGATCTTTATGAAAGTAATCCTACTAAGGCTTAATTATCGAAATTGTGTTTGAATTGTGTGGGGACCTGGTACTCGTTTCTACCCGTTTCGAATTGTGTGAGAATTGTGTGGGAACCTGGTACCACTAACTCCCTGTATCCCTATTCCCGATCCCAAAAACGCTGCGTTGCAACAGCTGAAACAAACTCCGCACCGAAGTCAGAACTTGTCGAAGCAAACACTACGCCTGCCGCATGATGATTTTCTGATGTTCGTACATACGATTGTCCCGTAGAGGCAACACCAATTGGCTTGTAATGCGTATAGGCTACATCCACGTAATAATTCAAGTCGTAATCGAACCGCTTCTGATTTTTATGACTTCCCCCCACAACGTATAACGAATCAAGAAGATAAGGACTGGACGTCAAAAACGTTTCATCAATTTCAATTTTTGTCCCATTATCGCCAGTAACTGTGCCAAGTGTTTCACTGACAGTGACTACAAACACTCCGTATTCTTTTAACGTCTTTAACACTCGGCTTACTTCTTCACCGTTAAATCCGTCACCTAGTAAGACGCCTACTTTTTGTGAGTAGGCATAGCTCGGAGTGTTAGCCTGGCTTAGTGAAGGGTAACTAGTTGAAACAGGTACCTGGCTACTAGTTGGTCTGCTGACTCCGATATTGTCAGCAATCAAACTTGCCAGCTCCTGATCAACTTTAGCCAATAGTTCTATGTTTTGTTGCCGAACTGACACACTTTTCACGCTTCCTAGTTGAAAGCTCAATGCCTCAATCGTATGCTGCTTCTCTATGGGAGATAAACTATTCCAAAAAATTCTCGGTTGAGTATAAAAATCATCAAACGATTTGCTTCGTGCTCGTATAGCGTACCCATCGATTTTTTTAGGGTACGATTCATACCCTCCCTCTTCTGGAGGAGTGGTGTAAGGCGTGTTATCGGCCAAAGAGTTTTTATGATAATTTACCTCATCTACATCGATCCGATACCTCATATTGCCGCGACGTGAATTATTATGGAACGGACAGATCGATCTGTTGATAGGAAGGTCCTGGAAATTCGCGCTACCAAATCGATGATATTGAGTACTTTGATACGCCATTAACCTTCCCTGCAAAACGGGGTCATTGGAAAAGTCTATGCCCGGCACAACGTTTGCTGGGTTAAATGCGACTTGTTCCAACTCCGCAAATTCATTATCAACATTTCGATTTAACGTCATCTTGCCGATCAGTTGTACAGGTATGAGTTCTTCTGGCCAAAACTTTGCAGGGTCCAGAATGTCAAAATCAAATGCAAATTCATCTTCCAATGCTACTAATTGAACCCCGAGTTCATACTCAGCATACGCTCCGCGGTCAATTGCCTCTCTTAAGTCCCGTCGGTGATAATCCGGATCAATTCCACCAATCTTTTGCGCCTCATCTTGAAGCAATGAATGAACGCCTAGGACTGGCTTCCATACAAATCGTACGAAAGTCGCTACTCCTTCTTCATTCACAAATAGATACGTATTAATCGACCAAGATTCAATCATACGATAGCTTCTGACTATGCCTCGGTCTGACATAATCCACAACACCATGTGAAGCGCTTCTTGGTTGTTCGCTACATAATCCCAGAAGTTATCATGTGCAGCGGACGCTGTCGGCATGCCAGTACGTGGCTCGGGTTTATACGCATGCATCATATCAGGAAATTTCATCGCGTCTTGATTGATTAACACCGGCATGGCGATGGTCGTTAAATCATAGTTTCCTTCTTCCGTATAAAACTTCACGCCTTTACAACGTAAATCTCTTGCCGTATCCTTGGAACCTTTACTTCCTTGCACAGTGGAAAACCGTACAAAAACCGAAGTCTTTTTTCCGGCTTCTTGTAGAAATCCGGCTTTCGTAAATTGCTTCATGGATTGATAGCATTCAAATTCACCATGCGCACCATAACCTCTCGCATGAACTACTCTTTCAGGCACTTCTTCGTGTAGAAAATGCGTCATTTTTTCAAAGTACTCATAATCCTGACGTAATGTGGGACCACGTACTCCTGCTTTTAATTGGTCTTCATCGTTCGATAATTTCTTTGCTTGATTTGTCGTTAAAGGTTTACCTGTATTTTGGATACGGAATCGTTCTAATTGCTCGTTTTTCCGATTTTGTTTCTCTTTCTTTCCATTATGCGACCTTGAATTATTCTCATCCATTATACAAACTTCCCCCTTCAATTTCACATCGCATCATCTTATGTATATTCGATTGATTTCATTCCAATTTGAAACATGGGGTTAAAGCATGCACCACTTGTTCTGTACATGGATGGAATAATAGCTACTGTTTTGTGAATACTGAGATTGGGTAAAGGGAAAGAATAAGACAAGTGTCCTTTTACACATGATGGAGAAACATTGTATAAAAGAGGAGAGAGGTGTCTTCATGGATCCACAACTGTCTAATGGAGAAGATTATAAGTATATAATGGCCACGTCTATTGGAAGCGGAAAAGGAATAGAAGTGCTACCGGATCTATATTGCCATACGATCCAAATTGTCAATATCGTTTTAGTAGGCCACCCAAACTCAAAGGACTTTGTGTTAATCGATACCGGCATGCCGTACTCCGCGGAGAAAATACTAGCGGTTGTAGAAGAGCGCTTCGGTGTGGATAGTCGCCCGAAAGCTATTATATTGACGCATGGACATTTTGATCATGTAGGAGCAGTCGTTGAGCTCGTAAAGCATTGGGATGTGCCAGTGTATGCGCATGAATTAGAGCTGCCTTTTTTAACAGGAAAAGCCAGTTATCCAGACCCCGATACCACTGTAGAAGGCGGAATGATTTCCAAGATGTCCGCTATATTCCCGACGGACCCTGTTCAATTGGGAAGCCATATCGAAAGCTTACCGTCTGACGGCAGTGTGCCTTTTTTGCCGGAGTTTCAGTGGATTCACACCCCAGGTCATTCACCAGGCCATGTATCGCTTTTCAGGCAAAAGGACGGGGCATTAATTGCTGGAGATGCATTTGTGACTGTAAAGCAGGAATACCTCTACAAAGTGTTAACGCAAGAACAAGAAATCAGTGGCCCACCACGCTATTTAACAACCGATTGGGATGCGGCTTTACAATCTGTGATTAAACTCCAAGCCCTACAACCAACTGTCGCCATAACGGGCCATGGATTGCCTATGGAAAAGGAGTTACTAACTAACAGTCTAAAAAATTTAGTCGATGACTTCGAACGTATTGCGGTTCCTGATTACGGTGAGTTTGTTGATAAGGATGCAGATTGAACCAATGAATGCAGATTGTCTATCACGTTTAAATTAGCAAAAAGCATCAACTCCGAAGTTTTGGAGTTGACGCTTTTTTCTGTATAGCGGAAGTTATCATTCTCATATCCATTTATTCAAATTGTGTGGGAATTGTGTGAGGACCTGGTACCCGTTCCGAATTGTGTGGGGACGTGGTACGCACTATTGCCCCCCAGGACTCAATCGTTTTTCAGAACGCTGATCCGCCAACAACTGTTCCAATTTACAACGAATCACCTCTGTCTCATCCGTTGCATAAGCAGGATCAGCTAGATTCTTCGTCTCTAACGGATCTTCGGCCAGGTTGTAGATTTCAAATTGATCGCAAACCGGCTCTGTCTTGATGATCTCCACCAAGCACCCATCCTTCTCAACCATTGTCGTATCACTGACTCCCGGATCCAACCAAAATTGAGGGTTGTCGAAGTATCGGGCGAATTTCCAAATTTCATACTCATTGTTGCATCCCGTTTGAAATGAAGCAAAGACGGCTTCGATAGAGCTTGGTTGGACAACCTGTTCATAGGAACACCCAGTAATCGGGTTGGTTTGGTGGAGCCCTTTGAAGACATTATCTTCTGTCATGAAATATAACGGTTCATTTGCTCGGAAGAAATGATCACGGCCGTAAAAGAGCGGTGTTAGATTCCTTCCAACGAGCGGCTGTACATCTGTATGATCGCGAGATAGCTTGCGTTGTATGGCCGCAACGTCAATTCCAGCTAAACCTAGAAGAGTAGGTAGAATATCAACGTGACTCGTTAGCATGTTTGTAGATTCTGCTTTTTTGAAAAGTGTTGGGCTATGAATGATGAGAGGAACATGAATGGATTCTTCGTACATCGTGTACCATTTCTGATACAAGCCACCGTGTGCACCCAGTTGCTCGCCATGATCCGAAGTGAACACAATGATCGTATTATCCAAAAAACTAGACTGGTAAAGAGCGGTTAGGACTTTGAGGAGTTCATTATCCACTTCTTTTTGAAGACTGTAATAAAGCTGGCGGTAAAAGTTATTATCATGTATAGGCTGAAGTCCTTTTGGATACGTTTGCCGATAACTTTCCTGTACAGACGGTTTCGACTGCAGCGATTCGTGAACAGTTGGGGCGGGCGGGATATAAGGTAGTGTGGGATCCACTTCAAAATTAAAGTTGGGAGAAATGGCCGAAAACAGTCCATACAATGCAATGTCATGCGGGTTGACGAATGAACATTGAATAAACCAAGGGGTATCCTTTTTATCACAATGTCTATCTTTATCTAGTTGTTTTATCAGTTTCACGGTATCCGCTGCATACACTTCATCACGTCCACTCGTTCCAGTGCCCGCAGATGATGCTGAATTTCTAGGATCTGCACCATGCGGATCTGGACCAATCCACTCGGAAAAGCCGTATTCATTCAGACGGTCTGCTTTTCGATACATCCTTTCGTCTTGTTTATTAGGCACCCCCGTATTTGTATCATAACTAGGCAATGAATTTTTTGTTCCTGGAATAAGGATATCAGGTTCCGACGCATGCCATTTCCCTTTCCAAAACGTTTTGTAGCCTGCAGCGCGGAAGTAGTCCCCTGTGGTTGGAACTGTATTCGGATCCAGCCAGAATAAATCCGCATCGAAAGAACCCTTTGCAGCCCCCGGCGTTTGCGTGACACCATGTAATGAAGGATAGTGCCCTGTATATAATGATGTTCGACTAGGAGAGCAAGCCGTACTCGCTGCATAATGGTTCAAAAATGAAAGACCATTTTTTCGTAATAAATTCTGCGCAACTAAATTCTTTCTTCTCCACTTTTGTATCGCCTTCGTTTCATAAACTGGCGGAAATCGATCCTGGTCCACCATTAAAAACAGAATGTTCGGTTGCGACTCTCCATAATGGAATTCGTTTGTCATACATCATTCCCCTTCCTACTTTTAGTAGTGCTTTTATAGGGTATGTTGGGAAAAGGAATATGATTGAGTGAATTCTTTGGATCAGTTGAAATTTGATGATGTACTATGTATGACTTGTGATGTAAACCGTTTGTGTCACCAAAAAACGTCAACTCTAAAGTTCAGAGTTGACGCTTTTTCTTAATTTATAGGAGGGCCCATCTCTTCAGTATTTATTTACGTAAATTGTGTGGGAATTGTGTGGGGACCTGGTACCCGTATCAACAACTCAAACAGAATAATACACCCCCTCCTCCCTTTCATAACGCACCGGGACGGAGTTGCCATTGTCCCCTTCAAACTGAAGGGTTTGCGTATCCAGTTGACCCACGAGTATAGAGAACGAATGCCTGTCTTGTCGCGGAGGCAGAAGGGAGTAATGGATAATATCATGAATAAGGGAAGATAGATCCTCATAAGACGTAAACACATAGTATTCATTAACCAAATAAGCTGGCATATTACTCATCTCCTTTAGTTTACAATCAGGTAGACGTTTTTCAGAAAGATTTGCGACTTTTTCTATGAATCAATAGTTTAATGAACTCGTATAAGAAAGTATGAGTACGCTACGTTAAACATAGTATAGCAAGCTATCCTTACTTTTTTCTTACATGCAAATGATTGAAAGCTAAAAAACTGACTGACTCCATTCTGCCCCGGTACACGCATACATCCATGTATGTATAACAAAAAAAGCATAGAAGATTGGTATTCATTCCTCCACACTCTTGTTTATGATGTCTCAGACTCCCTTACATATTTTCTTTTATCAAGTTCTCCAAGTCTTCTTCTCTAATTATCGGCTTGATTTTATCCATCAAATTTTCCAATTGAGTGATACACGTATTCTTCTTGTAATAGTTGACTAGTTCGTTAATCAGACGGACGTACTGTTGATAATAGCTTTCCGTTTCACCCACGCACCAGATATAGCCTTTCCCATTGAACAATTCTCCTTGATACAAGGTGACGGCTTTTTCAAACTCCTCGAGGTTTTGGCTGTTGATTTTCAGTTTTTTGTCCATAAATTGATCGAACTCGATTACATCACAGTGAACTCCCGGTAGCATGATTTTATACATGCCGTTTTTCCTTTCCAAATTGACAGGAATGCCGGCATTTTTTAATGTTTTCTTGAGCCGGAAGATTATCGTGTAGAGATTTTGTTGAGACTTTTCCATAGAAGATTCTTCCCATAAAATATCAATGATCTGCCACTTGCTGATGCCTTTCTTTCGATGCATGATCAATAAGGCAAGAAGTTCCTCGAGTTTCGCGGTCATAAATTCGATTCTGGAATTATTCATACGCAAATGCATGTTGCCGAACAAACAAATCTCGCCCACCGTTTTCGTCTTTTCTCGCGTCATCCTCTTTATTTTGTACACTCTATTCAAAACTTCTTCTACCGACTGCTTGTCTACTGGCTTCAAAATGTAATGAATCGTATTCAGCTCGAAAGCATGCATCGCATATTGCTCGTATGCCGTGACAAAAACAATCGCCATTTCATCAGGATTGTGAGTCTGGATGAGTTTTTCCCCTAACTCCATTCCGTTCATTTCGGGCATGTCTACATCCAAAAACAACACGTCGGGCTCCAATCGAGGAATTTCAACTAGCGCGAGTTCAGGATCCGTAAACGTACCAATTACTTCGATACCGGTTGTCTCCCCAACAATTTTCTTTAAGTAGTTTAATACTAATATCTCATCGTCCACCAATACCGCTTTAATCATCGGCCGTCTCCTCCTGGTCATCGTGTAAAGGAATAATAAAATAGACGTTCGTTCCTCCTGGATTTGTTTCAAAGTGTAGCTCGGTTTGATAAAAACTTTGCAACCTCGTATGGATATTCGCCAAACTTATACCGTTACCTGTCAGCGATTTCAGGTTTCGTTCCCCGCTTCTAATGGCATTCAATTGATGTGGATCCATGCCTTTGCCGTTATCTTGCACGCACACATATATACCGTGTTTTTGTTTTTTTAACGTCAATTTCAATTTGCCTCCGCTTTTATTTTTCAAGACACCGTGCCTGATGGCGTTTTCAACAAGAGGCTCGATAATGAGAGGAATGATCTTGCACGATAGGATTTCTTCATCAACGTCATAGACCATGTCAATCCGGTCGCCGAATCGTACTTTCTCGATCTCGACATACGCTTTGATCAATTTCAATTCATTCTCGATCGTGACGTAATCGGTATGGATATCTATTTGGAAAGACCGCTTCAAGTAGTTCGACAAATCGGACAGGACTTTGCCTGCACGTTCCCCGTCCGTATAGCAAAGACTTATAATGCTGCTGAGCGTATTAAATAAGAAGTGTGGTTTGATTTGCGCTTGTAAAAAGGCCAGTTCATTTCTCTCTGCGATCTTCGTCGTTTGATCGAGCGTGGAGAACGTTTCAACCAACTGCGTCGACAATTCTTCATTCTTTCTGTAAGAGCTCGTATACCGGAAAATCAACAGGACAGACATCGCAATGCCGTAGACAGCGAGCGTCAGGAAGGAAATCAACATATCCTCTTTTAATCCCGTACTATATAAAATCATGTCAAACCAGAATAAGTAGATGCTGAGCAATGATATAATCATGGCAATATGTTCTATACTGTCAATTTCAGGACCGCTTTTTTTGATAAACAAGCACAGCACTTTTAGCCATACAAAGAAGTAAAAGACAACTGTGCTCGCCATGTAAAACTCCAGTATATTAGAGTAAATAGTCATGGGAAGCAATAGGATAATTACAATAAAAATACTGTAAAAAATCAACATACCATTCCGTATTCGATTGGATAAAAAGACGGGACTGATTTGATTGAGCACGATCAACACCGTAATAACCGTAAAAGCACTCATTAAATGTCCAAAACGAAACGTGCTGTCCATGCTCATCGTAGGGATGATCACGGTAATAATTCGTTCACTGTATATGCTGCTCATAATTCCATAGAAAAGACAGCTCAATGCAAGCGGTAGCGTGGCAGGCTCCTTCTTTCGATAATCCGCATTGACCATGAACAGGAAGAGATAAAAGAGACCGATAATTATTACAATGAGAATCATGGCAAACTCAAACAGGAATTTCTGCTGATGCAGTTGTATCATCTCATTTTGCGTGCCAAACGTGATCGATCTTGCTATACCTCCAACGATAAAATCATGATTGGCCGCTTGAATAATAATTTCCGCCGTCGAACTCTCCAGTTCAAAAAAAGTCGCCATCGAGTTATTACCCGATACATTCGCTTTCGCCGACTCTGAAACCTCTCCATCCTCCAACACCAATTCTCCATTGACGAATATCCGGCTCGCATTTCGTATATTCGCTTTCAATAAACCAAAATACTTCGTATCCGATGGTATATTCGTAACCACCATCCTGTACGTTGCATAGCCCGTACGTTCATACGTATTGCCCTCTTGATCGCGCAACCAATTTCCCGGAACAACCGTATACTGCAGATCGTGCTGCGGATCATTCATAAAATCTTCAGGACTCCATAACTGTTTCCAATAAAACTCCCACTCTCCATTAAGGGCAATTACACCTTTCTCTAGAAAATCTGTCTCGGAAAGATCAACTTTCCCATGGTGGATGGAAGCGTCTCCCTTTAGAGCATGTGAATAATAATAGGCAAGAGCTACCAACGTTATGACAATGACAATAACAAAGTATTGCTTACTACGTTTCAATAGTCTCACCTTCTTATCCTTTATTTCTTATTATTCTACCATGGAATGAAGGCTCTACTAGTACTTAATATTTATATTTTCTGAATTTTCTTTTAGCCACAAGATGATCAATCATAATATTCCGTATGCAAGTGACTTTCATCGCACACGGTGATCCATCAGCAGTAGATCCTTACTGCCCATTTCTCCTAAAGTCATTTTATAACACTATCAAGTTACTTAATAGTATTATTTTGATTTAAAAGAAAAAGTATCTAATAAATAAAAACGCTGCTTGACTGATTTTCTCAGTCAAGCAACGTTTTGTATGATGCCCACATATAGTTTTTTACCCGATTAACCTAAACGTATCTCCCATTACATGCAATCTTTCGTGATAGACTGCCAAACCTTTAATCCAATGAAATTCGGCAAGTGAATCATAGTCTGATTCCATTTCAATACATACTTACAATCCGTTGCAGTTTGAGCGATTTCCGTGATTTTTGAAGGAGCAAGCGGATTTTCCAATATTTCAAAGCGATCGAGATGCATATAATGCTCCTCTTCTATATCGGCTCCAATATCTGCGACTTCCACTATTCCTGTACCGATGCCACGTGCAATAATTCCTTGCCCATTACTGTACAAATACACAATATCTCCCGCTTCCATTTCATCGATAAAATATTTCCACGGTGTATAGTAAGCCGCCACCTTTTGTTGTGTTAACATTTCTCCTTCGTTCGCAGTGTTGTTGGATTTATTCGTATTTACAATATATGTTTTCGGCATGTCTACATTCTCCTATCCACTGGATTGTGTTGCTAAGCGAGCCTCAGCGCATACCCGACAACACACGTTCATAACGCTTCACTTCATTAGTCTTTCCATCGGTAAAGTTACCGATCACATCAAACTTCAATCGGGCTACTTTGGATAATGGGGTAGTATCTTTATTCTGTAAGCTTTTACTGATCGTCATGTAATGCACACCTTCTTCCCAACTGCTGTTAGGCTGGATATATAGCTTATTTGGCGTTAAGGGATCGACTGTGGCAGTGAATGCTTTGATTGGATCTGTATGCACTGTTGAGCGGGAAATCAGTATATCTTTGCTGTAGTCCTTCCCGACCTTTAAATCCTGACTAAAAGTAACAGTGAATACTTTGTTTTGTCCTACTGACAGATCAGGGTGAGTACCTATAAACTCGGGTGGCGCTCCGCCTATGACGGTCACGGTTGAACTTGCTGTAAAGCCACCATCATTCGTAGTTACGGTAATTGTTGTTTTCCCAGCTTTTTCACCTGTAATGATGCCATACTGATCTACTGAAGCTACAACCGGATTGGAAGAGGACCACGTCACTTCCTTGTTTGTCGCGTCTATAGGTGAAATTTGTTCGAACAAAGCAGCCGTTTTCGATTTCGAATTCCGGGCAACTTTTACGGTCGCTTCCTTGGTCACGCTCTTGCTCTTATACAATAGCTTTGCAGAGCCGTAGCCCGTCGCATAGACTTTCCCTGTTTGATCTACAGTCGCAACTTGTTCATTCGTAGAACTCAGCTGTGCATCTGATTCTATGTCCATAACGAACTGATCATTCAACCCGACCTTCATAAATATACTATCGAATAAAAAGGTAGGGACAGGTTCAGGCTTCGGCTGACTAACTGGTGTAAATAATGAGGTAATCATGTATTCGGCATCAGTGAATAAGTATTTATACGGTGAGGACTGAAGAATGACTAAGTAGTAATCACCTTTAGGTAATTGTTTTGAGTAATACATATCTTGCCTGCCGCCTGAAGTAGTAGTCAATCTGGCTACGTCAATCAGCTCCTGCCGGGCATCATGGATTCCTACAAATAAATATTCATTATCTTGGTGGCTAATATATGAATCCTCAATCCAACTGGCAATCATGGAGAACGTTCCTGACGCATCCAAAGTAAAACGATAGTGATCCATATCAAAATAATAATCTGTTATCGTACCTACGATGCTATTTCCAAGAGGCAAGCGATTAGCAGTCATGAACGCGTCATTTGGTTCCGATTCAAAATAAACCGCTTTTTGATGCCGCAGAGATTCCAATTGCTCAGGCACGCGTTCAGTACTGAATGCTGTTTTCTGTTGTGTGTCCAAATCTATCGTTACATTTTTATGACGAATGTTTACTCCCGTAACGGGAACAACCGCTGGCAGCAGTTTGTCATTCAATTCCTCCAGATTTAGAAGGCCTGCACCGTAATGCGTATCCTTGCCAGGCTGACCCAAATCCATTGCTGTTCCTTCTAAATACGCTTTGACTTGTGCCGGCGAAGCGTCTGGTTGTAGTGACTTCACAAGTGCGGCTGCCCCTGCTACAATCGGTGAAGAAAATGACGTCCCGCTTGCCTGTTTATACGTATTCGTCAGGGCTGTCGTATAAACGCCAACCCCAGGTGCAACTACATCTACATACGAATTATAATTCGAAAAGGAAGCATGTCTGTTTTGTTGATCTGTCGCACCGACGGAAATCACTTCAGGATAAGACGCCGGATAATTGATCGGGTTGCCTTCTAATGCTTCATTCCCGGCCGAAGCCACAACCGTAATACCTGCCCTAGCAGCACGCTGAACGGCATTCTGTTCCAGAACAGATGACTGGTCACTACCTAGACTCATATTGATCACGTCTACTTTTTTCTCAATTGCATAATCAATGGCTCGAATTGAATCCGATACATAACTACTACCGGACAGATGAGACACTTTTAGGGGTAAAATTTTCACATCATACGACCCAGCAATTCCAGTAATGCCTATGCCGTTCCCTGAGGAAGCAGCTATGACACCTGAAACGGCAGTTCCGTGACCATTGACATCTGTCACGTCCATCGTATTATGAACGAAGTTGTAACCGCCCTGCTGAATACGTCCTTGAAGATCCTCATGATGAGAGGCAATACCCGAATCTATGACAGCCACAACTGCATTTTTCTTTTGTTCTGCAACCCGCATCCAAATCGGCTGTGGCTTGACTTGCGGGACCCACCATTGATTATAAAGATAGGGATCATTCGTCGAAGAGTGCAAATCCCGCTTGTAATTCGGCTCAACAATCAATACATTTGGTTCTTCCTTCAATTGTTCCGCCATCTTGAGGAGATCTTCCCCCTTGTCCAAACGCCACAATTCCACATGCTCCGCAATCTCTTCTCTGCTTTCTACTCCAGTAACGTCTGTTGAAGCAGAAAATGATCGATGACTTTCTGCAAACTCCACTAAAAGTTCTCTCTCTTTAGCACCTTCCTCTGTTTCCGCGCTGACCTGCACGGAACTGAATGCATACACCACAAAAAGACTCAGTAATATCAACAAGGTTGGTAGCAATCTACTCCACTTTTCCCTCAAGCTATCCCTCTTCTCTACTTTTCTAACTATATCTTACCATGTATATCCAATTAACAGAATCTTGATATCTAGTATGATTGTCTCTTAATTACTATTTTTCAATGATTACTACTTGCATATATGCGCCTTGATTCAACGAAAAAGCTCTCCAACTAATTTCTCGGTTGAAGAGATCCTCGCTGACTTGCATTCTATAGACTTGCCCATGCTGAGCGCACAAAAAGAGCCTCCCGATGTATAGAAATGGGAAGCTCCTCGTTTTATTATCTTTTAATTGTTGGAATAGTGTCTTAATTGTTTGGGGACCTGGTACCTGTTTAAAAGCTATTCTGTTGACGCATGGACATTTTGATCACGTCGGCGCAGTCATTGATCTAGTGGAGCATTGGAATGTGCCCGTGTATGCCCATGAATTGGAATTGCCATTTTTAACCGGCGTATCCAGTTATCCAGACCCCGATACGAGTGTAGAAGGCGGCATGATTGCCAAAATGTCTTCTATTTTCCCAACCGATCCTATTCAATTAGGAGGCCACATCCAAAGCTTACCGCCAGACGGGAGTGTACCTTTTTTGCCGGAATTTACATGGGTTCACACACCGGGTCATTCACCGGGCCATGTCTCGTTCTTCAGGCAGAAAGACGGTGCGTTAATTGCGGGAGATGCATTTGTGACTGTAAAGCAAGAATACCTATATAAAGTGCTTACGCAAGAACAAGAAATCAGTGGTCCACCGCGCTATTTAACTACAGATTGGGACGCCGCCCTACAATCCGTTATTAAACTGGAAGCCTTACAACCATCTGTCGCTATAACGGGCCATGGATTGCCTATGAAGGGAGAGGAACTTGCCACTAGCCTAAAAAAATTAGTTGATGAATTTAATCGTATTGCCATGCCGGATTACGGGAAGTTTGTTGACGAAGATACGGAAGGATAAGTCATCCTGCCCACTACATCATCTTCTGTATAATGAAAATTACATGCGTACAGGCATAGTCATTTCATTATACAGGAGGTTTTTTATCGTTCATCGTCTTAAAATCCTATCATAAAGTGGTAGACTCCTATCAGACAATCATTGGGCCCAGTCCAGTTCGAAAACCAAAAGACAAGTCCAATGTGGAAGAAACAATTGGATTCACTTCACGCCAAATTATTATATCTTTATGAAACTATCAATGTTTTCAATTAGAAGTTCTAATTGCGCGTGTACCTAGTAACTTCTTTTTATATGTAAGCAATAGCGAGTAAATTAAAAAGAGTCTTCTAACCGATTTCTCGTTCAGAAGCCCCTTTACAATGTGCATTATTCAGTTGTTGGAGTAATGTCTTAATTTCTTGTTGCACAAGTAGTGTTTTCGACTGGTTAAGACTACTTGAATTTATGATTAAGCGCATATCATCTACGAAAGAAAAGGGCTTGTACTATCACGGACGACTAATGATGCTCCACTAATTATCAAACCTAGCTCATTCTCTTCTTCTCGACCCTGGATAATTGTGATAAGCTTTTTTACTGATTCGCTTCCCATTTCATAAAGCGGCATCTTTATCGTTGTAAGTGACGGAGATAAAGATGAAGCAAAATCTACTTCATGAAACCCAATAATGGAAATATCTCTAGGTATAGATAATCCGCGATCCTGGATAGCTTTCATTGCGCCTAAACTAACCATAATATTAGAAGCAAAAACTGCTGTTGGAGGGGTAGATAAATCTAAAAGAGCTTGCATGGATCGATAGCCACCTTCGATCGTATACTCACTTTCTTGTACATAACTTGAAATGAAGTTAATTTCTTCCTCCTTTAGCCCTTCTCTATACCCTTGAAATCTTTTTATTCCTGTACCTGTAAATAGTGGACCAGTTATATGAGCAATACGCTTATGGCCCAATTGTGCAAGATGCTTGGTTGCTAATTTTCCGCCTAATTCATCATCCAAAATAACATGATTACTAATGCCTGTAATAAAACGATTCACTAGAACAAATGGTTTTTTTTCCTTTTTCAGATTTAAGATTTCCTTATCATCTGATTCTGAATTTGCAATTAGCAAGCCATCGATTCTATTTTCCATAAGATGAGAAAAATAATTCTTTTCCAAACCCTTTTGCTTCATACTATAAAGTAGTAAATTATATCCTTCTAAGGCGGCCTGATCCTCTGCTCCGTGAATAATACTAGCATATACAGGGTTAGAGAAATCCGGTATGACCATTCCAAGCATCTTGGTTTCACTATTTTTCAGGTTTCTTGCAGATAGATTAGGTCGGTAATTTAGTTCTTCAATAGCTTGCTGAATACGCTTTCGTGTTTCTTCCTTAATCTTTAAATTTCCGTCATTATTAATAACTCTAGATACTACAGATGGGTGAACACCAACTAATTTTGCAACATCCTTTAATGTAACCAACTAAATATTTGCACCTGCCTTTAATGTAATGTTAATAAGTTGTTCCTATAATAAGTCAAATGCAAGATTCCAGTAATTGTCTAGACGAAGAAAGATTGCAGGTCTTTCTGCTCCAGCCGTCGCTTGTGAGGCGCTTTCGGAATCAATAGTTGAATTCATAGCTTCAACATACATATTCACCTTATTATAACAGATTTTTATTTTCTATGAATTTAGAAAGTTTATTGACAACTCGCAAAATAAATATTAGTATGTTAAACAACAACTAAAGACAAACGTTTGCCTAACTTGTTTTCATCAAGTTGCTTACAAACGCATGCAAATCAATGACGTTTATCTTTTCTCTATAGACAAACGTTTTAATTACATGCGTTATGAGTTTGTTTACAACAATATTGGAGGGATAAGGATGGCATCAAGTGTTATCGATTCAAAACTTTACAGGGGAATTTATGTGTCTGAAGGAATGAAAGAAATTTTTTCGGATGAATCACTTTTACAAAAATGGCTAGATTCATGGGTTTCATTAGCACGGGCTCAAGAAGAGATAGGGGTCATTCCGAAAGGCATAGCAGAAAAGATTGCAGACAAAGCTAGTTATGAAAATCTAGACATGAATACGATTCGCGAGGGGATAGTTGATACCACTCACCCTTTAATCATTCAGATTCGTGAATTTACTCAAGTTGTTGGTGGAGAAGCGGGAGGTTATATTCATTGGGGGGCAACAACGCAGGATATTATGGATACTGCCGTAGTTCTGCAAATTAAAGACGCGCAAGAGTTCCTTTTAACACAATTGCAAAAATTTCTAGCTACATTAATTAAACTTGCTCGAGAACACGAAGACACCATTATGCCTGGTAGAACCCACGGCCAACATGCTTTGCCTATCACATTAGGATATAAAATCGCTATTTGGGCAGATGAAATAGGAAAACATATTGAACGACTAGAAGAAGGAAAAAAACGTTACCTAGTAGGATCATTAAGCGGTGCTGCGGGCACACTCGCCTCTATTGGTGAACATGGATTAGCTGTTCAAGAACTTTACTGTGAAAAACTCGGCCTTAAACAACCAACCATTACTTGGCATGTACAAAGAGATGGGTTTGCAGAGTTTGCTAGCATACTAGCAATGATTTCTGGAACAGTCGGAAAAATTGCAAATGAAATTATTAATCTTCAAAGGTCAGAAATTGGGGAAATTGAAGAAGGTTTTAAAATGGGACAAGTTGGCAGTAGTACAATGCCACATAAACGAAACCCCATGATATGTGAGTATGTTGTAGGCCTAACAAGATTAGTGCAAAGAACTGCCACGCTAGGCTTCGATGGAATGCTTCAAGAACATGAAAGGGATATGACTTTTTGGACAACCGAATGGGCGTATATTCCACAAATTTGTATCTTTACTAGTGGTGGATTGGAACAAATGCAAGGTGTGTTAGAAAGATTTATTGTCCATAAAGAAAACATGGAAAGAAACCTTGACCTATTACAGGGATTAATTGTATCTGAGAATCTAATGTTGCATTTAGGTAAGTACATTGGTCGTCAAGTCGCACATGACAAGATTTATGAAGTGTCAATGCAAGCATTTGAAGAGAAAAGGCCATTGGTTGAAGTTGTCTTAGAAAACAAGGAAATTATGTCACACTTATCGGAAGAAGAAGTTATAAATTATTTGAATCCGAAAAATTACCTTGGGCTCTGTTCCCAATTAATTGATCGCGTTGAAGAAAAGTGGTCCAAAACTAAAAACTAGTCTTTACTAACAGGGGTGAAGTGATGTCTGCAGCAGCAATAACACTTTTTATCTTATTAATAGCAGCAATTCTTTTTGTTACGGAATTGATTCCAGTAGCTATGACTGCTTTATTAGCAACAACTCTTTTATACTTAACAGGAATAATTGATGAGAGTACCGTTTTTGCTGGATTCACGAATAATGTAGTTATTTTAATTACAGGTATGTTTATCATTGGAGCAGCTTTATTTGAAACTGGTGTAGCAAAGAAGATAGGAAAGCTGATCATGAAATTCGCAAAAACAGAGAAACAACTTCTATTTGCGATCATGGTTATAGGGGCTGGACTTTCAGCTTTTTTGTCTAATACAAGCACGACGGCAGTGATGATGCCGATTGTTATCTTGCTTGCTGACAGTATGGGATTCTCCCGATCAAAACTTTTAATGCCTTTAGCATATGCAACGGCCCTTGGCGGAATGATTACGCTAATAGGTACAAATGGTAATCTTGCTGTTCAAAGTGTCATGCAAAATGAAGGTGTACCCGTCTTCAGTTTCTTTGAGTTCGCATACATTGGAATACCTTTAACGATTGTTGGAATTATATATATGATGACAATTGGTTATAAACTTATTCCAAACAGGGAAAACGTGATAGCTGAAGCGCAAGAAAGTATATCAGTAAATAATTCAGAGGAAAATGAAAGTACAGTTAAACAGTTTATTGCAGTCGCTATTCTACTTGGAGCAATCATTTTCATGGTTTTTGAAAAACAATTAGGAGTTCCACTGCATATTGTTTCCATCATAGGTGCATTGCTAATCGTCTTAACACGTACAATGACAGAAAAACAAGCATATCGTTCGCTTGATATGTCTACTATTATTTTAGTAGCAGCCATGATGCCAATGGCTACTGCATTAGCCGATACAGGGGCAGCACAAATGATTGCAGATTCTGTTTTGGGATTGGTTGGCGTTGACGGAGGTCCTTATGTTATAACAGCCTTGATATTTATAATAACAGCATTTTTAACTTCCGTTATGTCTAATACTGCCGCTGCAGCGTTAATGGCTCCAATTGGACTTGTGATCGCTACCAGTATGGGGATTGATCCTAAAGCAATCTTAATGACAATTTGTGTAGGAGCTTCAGCAGCTTATGCTTCACCAATCGGTACTCCACCCAACACAATGATTTATGGACCAGGTAACTATAAATTTTTGGATTACATCAAATGCGGATTCCCGTTTTTGGTCATTCAAGTAATCATATGTTTGGTAGTAGTCCCTTTAATATGGCCTTTCTAAGAAGATAAAAATTGAATGTGTATATGAGAGCCACCCTACTAATTAAACGAGCTTCTGTATAATGAAAATTGCATGCGTACAGGCATAGTAATTTCATTATACAGAAGTTTTTTATGGCTACTTATCATAAATTCAGCGAACTAGTAGTTCTCGCACTAAACGGGTATATTAACATATACTTGACGCTTAAATGTACTTTTCCCACCTTACCAATAGGTTCCCAATCCTTGACTTCCCTCAGCACGGCCAACATCCTTACAAAACCCCAACTAAAGCGCTAAAGGACTATTGCACCTTTCATTAAATATCTAAACTATTAGACTAGTACAGGAATAAGTAATGAAGAGAAGGAGCATGTCTAATGAAAACATTGAAAAGAAATTGGATGATGATCATTGCGTTTGCGATCATCATTAGTGGTATCGGGGGTTTGGCTTCACCTAAGGCAGAAGCAAATTGGCTTTATAAAAACAGAAGTGGTAATTTTACTAATTACGTCGAGACACAAAATTATCAAGGTACTTATGGCAGTGGTGCAAAAAGTTTTACTGTAATGGAAGGTGCCATCACAGCGAATAGTACAGCGAGCGGATCATTCATGCTATACATACAGAAGAGACCATACGGTACTGCCAACTGGCAAACAATTAAAACGGTCATAGCCAATAAAAACGGTACCACTCGTTTCGAATCCCCTAAATTCTCACCAAAGGATGGATACAGATTCAAGTTAGTGAATCTTGGAATAAAAAATAGAGTCAATTACAAAATGCACTGGATTCCATGGGCTTCTGCTTATAAATAAGTAGCTAGTTATCATATATGATGATGTCTAGCACACTAAAAAGGATCAACCGTATCGAAATGGTTGATCCTTTTGTTATGAAATATACTAGTTGCTTATTGAATTCATAATGTCTTATCTAGCGTAGCACTCGCAAAAATCCATGACCTTTTACCTTCTTTTAAAAACAGTGTATCCTTTTCGAGAAATCTCTCTATATGGAGTATAAGAAGTACAAATTGAGTACTCCAAACTTTTCTCTAGGGGGACAACCATATGAAACTATTAATAAACGAAGAGCCGATTCCATTATTACCTTCACTCGCAATGAAAGTTGGATTAAATAGTGCGATATTCCTGCAACAATTGCACTACCGATTGAACATTTCAAAAAACATACGGGAGGGTCATAAATGGGTCTTCAATTCATACGACGACTGGAAAGAAGAATTTCCATTTTGGTCACTAAATACAATCAAACGAATTACGTACGACTTAGAACAAAAAGGATACCTAGTTTCCACTTCGAAGCACAATAAAATGAAAATCGACAACACCAAATGGTATCGAATCGATTATGAAAAGTTGCCATTTTCGTATACGCCAAACGATATACCTGCTAACCCAAAATGGGACGCGGCATCAACCCAACGTGAGACAGCTACCAACCCACAATTGGACGCTGTGCCAACTCACATTGAGACGGTGGCGTATCCCACTATGGGACGGCCAATAACCAAAGAACTTAAGAAGTTAAAGAATAAACCCATTGTCGAGAAGAATCTCGACGTCGCACAATCTGTGATTCAGTACCTGAATGACAAAACCGGAAAACAGTTCAAAGCGGAGTCCGCTGCTACCCGTAAATTCATCAACGGTCGAATCAAAGAAGGCTACACACAAGATGACTTCATCCGTGTCATCGATCTAAAGACCAAGCAATGGTTGAACCGTCATGATTTTAGCACGTTCCTGCGACCATCGACTTTGTTTAACGCAACGAACTTTGAAAACTATGTCAATGAGCTAGTCGTGTCACAGAAACCGAAAAAACAGCTACTTGTTATGCCTGTGCTTGATTTTAGCAGGGGTGATGAGTAAGGTGCACATAGTATTCTAGTGGATAAAATTTACCTTGATACAGCAAAGTCTTGTATCACTTGTCAGTAGAATGTAAGCTTTTTGGAGTAGCCAGTGCATCATTGTGTAAAAATTAAAGTGTTAGCCGGACAATCGTTAGCTTTTCACAAAACATGAAAATGCACCTCCTGAAATTGATACATGGACTGTACCCAGGAGGTGCTGATTTTTATTAGCGTTACTTGATGAGAGCTTTACAGTTTTTCGTTGATGGACGCTTCTAGTTCATAGTCTAAAGTATTACGTAGCATCTGACGTCTACTGTTGCGGGTCGAAAGCCGCTATAGTTATCTCTTGTATCTCCCTTTTTCAACTACCCAAATTGTGTGGTAATTGTGTGGGGACCTGGTACCCTCCACTCGAACCTCCTTTTCACGATGCAAACTTCGCTTCATGAATTAAATAGTTCCACACTTGTTCAATGTCGCTAACTGGGAACATCTTTTTCTTTCGATCATTCCATTGCTGAACAGATTGGACAATGAATTCCTTGTTAGTTGCTTTGGACGCATTTTCTTTTAGCACCCAACAGACAGTCGACAGTAACTCCATGTCATAAGGCGTTTCAAAACCATAAATCAATTCAGATACACGATTTAAGTAAGGCTTAGCTTCAGGATGTTTATCTAAAAACTGCTTCGCTTCTTTAATCGCACCATCCAATAGATAGATTTCTGCACCCGTTGTTCGATCTCCATACCCCCGAATCCAATGACCTTCCATGTTTTGTAATACATGATTGAGCGCTTCAGCGTAAGGACCAAAACGATTCTTCTCAAACTGTAGTTTGGGTAAAGCTCCTACTTCGTGCAAGAAGTATGCAATTTTCTGTACCTCTAGCAAAGACATTCTATATCCTGGACCAGCATATTGTTCCATAGCGCTCAGTAGTAAAGCTCTTCCCATTGTCATATTAGGGCGCTTCGTTCGGATAATCATTTCATCTAGTGGCGGTGCACCTACCGGTTCATACAAATGTACGTCAATCGAAAGTGGCTGTAGCGCTTCAATAATGTAAGGTCTAACATTGGACCAGTCCAACCCACCATTTCCACATCCTAATGGAGGTAAGGCAATCGACTGAATGTTAAGCTCTTGGATCACTTGGACTAAATCTTGAAGGCCATCCAGTATATAATCAAGTGTAGACGGATTGCGCCAATGTTCTTTTGTTGGGAAGTTAATGACAAACTTTGGAGAAGCTAAACCATGGACAGGAACCACATGCATCTTCCCGACTTGTACGCTACCTGCCTTACAATCTTTAGCATACTGCTTAAACACATCTGGAAATGCTTGTTTAAACTGCAAGGCAATTCCTTTTCCCATGACCCCTACCGTATTTACCGTATTTACATACGCTTCCGCTTGGTCTTCCAGTAAGTTCCCTTTCATTGAATAGATCATTCCATCACCTCCTAATAGTAGAAATGTCTTCGAACGGCAACCGGTAATGTACTGCCTGCATCTTGCAAGATTTTCTCTAGCTTTTCTTTCGCTCGCTTATTAAAAACTGCAAAACCTAAACATGCTGAGAGGGGTACTGCTTCATGGATTAGAAACTCAGCCTGTCTTCTAGCTTTTCGACTCAAGTCTTCATCTATGTCATGCCAATAATCTGAGGCCATGACTTTCCAATCAATTTGATTTAAATGAATTGGATCAGTAAAGAATTTCGTCAAGCGTCTAATAGCATGTGCATCTGTAAATACAAAATCTAATGCATGTTTTTGGATAGACGCTATACTTGTCATGAAATAAACAACTTCTTCTTGTTGAAGTTGTTGCTTGTGCAAGTAATACAGCATAGGCGAACGCGGTGCAAAGTAGAAAGGAACATAGTCATGTAATGTTCCGCCTTTACCTACAGGTATCCTGATTCGATCTCTCCGTGCTTGGACATCTTGATTTGCAATGTTCTGATGTTTTAGTTGATTCATCTGCATCGCCGCATGTGACTGTAATCCTCCACATTTGAGAATGGGGGGTAGATTAGTTATGTGTGTCATATGATATAGGAGCTGATTTCTCGCCACATCCGTCACTCCGTTCATTCGCTCAATACATTTATTTTACCACATTCCATCGTGTACTCATAGAAACATACGACATTAGAATTAGAATAATGCCGGTACTAGCGGTACTCTCTTTACCTGTAAGCCAATAGTAATTGTGTGGGACCTGATACCTTCTTAATGCCAATGCTACGCACACCAAAAAGGCCCTCTAATCATTTTCGCGATTAGAACACCTTTCGACTGTTACGATTGAATTGTGTGAGAATTGTGTGGGGACCTGGTACCCTCTTAATAATTGTATTGAGAATAGCGGAGAATCTTCATCACGGTCAAAAGAGAAAAATTCAATTTCAAATGAAGGAAAAGTGCATAGGTACAGGATTATGAAAAAGAGGAATTGAATTTTGATGCCGATTCATGAGGAAGAAATGAGTTCTTAAGGTATTTATATTTGATGCTATTATCGCGATTCATGATCAGCAATAAAATACTAAAAGGTCTTCCAATCATTTTTATATGATTAGAAAACCTTTAGAAAATCTCGAGTGAATTGTGTGAGAATTGTTTCGGGACCTGGTACCGTCTTTAGAATTGTTTGGGGACCTGGTACCGTCTTTTACGCAACGAACTTTGAAAACTATATCAATGAGCTAGTCACTTCAACGAAACCAAAGAGACGCCCTCTCGTTACAACCGTGCTCGATTTCAACAGAGGTGATGCGTGAGCAATGAATAGAACGATTGACCATTCATATCCATACCACTCACACTCTTACTGCTAGAGGAATATTTGTCAATGCTCTAGGAGAACGTAATCCTCCATGAATTAACATGAGTAGTTGTCGATGCTTGCGGTAGTTCTTCAGACTACTCCATTGATGCAGCTTCTGTAACTGACAATTGGCATGCTACTAATAAAAAAGAGCCTTCATGATCGGAAGACCTCAGCAATGTCTTGAATGAATTGTGTCTATATTTTTAGAGATCTGGTACCGCCTTTATATCACTTTTCATTCAGCACAGTGGAACCGTCATGCGCATAAAATTTAACTTCATATTGACTATAAATCGTTTGCGCAGTAAACAGATAATACTTCCGTTCATCATATGAGCCTGCTGGCTGATTATATATTCTTTCTATTCCTGTTGAAATATATGCTATTCGGGCGTCTTCGAAATAGCTAGTTTGTAAATACTCATGTATCTGATCTACCGATGGATTGATTGGTGAATCTACAAATGATTCACTGTCGACAGCATCTAATAACCACTTCTGACCTTCCTTTACAAACGTATATATTACATTAGCGCCTGAACTTAATCCGCGGTTCGGTATAACTGTTTTCAATACTAGTCTTGTAGAGCTCGACTCGATTATTTCAAATTTCAATACTGTGGATACAGGTTCTGCAAACAGGGAGATGTCTAGACTCGGATGCATCCATTCTTCATAATAACGTCTTAGTTCTTCTAGATAAGTAGGCGTGACTAGCGTCTTCAAATCATTTTCAATATAAGAAAAATCTCTGTAAGCGCCATTGACAATTTCTGCTGTTTCAAAAATCTTTCTTATAGCTGGTCCTATCGTTTCGACCATCTTTTTCTTTTCATCTAGAAAAGCTGGGTCTGCAATTCGAACCGGAACAATCACTTTTATTATGGTATCCCGATCATTATTATATGTAACGGTAATGAAGGTTTGGTCACCAGTTTTTGCGTTTGCTCTTGCGTGTACTTCACCAAGATAATTAACCGTAGCCACATTCAAATTTTCCACCTTTAACTTCACATTACTGTCTGGCAGCATCAGAGGATGTGTTTCCTGCTTATAATCAACTCCGCTGATTTCTAATTCGGCTGTCTCGCCTGGCGCTAGCACAAGGGGGTCTGCTATCAATTCCTCATAACTGCACGTGGATCTCTGTCGATGTGGGATACTGAGAAATGGATATGTTATATCCCAAAACGTATTTTCCGTCGATCCTATGCGTGCTGATGATTCAAAATATATTTCACCTTTTTCACTAAAACATGCTCTGTCTTTGTCAATTTCACCAGCAGCTTTAACTTTATAACCGCCCGTAATATCTACACCTGCAAGTGTAAACTGCAGAACCTCGGCATTTACATTTAAACCTAGACCAAGCTTCGCTTCCGCTTCACCTTTCAACGATAGAAAATCAGCGGACAAATTACTAGTTGAACGATTGAAAGGAGTGTAGTCACTTCCCTCTTTCTTCACTCCAAGGTTATAAGAGCTGTCTTCAACAATTTCAAATTCAATATATATCTTTCCGCTTGCCTCATAATTTATAAATAATTGAATTTCGGCACCTGCCAACCCATATGCCTTGACAGGAATCGAGATGCCAAGCGGAATTCTCAACGGTTCTGTTTCATAACTTGCCAATTTAAATTCTACGTTCATCTCATTTTTCAATCCGCTGTCTACTTCTAGCCAATCCAACACGAACCCTTTAAAATCAAAATTCACAACAGGCTTGATGAGTTGGACCTTCCCGCCAACTGTCACCGGTCCAACTCTCTCTCCTTCAGGAATTAATTGAACGTCACTGTACTCCACATAAGGATTTCCATTTTCACTTCCTATTTCAATTTTACCTATCGAATGAGCCACTGGGTTTTCAACTTCAAAAGTACGTCTATCTCCTTTATTTGTTTCATTTGACACACGAGAATGGACATCAGGATCAAGCTTGAAATCATTTGCTGTTATTGTTAACACGCTCGAAATATCTATATCTTTTATGACATCTTCTAGCTTAGGCTCCTTCGTGATTAACACCGTATTATTTCTTTCGTTTATGACATCGACAATTTCTTTTGACCAGCCGAAAGGATGTTGTTCTGTTTGAGGGAAAATGACAATATCCCCATTGGTTAATTTTTTTAACACTTCGGGTAGACCTTTAAAAACAAATCTATCACTTTCATAATTCAAATCTTCTATTGACTGCATGATAGTAGTAGGCAAACTGGTAACTCGCTCTTGATAGATTATGGTATCTTCACTATCTTCACGCGGTACAAATACATTCGACTCGTCCCGCTGCTTACTTGTTTGAAACTTCATTTTGACAGGAGTGCCTAATAATCTGCGTTTTGCAGAAGATACTTCGTTCGCAACAAATAGTGTATAAGAAGTATTCGGACGATAGCCTTCTTTTGGTGGCTGTACCCTTACTTTATTTCCGTTATCTAGTAATACAGCGGTCGTCTGAACTACTTGACCAACTTCATCTGTTACGTATACATGTGTATTGGTAATAGATGCAATTTCAACACCTTCGCTAAACGTAATGGTCCATTCTTTGTTTAATGGAACGTTGTGTTGATCAGGTAAGGATTTCCAATCGGTTTCAGCTTGTACTTTAAGATGATTCCAAGTCACACTCTCCATAAATATAATAGTAACCAACAGTATAAAGATGACTACAGACTTTCGTCTTACGGATCTTAGCATAAAATTCCCTCCTACACATTTTAGGCAGTCATTTATATAGTACCACTCTATAACGCGTTTTTTGGCACAGCGCCATTTAAATTATTCAGATACTTCATTACGTAACTTCAGCATTGCACTCTACTTATCTTTATAACTATATTATTTAAATAATTCATTTTACTACCTAGTACGCTCTCCTAAGATTAAATGAAGTGTTACCGTAATTCAGTAAACAGAAAGAAGCCATCCAATCCTATTTGCGATTGGATGGCTTCTCAATTTATATACCGTTATATCGTCAGACTAGCGTCTGGATTTTGTGATGCACAGGTACGGCTTTTTACGTACATATTAAACTAGACAACCTCACTCCATAGACCGAATCAACGTAACATTATGCTGCTCTACATCTGTCAGTTCGCCATCGTACGATTCATCCGCAACATACCACGTCTGTGAGTCAAAATAAGCCTGTAGATCTGCTGATTTGAAAACATAGCCATGTCGTGCATATATCTCATTGCGTGCCAGTCGCAAATCTGACTTCGAAAGACCATAAAGCTGCATTTCAGTGAGCTCACTGAATTCACTGTCCGCTAGAATATAATAGTCGTGTGCATCTTGAGTCACTTGTGGCGATCCTTCATCATTCACATCCATAAACACCTGACTATCAGGTGTACTATCTTCTTGCCATACATAACTTTCTTTACTAGATTCCCAGTCGTTCAGAGTATATACTACTGCCCCTACCCCGATTGCCAACACCCCAATGAGTATGCCTAGATTTCTTTTCTTTTTCACTTTAGGTGCTGTACTTTCATGCAATTTCATTTGCTTATGTTCGCTTATCAAGGCGTTGATATTCGCCATAGTCTGATGCTGACTTTTTCGCACGATCGTAGGTGCCTTATTTTCTATTACATTTTTATTGACGTCATGATCATGGACCAACACCTCAATAAGTCGGTCAAAGCTCTCTTTTGAAATGTAATTTGACACGCTACTACGCGTGAACTTTTTGGCATTTAGCATCCAACTATAGAATCCACTTGACCCTTCTGTATAGAAATAATGTTTGGTTAAGAATGTATTCTTCAACTCTTCTTCCCAATCAAGAACTTCTTGACGGTGTAAAAACTGTTCTTTCGTAATTCCATTAAATACGACGACAGATGAAATTAACTGATGGGGATCTTGTGTAGTTAAAACTCCTCTATCTGATGACAATATCTTTTTAAGTTCATCACGATAGTTTTCAGCCTGCTTCAACGGCTTCTGCATACCCTTAATTGTCTGGATACTGCCGTTAGGATAAAACCGTTCTATATAATGCTCACTCCAGGTCTTCACTTCCAAAAACATAAAGCCGACCGTTTCTTCAATAACTAAAATATCGGCTTCATAATGTAACAACGTCGGATTATGAATAATAAACGCATGACTTGGTAATTGCGCTTCCAGCATAAGCAGAATCTCTTTTTCACCTTCGAATCCTTTTTTGACAACCGCACTAGTTGCACTCTCAATCAATCGATCTAAATGTTTCATCCCATAGACTTTCCCCATTACGCTTCACCCCTGTCAGTTCATATAGAGATTCACGAGCGCATAACAACGTTCTTTAGTAAGATCTGCCGATGTCCCCGTATACGTGAGAGATTCAAAACTTCCTCCAGCGAATTCCGCGGCATTCGTGCTGGCGGTGTGGTCTCGGTATTTTATCCATTCTCTTTGCTTCACACGCAATTGTTCCATATCCCGTGCAGACAGCTGTTTCTTCAACACACCGTAGATTTCATTGAGCGCATTATCCCATCTTGTATAACGCTCGCTTTCTGCTTTGGACATATTAGCGGTAATCCCATTTACATATAAATAGTTCAAATCAGCCAAGCCCGCTTCAATCGCATCCAGCTTGGTAAGATATTGCTGTTGCTGCCCTGCAATTTTCGGAATAACATCTAGTTGCAATGCAGCACTTTTATCTTGTGGTTCGGGTGGTGCTTGCTGCTTTTTCAATTCTTCTTCCAAACGTTTCTCCAAACTCGCTAACTTTTCACCGAACTGTTCCAATGAAGCTTGATCTTTGCGAAGTTCTTCTATCGTCTGTTGCGCTTCTTCAAGTTCCCCCGCTTCCACAGAAGTCTCAATATCTTCTACATGCGCCGCCACTTTTGCTGACACTTCTTGATTCATCTTCACCGTCTCGATCATCTCTTCCAACGGTTTACGAAGTCCAATTGCCAACTTTTCTTGTCCAAGCATGCCTTCAGCCGTTTCTAAAGCACTTTCCCAGTCCCCGTCTTTCATTTCCTTCTTCACTGAATGGAATCCTTTCAAATCCTTTTCCATCGCAAGTGCCTCTTGATCATTCGGCTTCTCATCTAATGCCAACTCGACTGACGACAACGCTTTCTCATATTCACCATTCGCTAGCGCAAGCTTGCCTTGCTCCATTGCTTGATTGAACGTTCCATTTGAACAGCCAGTCAATAGAAAAACTAGTAAAAACACAATACCTATCTTTTTCATCATCTATCTACTTCCCTTCCTGACATGGTTTTTTAAAATACGCTTTTCTATTAATCTTACATTAATTTCTAGATAACAGTCGCTCGCCATGCTCTTCAAATACTTAATCAGCACTTACATTTCAGTTATATTATACCATTCTAACAAGACAAGTAACTGAAATATCTGGGCTAATTCTGTTTATGAACTATAAAACGACAACTAAAAAAAGCGCCTCGGCTGATTTCTCAACCGGGGAGCTTTTTATTGTTGTTCTGTTAAGTTGTCTATGTTACGTAGTAGATCGGCACGACTGCATAGTTTCTTTGAAATAAGCATAAATAATCTTCGGACTGACACTATGCCTTCTCTCTGTCTACATGATATAAGGATCACTCTACCTACTATCCAATGTGATGAATAAAAGACACCTATTCCTCACTCAATATCCATCCGATACCGCTGCTTTGCCTTAGTATCAGTAAAGTACAACGTTTTGTTCTCTATACTAATATCAGACGTTAAAAATTTCGTAATCTCAGTTAGGGAGCTTCCGTCCGTTCTCATTTTATATAAATAGCCGCCATTGGAGTAGTTACTGAAGTAAATCCAGTTATTATAAACCACTAATTCGTTCGCACGTATATTTGCCAGTCTTTGATCTGCTGACCCATCTGACTTCATTTTATACAGCTTGATATCGTCATTTTTATTCGCATAATAAATCCAACCATTTTCACTGTCAGATGCATGTATTTTGCTCATATATTCATAGCGCGTATCTGTCGCTTTAGGAAGACCGGTATTATTCCATGAATGTGTTTTCGCTAACTGTTTGTCCGATACGAGGAAATAGCCGTAGCCAACCTTCCCTTTTCTATCTGGTACAGGATCATCCCACGTGGAATCTAAGTTATACCAGACATTATCAATTTTGACTTTGTTCCATCCGTGGTTCATCGATGGAGTACTTACTACATATATTGTTTCAATTCCTATTTGATTGAGTAAGTATACCATCGCAAGGCCGTATCCGTTACAGACAGCTGTTTTATTGTTTGATGCACAGGTAACGCTTTTTTAAAGTAGTGATAAAGGACTTGGCCGACGAATTTGAGTGGGATCTAATAAATTGAGCAGAATAAACGCAAGGAAAAAGGAGTCTTCCAATCGATTCTCGATCAGTTGACTCCTCTTTTTACGCATTGTTTAATTGTCTGGATAGTGTATAAACTGTGTGATAGGTACCCTCTTTCTAAATAGACTCAGAGTTAAAAGATTCAATTAATTTATTATTTTGCAGTGCGATTGCATATAAATAAAGTTTAAAGGACTATTTTTACGAACATATGCGTGTAATAGATGTGCATATATGGTCGACCTACCACTTAACCGGATAATTGCCCATTAGATTCGTAACTTTTTCCCTCGGCTCAAGTTATTGAAACAGTGCGAGGATGCAAACATGTCAGCATAAAATAAAGTTCACTAACCAGGTATATGTAACTGAACAAGGGTTCCAATTTGAGAAAGCTGTTCCAATTTGGCAATCCCCCATTGTGGACCGAAGGAATGTTTAATTCTTTTATCCACATTATTTAAACCGATCCTCGTGGTATGACCTGTTCCTTTGGGTAATGGAATATTAACGGAGTTCTCCTCGATTCCCACACCGTCATCCATTATATTGAAAATGATTTTCTCATCTTCTGCATAAATTTCTATGGTAATGGTTATTGGATCACCAGTGCTTTCAAACCCGTGGACAATTGAATTTTCAACTATCGGTTGCAAAGTAAATATAGGAATTCTATAATCTACCAGATGGTCTTCTATGTTTATTACCATCTTTATTTGATCACGATAGCGCGTTTGTTGGATTGAGAGATAATATTTGAGGTGTTCAATTTCTTCCTTTAACGGAATAAGCTGATCTATGTTACGTAGGCTATAGCGTAAAATTTTTCCTAATGAATACGTGACGTTTTCAGTTTGTTTGGCGTTTTCCATATAGGCTAGCCGTGAAATTGTATTCAATGTATTAAAAAGAAAATGTGGATTAATTTGAGATTGAAGAACTTTTAATTGAGTATCCTTTAATAATTTTTCTAATTCTGAACGACGCCGTAACTCTTCCAACAGCTTTAGATTATTCAGCGATAATTCTTGAGCTGTTAAATGAGCATCTCCCAACTTCACTATGTAGTTGGCAGTGACAAAAAGCAATTCGGCAATTGAATGAACACGACTCTTGTTCTTTCGTTCTAATTGATCGTAAAACTCCTGCAGCGTCTTTTGATCTAATGGTAAATCTGCCATGTTCATCTCTACTTTTGGCAACTCTTCCAGTTCTTCATCTTCTATAAGAACCTGGCCACAAAGAATAGAACCTAGATACTTGTCACGCAATATGATAGGTGCCGCAAAATCTACAAGACCTGTATGGCAACGGTGAATGACCGGTCGTTTACTCTCTGCCGCCAATTTACCCACTTTATCGTCAGATAATATACACCGCTTAAGACCTTCGCTACACGATCTAATATATCTGCAAAATCCCGTAAATTGACTCGGACTAGTTACTGGTTCTCCTTGTGCATCACAAATTAACACAGCCACTCCCATTGCTTCTGCAAATTGCTCTTGTAGTTTTTGCAATTGGTCAATATCGACAAATTCTCTTAAGTTCTTTATCATATATTCCACCTTTTTCTGAGTCAATTATAGCGTGCTAAATGATGCTATGAATATATGTCTTTTTAATTTGTTCTTTTCTAAAAAGCAGCTCGTTTTTACGATATTGGGTTGGCGGCATTCCTTCTTGCTTTTTGAAAACTCTAGTGAAATAGTTTGAGTCAGAGAAACCGCAAAGCTGGCCAATCTCCGTAATCGTATATTGCGTACTTAGCAATAATTCCTTCGATTTTTCAAGACGTGCAGATGTAATATATTCAGTAATTGGTCTATTCATTTCTTGTTTGAATAAGCGGCTAAGATATTGCGGATGCAAATGTACTTGCCGAGATAGTTCCTTTAATGTCAGCTTTTCCTCTAAATGACCTTTTATATAAGTAGTCAATTGTTCAATGACTTCCGTTGATGCAAATTCTATATCTTGCATATCTGTAATTTCTACCGCTTTTGTTAAAGACTGTACCAATTCTTCTGGAGAAACTGGTTTTAGCAAATAATCTTCTACACCAATTTTAATGGTTTGCAATGCATAATCGAATTCATTAAATGCAGTCAGAAATATAATTTTGGTATGTGGATTCGTTTTCTTAATAATCTTGGCAGCAGTTAGACCATCCATTTTGGGCATCTTGATATCTATTAACAATACATCAATAGTAGTTGTACTTGCGATATCTACAGCTAGTAAACCATTCTTAGCTTCCAAACATTCAACGAAACCTAAATTACTTTTTTTTACAATGTTAAGCAAAACTTCTCTTTCAAGGGGTTCGTCATCGACAACTAGTAATTTTATCGATCTCTCCTCCTTACCTGGAATATTCAGCTCCTTTCATTATAAACTATATTGTAAATTCAGACAATTAACAAAACCCTCCTGTTAATTTCAGATAAACCAACAGAAGGGTAAGAAAATATTATCAAGCTTATTATGCAAGTCCAGCCTTTGCAACCTCAGTATCTTCTGCTACTGTCCCTCCACTGACACCAAAACCTCCGATAATTCGATCACCATTTTTTATTGGAATTCCACCGCCAAATGTTACAATTCTTCCATTGTTCGTTGTGTTAATTCCGAAGAGTTCACCGCCTAGCTGCGTTACATCATATAATTGAGATGTTGGCATTTGTAACGCAACTGCCGTCCACGCTTTATTTTGCGAGATATCTATACTTGCTATCAAAGATTGATCCATCCTATGACATGCCAATAAGTTCCCTCCGTTATCTACAACAGTAATCACCATCGGTACATTGATTTTTGCAGCTTTTTTTTCAGCCTTCTCAATCATTTTTTTAGCTGTCTCTAAATTCAGTTCAGTCATTCTACTCCTCCTCGTGAAATAATGGTTGACCTTTTACTAATCGAGCAGCATTTTGTCCAGCTTTTCTGCCGTTTTGTTTTCTTGCTATCAAATAGGGTCGATGGGGCAGGTTTTCATGAAAGATTGCTATGTTATTTTCGTTTCCAAGTAGAATGCTCACTTGCAACGAAGTAAAGCTGAACTTCTCAACTGAAATTTGTTTACAGTCATATGGAACTCCTTCTTCCTCAAGTCCTGCACATACTTCTTTGACCAGCTTATGATCTACCGATTCCGACAAAAAGACCGGGATGTACACTGTATTGTATTTCATATTCTATTATCACGCCTTTTCAAGGAGGACAGGACCAATCCCGTTGCCACCGCATTCCTAGGCCCTTCTGTTCCTCTGATATTTGCGAAGCCTGCGACAATCCCATATTTCGATAGCTCTTCATTAATCATTTCAGGAATCTCAAAATCTAGCGCAGAACCCCCTAACATCACTACAAAGGAGATATGACGAATATTGCGAGTAGGAATTACCTGCTCTAATGCACGAATAGCATTCGTCACAAATACTTTTCGTTTAGCCTCTCGTCGAATGCTACGAATTTGTTCCATTGAATGGTGGATAGGCAAAGGAGTAATGCTTTTCTCTTCTCGAATAACTACTTTTCCAAATGCCTCAGGAGAACATGCTTCTTCAGAAAACAAGTAGGTTCCATCCTCCAATTGCATATGATAGAGACTTTGTAATTTTCCAAGTGGAAACTTCTTTATTTTCTCAGCCAGATCAAGATCATGAAGTGATAGCTCCGTCTTGACCAGCATCGTCACCATATCTCCAGCCCCTGCCAAATGTACCGTCCGAACCATCCCATTTTCATCATTCGTCGCGGCATCCGTCGACCCCCCGCCCATATCCAAAATGACAATAGGACGTTCCGTACCCGGTGTTGTCAGTGCCCCGGCTATTGCCATTTCCGCTTCAACTCCACCTACTTCAACAGAAACTCCTAGCTCTTCTTCTAATAGTGCGGAAACAGCCTGAATGGAAGTTTTTTGGGTTTGTACCATCGAAGCAAGTGCCACTCCGCTTTCCATAGTGATTTCACCCGCAAGCGCCCCTCGAATGGAAGTAGGAATTTTTGTGTCTGTCGCAAGTAAATCTGTGATATGAATTTCATGTATATTTTGATCAGTTACTTCCGCCAAATTTTGACGTAAACCATTTAACATCGCACCTGCATTCGTACCTTGTTCACCTAGTACGTCTTTTAACACACCGATCTTTTTATAAGAATCCATAATTCCGGCTGCACCATCATTGACGTCCACCTTGATGCTCATCCTGCTACCGATTATATTTATGCTTCCTGACTCAATTTTCCGTTCTGCAATCTGCCCGGCAGGTGTCCGTATCACGACGGCTGAACGATTTCCGACCAATGATTTAGCAATAGGTGCTACTTGTTTCGTTTCATCCGGAGTTAAATCGAAGACAGTAGAGAGGCCATAAGGATTACTGAGCATCCGAATGACATGTCCTGGAGATGCCACTTCAATTGCAGCTTTTTTTCCTATGGGCACCTTATCAATCATAGTTACTTCATCTACAATGGGGATTTTTTCTTGCAGACGATTGTGGATTAGCACCCCGTCATCTTTCTGCACAATGACTCCTTTAATCTGAATACCATTTCTTTCAAGTCTATTGAACTGATAGGCTACCCATTCATAATCGAATTTCTGCGACACCACTACAATATAGGGCTGACTTTCTTCAGCATGTTGCAGTAATTGCTCGATCAATATGGTTTGACCTATCCCAATTCCTTCTCCTCCCGGTGTATCAGGATTATGACCGATCATGGAGGATTCTGTAATGATCGTCTCACTGATGACATCCATGGCAAGATCACCAATGACAGGAACCGCGTCATTAATTCGAATCATAGTAATCTCAGAAATATCTCGATTGATCTTCGACATGGCTATTTGTAAACACGATATTATTCCTTTAATATTAGTTACCGTTCCTTTAATCCCTGTCGTCGGAACAAGATGCTGTGTTAAAAACATGGCATCATTTTCAGATGTTTCTAAAATTGCTGCTTCTGTTGATGAATTCCCTATATCAATGCCTGCAATAAGTTGCCTTCTCATTATTTATTCCTCATCTATGCGTAATAGGTTTCGTCGGCTATATACTTCAGCCGCCTCTTCTACTAACTTGGCGTTTTCAAACGCTTGGTAATCACGCTTTAATTCATCAGCAATGGCCAGCAATTCTTCATGGGAGGAACGATTTGGACGAAGAGCACTATAGATTTCGAGAATTCTTTCATCGGAGATCGTAATAAGTTCTGCTGCTCTTCTGAAATTCCTCCCTAATTGGTCCCGTCCTATATTCTCTGATATTTCCGCTTGCATGATTAAGGTATCGGGGCTAATCCGCAAATCTTTGCTGGAAATGTCTCCTTTTAAAGCCGCTTCTAAGGTCAAGTCATCATAGGCTTTGTTCGTTGGCGTAAATAATATGTCTGGTCTTTTCTGTCCTAATGGGTAATCTTGTCTTGTCAATCGACTCATACGGTTTCCTCCTCCGAAATGGTAAAGCTGTAATCTACATTTACAGCCGGCTTGCCCCCTACAATTTGTTGCGCTTCTTTCAAGTGTAAAATTGCTGCAATTGCCTGGTATCGTGGTCTAGCCATCTGATCGTTTACAACAGGAACAGGATCAACATTTTCTCCCCGCGCATATAGAGCGGCATTTCTCCCGATATTGCGATAAGTTTCAAGTGTAATTAGCGGTGATTGCGGAAAGAGTTCCAAATTGCTTAACGGATCTAAACCTCGTTGGTGAATAATCGTTGTTCCTCTAGACTGAATACCGATTCCGATTCCCGAGCCACTCAATTTAGCAGCCAGATGGCCGATAAATGCTAAGTCGGCTGTTTCAAAATTACGAATAACTCGTGTTACTCCCCCTTGTTCTTCAATTCCAGAGATGATTTCCCGCAAAACTTTACTGTGCTCTACGTTAATAATTGTTTTTGAAAGCGCTTTACCAAAGGCCGGTGAAACAGCAATGACCACTTCTTTTGGATCTTTTCCTTTAGAAGCTCTCGATTGATCTTCCATTTGCATCTCGATAGAATATGAATAACTCACCTAATAACACCTCCTCAATACTCGCTCGGACTAATTGCTTGGCGAATATTCTTGATTTCTTCCCATCTTTCATCACTCATGCGATACCCAGTGCCTGGTCCTGTATAGTCATTTTCATTATTAACTGCGCTTTGTACTATATTGTTTTCGTCAATTATAGCGGAAGTGTGTAAATAATCACCCGCCACACGTTGCTTGAGCATATTAAAAATTCTTTCTGCCACTTGATGGTAGCCTCTATTAGCCAAAGCCAAAGCGACATCCAATCCAGTAATGCCTTCTTTCAATACACTCTCGGCAGCTTTTAAGTCTTCCATTACGTTTCTTTTCGGCATATCTTCGCTGCTATTCGCGTATGTTGCCGCGTCAATCTCTTCTTCAGTAATTGCTGGAAAAGCAAGTTCTTCAAAAAGTACTTGCATCGTCTTTGCAGCTTGATAACGCATTTCAATTACTTGGCTTTCCTCAACTGGCCGCAAACCTCCATCTACCATCATATCTCGTTGTATTATCAAATAATCGTCTAAATCAGATGAATCCATATTTGAACCAGCAAACATGTTGTCGCTATTAGGGACTGCACTATAACCTGAAAATACGAAGTCAGTGCCCGGAAGCATTTGACATAGCATCTTCGCACTGCGGCGTAGATCTGAGTGTGAAAAAGTTTGGTCATTTCCTGAAGCTACTTCTAAATCAAACATTGTGGTCGCCAAGTTTTCTGCTAATATGGCACGAATACCGCTTGGTACAGCAGCTGGAATGCCAATACAGCTAATCGAACCATTTTGCAGTCCTTGGACACCTGCTCCTTTGGCCATCATAATACAGCGGACTTCCAAATATAACATTGACTTTCCTTCTGAACCTGCCATCTGTACTTCAGAACCTGTTCCTGAGGTAAATCTCATCTTCGATCCACGCGAAGCATAAGCAGAGGCCAAGAATGACTTAGACCATGGGGTATCGTCTCCATCTTTAAAAACAGACTCTGTTCCATAGATTGAGATAGTCTCTGCATAGGTCGTCAACCCCAGCATCGCTAGTCGCAACTCAGTTGCCTCCTCCAGCGCATCTTGCGTCAAAATTCCACCTCTTACTGTTTGTGAACCCACTAAAAGAGCAAGTGCATTAAACGGTGCGTATCGGACAATACCTACCGTTGTTTCTTGTTCATCAAATCCTCTTAACGCAGCTTCTGCTGCATCGGCCGCCATTAAAACAGGATTATCACGGACATTTGTCACATGGCATTGGTTAGAAGGTTTCTTTCTAGCCCGCATCTTTTGGAGTGCCATCATCATCTCTACTACATTTAATTGATTCAGCACCTCTACTACTTTGGCAGGTGTCAAACCTTTCACAACCGCTAACACTTCAGCCCGTGAAACATTAATATCCACTAACTTTCTTGCAATATCTAAGCTTTCCATATTCATCATCTGTACGGTTGATTTAATATCTATTGTATAATCTGCAATAAATTGATCTAACATATCAAAATCTTTCCGCAGTTTTCCATCTAGCTCAATAATACGCCCATCTTGTATTTTAACAGAGGGCAAAGGATCATCCGGGCTAGACATCGCAATAAATCCTTGTTCCGGCCACTCATGTACAAAACCATCCTTATTGACAGGCCGATCTTCCAACACTTGAAAACGCTTGGACCGTCTAACTGCCGTTGGGTTCAATTTCATGCAAACACTACCTTTCCGAATTTTCGAACTATTAAATTGAGTATAAGCTATGTATTTCTCTATTTCCCTATAGAATTCATACTTGGTTTAGGATAAATAATACTTTTAAAGCTGCGAACTAGCATTATTCAATTTACGTGTTTCACACTAGTGGCTCATTCGGTCCGCAATACTCACCATAGACGCCCTACCTTCACCTTCTCTTCTAATTATAATTGTTTGGAGTATAGCGGAGAATATTCATCACGGTCAAAAGAGCAAAATTCAATTTTACATGAAGGAAAAGTCCATAGGTACAGGATTATGAAAAATAAGAATTGAATTTTGATACCGATTCATGAGGAAGAATTGAATTCTTAAGGTATTTATATTTGATGCTATTATCGCGATTCATGGTCAGCAATTAAATACTAAAAGGTCTTCTAATCATTTTCATGATTAGAAGACCTTTGGAAAATCTCGAGTGAATTGCGTGGGAATTGTTTGGGGACCTGGTACCTTCTCTTCGAGAGCGTAGACTGTCCTCGAAGATGCTCAAGCAACGCTTCCACTGTCGGAAGCGGAATTAACTCCACATCTTGCACAAAGTCAAGAAACGATACATCCACTGGTGGCAAATAGATCCGTTTGAATCCTAACGTCAACGCTTGCTGGATTGCAGGCAACAAGCCATGGAATGGAACCAATTCACCATGCAGTGATAGAGACGTAATCACACAGATAGAATCATCTGGCGACAAAGGCTGATCCGTCAGTTCCTGAATAGCCGCAAGCAACATCGCACCATCAAAACCCGTCCCGCTCTTCCGTATATCCGCTGGCGACAAATGAATCGTAATCTTCTTCATCGTCAAATCAAAATCCAAATGATGCAAACAACTTAAAATACGCTCTTTCGATTCCTTGATACTCGCATCCGGCAACCCAATAATTACACACTGTTCCTTATCGACGCGTATGTCGGCCTCCACACGGACCCGTTCCCCTTTTAACCCCTGCAACCCAATACTCATCACAGTCGACGCCATCTCTTCACCTTCTTTACTAAATCTGATTTTATTGAGTATAACGGAGGTGATACAGCATGGTCAAAACAGCAAAACTGAATTCTTGAAAATAGAAACGGCATCAATATCATGTTTTATAAAAGAAGAATTAGATTTCACTCGCAATTTCAATAGAAGAAATCAATTCTTCATCTATTTTCTTTTACTACAAAAAAGTCACCCGATCGTTTACACGATCAGATGACTTTACATTTTGTATGTTCATGAGTTGTCAGATTAGTGTCTGAATTGTGTGATGCACAGGTAGCGATCACTTATTTAATCATCAGCTCAACAAGTAATGCTTATAGATACAAGTAAAGATGTATCTAATTTCACGGTTTATTCAATTGATAAAACCTCAAATGAAGTTGCATCCGGCGCTGTAGAAATAGAACCATCAGATCCTATTTGGACATTCATTTGATCTTCCAATTGTGTTACGGTAATTTTACTTGCATTTAATTTTTCATTTGACTTTGTCAGGATATCCAAGGCTTTATAAGCATTACCGTTTAGAACCAAATAATAGTCAGCAGTTAGAATAGAGACTTTTCCTTTTAGGTTTTTCTCTGTGAACTTATCTAGTGAAATGTATTCTTGCTTTTTACTAAATTGATAAAGACCATTCGGTGCATCACTATTCGCTACCGCTGTGGAATTAGTTAAAAAGAGTACAGAAAAACTTAAAACTAGACCTGTAATTACTAAAGAAACAATCTTCTTCACCATTAACTCCCCCTACATTCTATAACCTATTAATAGTATATAAGAGTATGACAATCATATCAATACGAATTGCTTATTAATGTTAATTGTTTTAATAGCAAACTAGATACTTTTCTTGTTCATGTTAACCTGCTTTTCTCTTCCATCTAAAACTCATTACGGGCAAACGGTTGGTGCTATAAAAACTCCATTATCATATACGACTTATAGAGACCTATGTCTAAAGACAGTTAGGTACTCGCATTTAGATAACCTCTGCATTATGGCATAAGTTTAGATACTTGATGGTTAGTTATCTCTTCCTACGGTTTCTTCTAGTGAAATACTGAGTGAAAAACCTTACTATGGAAGCGAAGAATTCTAACAGACGTTCTGGTAATACGTCTCCTATTTTATCTTCAATATCTGTTAGCAATCGTAAGTAATGGCGCAACCATTGCTCATTCGTCCAGGATTTAGGCAATATAGCTATTTGCATTCAGCCGATATACGCACTATTGCTAAGTACATAGCGAACGGACTTATGTGTCCAAGCGGATTGTCGATATGTGGGGCCGAAATAGCGTTGTAAGTTTTCCGCCAACTTCCGTAAACTCATCCCCTCCATATACTGATAGAAAATATATTGCAATGCGGTAAACCCTTGTATGGCTCCTACGTCATCCATATTTTCCACTGTCGCTGGTATGAGTCTTTCCTGTTGTTCTTCCGTTCCTTTCACGTACCCTAGAGGTAGGTAGCTTACATTAAAACTTTTCCGTTTAGTGATTTTTGCTTTTCTTCCATCTGCCATACAGAGAAGTAGATGCTCTCGTTCTGTTTGAGCATGGCTAGTCAATAGAAGAAAGAACGTCTTGAAATACTCTGCATCATTCGTCAGCCGTTCCGATACTGTGACCACGGTCTCTATATGCTCGGTGATTGCGAGGATGTGCCGATATTGCCCTCCAGATCCCGCCCGAGGCGGTCCACTGAATAAAATAATAAGGTATCCACTTTTGTCCCTTCATGTAGATTTTCCAACATCAGCTGCAGCTCAGGACGATTCGTATCCTTCCAAGAGGGAGTATCCGATATCGCTATATCATTTGATAATTGTAATGCCATGATATTTATCATATTGATTAATTGCTTCTTGCTGATAATTGAGACTTTGTTCAACGCCCAAGCCTTTTACGGTAATGAATTTCCTACAATACCCTATACCGATTTTTGGGTTGCCCATAATTTCAAACTCCCTTCATGTTTCGCTTATTCTGTCTGACAGATGGTTGTTTAATACGTTGATAATTCTTCGAAATTATTAACGATAGAGTTGATTTTTTTCAACTACACATTCAAATGGAGACAGAAAAAGTCAGCTACCATACAGTGGTAGCTGACTTTTCTTTTACATCGACCATATTTTAATTCGCATTGTAATCAGGTGCAGTGACGAAATCGACTACTTTTCCTTCATCTACCGATATTACACCCTCTACATACTGATTCATTAGTTTAAGTAATTCCATAAGTTTCACGGTATCATGACTTAGACTTGGTGTTGAGTCAACGAGCAAGCAGTCAACTTTCTCCTTGTTAGCTCGTAAATCATTTAGTATCTGTTGGATCTCAGGTCTGTCCATATCCAATCCAGAATAGCCAATGTCGGAATACTGCCTCACGATTGAGATTTCGTGTTCAGATGCATAACTTTCAATTTTCTTTCGACGTGCTGATTCCTTTTCCACACCGCTTGCTGATTGATCTGTAGCCACGATTCTGAAATAACTGATACCAATTTTCTGATTCACTTCACCATCTCCTCCATTTATTCCTCATTTCATTGCATCTTAAGTGGATTGTCCAGCACGTGTCTCGACATGTAATTAGAAACTTCCTATTTATACTCCTTTCTTGCTAATCTAATTCTGTCTGATGAATGGTTGTTTAATTCGTTGATATTCATTACAAATTATTTCCCGTAGAGATGAATCTTTTCAACCGATATTTAATAAAACTCCTCCAGTTAAAATAGACCCTACTCCAATGGTGGCAATAAGGTCTTTTGATTTGTATTCAGGATTAAAATATATTGATGATAGTTGTGTAGAAAAAGCAGATAGGAAAAGCTCTATGATCAAGACCAAAGGTCTTTCTCATTCATTTACTATACTACTAAGAAGTTGGAATAGTGTCCGAGTTATGTGAGGCACAGGTACTCAAATCTAATGGCCAACCAGAATAAGATTTGATGATCTGTGAAATAGAGAAGGCCAGGAGTTAAGATGACGATAATCAAAATGAATTTTTAATATTCAAGTACTCCTTCTGCGTATTACTTTAAGAATAGCACAGCCATCTCTAATAGCCATCCTTTGAATTATATTACCCTCATTTAATAGAATAGTGGTTGAACTAGAACTTCAACTGCCGTTTATATACAATGGATGCTAAACCTATCTATACAATTGGGGGGAATTCTTTATGTTGTCATTTCTACGATCACTATACAAATATTGTTCAGAGTGGATTGGCTACTTGGTGATTTTTCTGAGAAATTATATTCTATCCAAGCATGCAACTAGTATGGAAAATATGCATTGAGGAGCCAACTTGCATCCTATGTTCGTCGTTTTGAAAAAGAAAACATTCCAACACCGCGTCCAACACCAGCATTTCGGCAACTGTGGATGCTACTCTCTAAGCACTTAGGAAACTGGAAGGAATCATTGGTGATGGTAAAACCCGATACGGTCATTCGTTGGCATCGGACAGCTTTTAAATTTTATTGGAAACAAGAGTCCCAAAAAATAGGACGTCCTACGATTTCTCCTGCAACAATCCAGCTGATCAAACGAGTACATAAAGAAAACCCGTTGTTGTCACCAGAGAAAATTCATGAAAAGCTTCAGATACTTGGTGTCGATCAGCCACCAGCTCCAAACACCATTGCCAAGTATCTGCCAAGCACACGGAAGCCGCCTTCCGAAAAACAGATTCAATTCTGGAAGACGTTCTTGCAAAACCATCAGGAAGAGATATGGGCAACCGATTTCTTTACGATTCCCACACTGACTTTTAACGTACTTCATGTATTAGTGATCATTCATCATAAAACCCGTAAAATTGTTTATTTTGGTGTCACAACTAACCCAACGTCCGAATGGACTATCCAGCAATTTCGAAATGCAACGCCCTACGGCAAAGTTCCTAAATATTTGATCCATGATAATGATCCGATTTTCTGTTCCAAGACATTTCAAGCTTTCTTACAGTCATCGGATATTATTGCAAAGAAGACTGCTTATCGATCTCCTTGGCAAAACGCATATGCCGAAAGGGTAATCGGCACGATTAAAAGAGAGTTGGCAGACCAAGTGATTCCTTTGAATGAGCGGCATCTACGCGATCTGCTTACTGAATACATCAAGAGCTATTACAATACGCATAGAACGCATCAAGGAATTAACGGACAGACACCAATCCCTTCAACTGTTTATCTTCCGACTTCGGCAGATGAAACCGTATTGGAGGCAACCCCGGTTTTAAATGGTCTCTACCATACATACATGAAAGCAGCTTAACTGGATCAATTGAATATTTTTAAAAAGCCTAGTGAAAAGGCTTTTTGGGCATGCCTAAATTTTTCTCCCCTTATTTACCGACCTTTCTTCTTTCTAAATTGGATGATAAAACTCCTGAAATCTAGCTAAATAGAAAAAGCCATCCGGTGAAATCATAACGATTTCTGTCCGGATGGACTTTTTGAAGGCGACACCCTACCTCCAGTAATGGAAGTAAGGCTATAAACTATATCAATAAAATAATATATAGTTGAAGATCACTTAGTAACAATTCGACATAAGAAAAACCCTCTAACCGATTGCTCGATTAGAGGACTAGTTCTCACAACTCAACGAACTCCATGAATTGTGTCTGAATTATTTGTGGTCTAGGTACCTATAAACAATTACAGTTTACATAACTAAATTAATCTACTTATTCATTAGTACCGTAGCCAGCTACTTTCACTTTACCTGTATAACTATTTCCGTCTACTGAGTCTTCACTATATGTTCCAGTAAACGTATTCTTTTTTAATAGTGATGTTGCCTCGCTACTACCATTCGCAGCGCTAGTTCCAATACCTTCAGCTTTGTTTCCCGCTTTATCTATATTGATTGTATTAGAATAGATGTTTGTACCGTTAGCTGATTCAGATACGCCTCCAAATCCAGCAGAGTTTTCTGCTACTCCTATAACGATAGTATTTCCTGAAGCAGTATCAGTGTTGTTAATTTTGAAAATACCCGATTTGAATCCTGCGATAGTATTTCCATTAACAATAGTTCCTGATGCGATATTATCAGTAGCGTTTAAGTTAATATTTCTTTTAGTATCGATAGCAGTCATATCAGTTGAATTTCCATCATGAGTTATAATGTTATTTGTAATCTGAATACCAGTGTACGTATTTTCTTGTGAAGAGAATACATTAATTGCCTTCATATCAGTATAATCATTTTTTAATTTTAATCCTTCAACTGTTACGTTAGAAGATTTGATTTGGATTTCGTTGTTTATATTGTGTCCATTACCTTTTAAAATAACAGAACTATCAATAACAAGCGCTTCATCTACTTCAATGTCTCCATCTAGTGTAATAGTATCAGTAACAGGTGTATCTTTTGCAGCAGAAATTGCTGCTTTTAGCTCTTCAGCTGTATCAACTGTATTCTTAACTTTAAATGCAACTGTTTGTGGTACTGATTTACCATCTTTATCGAAAGTATTGAATACCACGTTCACTGTAGTTTCTCCAGCGCCAATACCATTCAGAGTCCAAACACTGTCGTCCTCATTTGCTGTAACTACGTTTTTGTTAGCAACTACGACATCTTTGATATTTGAAGATTTAAGTTTTTCTTTAACATCATCTGTCTTGATTACTTCACCAAATTGATCATATAGTGTAGCTCCTTGACCATTAAGAAGTGTAAGTAATCCCTCTGAAGCTCCAACCAGTTTGAATGATTTGCTATTAAACGTAACATTGTTAAGTTGTGAAGTAGTATCTACTACTTTAAAGTCAACAGTGCCATACTTGAAATCATTCTTAGTTGCAGTAAGAGTGTACTCACCTACTGCTAAATCTGCACTAGCAACATCATATTCAGAAGCATCTGTTTTAGTTTTTACTGGTGTACCATCTTCATCTGTAACTACAAACTTTACATCAGTAATAGCCGTTTCTGAAGTATGATTACCATTCTTATCTATACCGAAGACACTAAATGCTAAACTATCATCTGCTTTACCATTCTTATCGAATACTAGGTCATCACCTGTATTAGAGATTTCATAATCAACTGGTGTACCTGCTTTTGTAACATTTACAGTTACAGTTTGCTTGTCAAGGTTACCTACTTGAACGTCAACAGTAGTTGTACCTTCTTTTCCAGTAGTTGGCTTGATAGTTAGTGTAGCTTCACCTTTGTCATTAGTGGTTGCATTGCCTGTAGACACTACATCACTTTTAGCGATTGCTTTAACAGTTTCGCCTTCTACAGGATTCCCGTATTGGTCTTTAACAGTTACAGTAACCTTTTGAGCAGCACCGGTATCAACTGTGTTAATCGTTTTGTTTGAAATTACGAAGCTATCAGCTTTCGCAGGTGCTTTCACATCTACGCTAATGATTTGCTCAAAGTTAGTACCTGGAGCTGTTACTTTAACTTTTGCAGTTCCTTTTTGGTAAACTCCAAGAATTTGTCCATCGTTTTCATTCACAAGCATAGTTTCAGGTGTTAATGATTCGAATTGGAATTTAGTCGAAGCATCAGCATCTTTAGCTACTAAATTACCAAACTGGTCTTCAACATATGGTACGATAAATTTGTCATCGTCAGCAGTAGCTTTATTCACATAGTCGCTATCTAATGATGTAACTGCATCTTCAGCTTTCATAGTAGAACTCACGTTTTTAGAAGAAGCAATTGTGAAGAATTTGTATGAAGAAGCCATCGCATCTTTCGCTACAACTACTTGTAGTTCAGACTCAATTGCATCTGCTCCAGTTCCAACTGTAGCTTTTACAAGAAGAATGTCTCCATCAGTAAGATTGCTTGTATCTACAGTTCCATTTTTCTTTACGGCTGTAGAATCAGAAGTATATGTTACTTCAAAGTCTTCTGTTACATCAGCTTTTCCTGCTAATACTTCAGACTTTAATTGAACATTTCCAGATTTAGTAGCTACAATCTTAGTCAAAATGTTAACTGCAGTTGGAGTAGACATTTCATAAGTGAAATCTACCATCTGTGGTTCTGCACCATTGTAAACCAACTGGTAGTTTGTATCTTCTTTCAATCCGTTAGCTAACTTAAGTTGAAGTTTACCATCTACTGCTTTCAACTCTGAAATTTCGTAGTTTGCATAAAGATTATCTTTGTCAATTACTTTAAAGTCTTCTTTATTTAAGTCTTCAGGTAGTTTGTTAAAGTTAACTGTTACCGTTTTAGCGGTAATCGCCATTACCGACTCGACAGTAACTGCTTCCCCAGGTACGACTACTTCACCTTCTGGAGTTAGGATAACGCCATTGTCTTGTTCAAATACATCTTGTTGAACGCCTGACTCTGGCAACTCTTCATTTCCTTTTGTAAGAATATCTGTACCCTTATAGACAACGCCGTTAGTTGCTAGGTATACATCTTTGTTTTTCAACAATGCTAATTTTTCTTTTAGTGTCTTGCCTGACAATGCATCTACGGAAACAAAGTCCTTAGTAGCAAGGTTGTATAGACCGTTTGCTGCAACATCATTTTCAGCTGCGAATGCAGCTACCGGAGTCAATGCTGAAGTAGCAAGTACAGCAGCTAGTGACAATTTAAATCCTTTTTTCATCAAGTCTTACCCCCAATATAGTATTTATAAATATTACGAGTCTCCTAGAAGACTCGTAATATACAAGGTTGTTAATTGTTATTATTTTCTTGCAGTAAGATCAACTGTTGCTGTTTTCACTTCACCGTTTACTGTGTACTCAGCTTTAAGTTTATTCTGTGGTTTGTTAACAAGGATAATTTTAGAGAACTTTCCATCTTTAACGTCTACTACAGTATTTTCTTGATCTGCTTCTTCAGGTTGTGCAATTAGTGTTACTGTTGTAACTTTGCCGATATCGCTTGTAGCGATTGTTCCCGCAACGTCAACAGATTTGATTCCTAATGCTTGAGTAACATCATTTGTGTAATAAGACTCAGCAGAAGTGAATGTGAATTCTACTGGCGCTGCAGCTTCTAATTCAGCAATTTTATCTTCAGCAGCAACTAAAGCATCTTTAGCTGTTTGCTCAACTAATTTTTGTTGATCTTCAGTCAATGCATCAAATGCAGTTCTAGCATCGTTAACTGCTTCTTTGTCTGCAAGTGTAAGGTCAGCAACAGCTGGAAGTGCTGTAATTAGGTCAGCAGCAGCTTGTGCCTTTTTACCATCTTCAGAAGCAGCTACTAGCTCAGCAATTTTCGCTTCAGCATTTTTAAGTGTTTCTAGTGTAGCAGCTGAAACAAGACCTTTTTGAGTTGCAGTCAATGCTTCGTATGCAGCTCTTGCAGCGTCTACGTCAGCTTTGTCAGCAAGTGTCAAGCTTCCAACAGCAGGAAGTGCAGTCACTTTTGCAGTCGCAGCGGCAGCAGCAGCTTTGTCAGCAGCAGATGTAGCAGCAGTATCAACTGGGCCTACTTTAGTAGTATCTTGCTCAATGATATAGAACGAAGTTGTGTTACCCTTCACTTCGCGAGTGACAGTAACTTTACCTTTTTTCAATTCATTGATGAAGTCTTCAGCAGTAGCAATTGGTGTGTTACCAAGACCTTTGTATTCGTAAGTTACGTCTTTTTCATCAGCATATTTAACTGCATCTTTTCCGCTGAAAGTAAGTTCTTTTTCTTCGGAATCATAAGATACAACTTCGCCAGTGTAAAGATCAGAAACTGCTTTTGTAGCTGTGAATGAAGCAGTAGCTTCTTTCGCAGTGAATGCATAGTCCTTGCCATCTGTATCGATAGCAGTACCAGTAGCAACTACACGTACAGAAGTATTTTTATCCATAGTTGGAGTTACTTTAAGGTCCGTGTTACCAGTCCAAGCGTTGCCTACTAATGTTTTTTCCTTAGTAACAGTGTAGCTACGGTTAGGAGAAACGATTTGGCCTTCTACAGTTACATCGTTAGCGCCTGTGTTGAACACAGTGTAAGATGCTTTCTTGATAGAAGTGTTTGCAACTTCTTTGTTTGATTGGTTAACTAGCTCTGCTTTGAATGTTGCAGTCTCGCTACCTTTGAATTCATCTGTTTCTTTACCTGCAGCGTTATAAACTTTTAATGCCGCTCCGTCAAGGAATGCTTCCTTGAAGTAAGAGATTGAACCGATTGTGAATGGCTCACCCTGGTCTAATTTACCTTCAACAGCGTTTGGAGTATTTACATCGATCCAAGCGATTGGAGTAGCGTAATCATTCTCTACATCACTTCCGATAACGAATGATGCTTTACCGTTATTGTCAGTTTTAACAGAGATTTGCTTACCGTTATATTGTACAGTCTTGTCGTCATTCGTTTTGATGAATTGAGCGTTCGTGTTTGTAGTAATTACACGATCCAAATCTTCGTTGAATGCAACGTTTACGATTTCGTTTTTAGCGATATTACCTTCTTTGTTCTTCACAACTACTTCGTATTTACGACCGTTCTTAACACCTTTAGCAGCAACGTCTGCACCGTCACGTGTCAATTCGATTGTGTAAGCAGCTTGTTGTGCAGCAAACGTAACTGTAGATGCTTTTGCTTGCAATAGGCTAGCTTCATAAGATGCAGCTGGCTTGTTGCGGTCATTGTTCAAGTCAAATACTACTGGAGTAGCAGTTGCGTTTGTACCTGAAACTGTGAATGTAGCTTCACCTTTTGAATCAGTAGTGATTGTTGCTGTTTGAGGATTCTTATCATTAACTAGTTGAGAAACTTTAACACCATTTACTGTGGCGTTTGTAAGTTTGTCAGAAGTTACATTGATATTTTCCGCAAGTGATACATTGAATGTTCTGTTAGCTTCTGGCTTACCAGTTACAGCATTCTTGTAAGTAACTTTGTAAGTTTTGTTAGCACCGTTACTGATTGTGTTACCAACTGTAACGTCTTCAATGTTTAGAATTGTATCAACACCCCAGAATACATAACCAGTGCTACGTACAGTTGGAGCTCCTGTTGGATAAGCAGTTACTGTGTCAGTGCCTGCAGAATACTGAGTGTAAGAGAATGTAGCGATTCCATCTTCGTTAGTCCATGCTTCGAAGACTTGGTCTTTGTTTGTTGTGCTAGTTGTGTTAGCTTTCACGTTGAAAGTTACAGGGATACCAGCAGTTTTCACGCCAGTGTCAGCTGAAAGGATAACCTGTTGTCCAGTTTTACCTTGTACTGATTGGTTAGTGATTTTAATAGAAGTTGGAACTACTGCTTCGATACCAGTAAATGTACCGATTGCTTTGCCGTCCAAGTTCACTGTGTACTTTTCTCCGCCCTTTTGTGTAGCAGTTGTCAATACAACAGTTTTGTTATCAGTTTGCTTAACTGCTGCGTTAGAAACAGTCAAACCATCGATAGAGAATTTCAAAGAATCAATGTTTTTCACTTCGTCTTTGAACGTTACTTCTACTGTAGTAGCATTGATGCCTTTAACAGTCGCAACTCCAGGAGCTACAATTCCGCCACCAACTTTATCAAAGTCTACTAGAGTAGTCTTGTAAAGGAATGAAGCGAATTGTGCACGAGTTGTTGTGTTTTTTGGGTTGAACTCAGGTGCAGCTGGGTTTGTGATGTCGAAGAAGTCTAGAACGTCGATAGCCGGACGAGCTTCAGCTTTCGCTTTGCCTAGGTCTGTAACGTCTTTGTTAAATTCTTGTTCTTTCACGTATGATACTAGGTCAACGTCATGTACGCGGTCGAATGCACGAACAAGAACGATTGCCATGTTTTCACGAGTGATGTCGCCTGCTGGATCTAGTGTGCCGTCTGGTTTACCAACGAATAGGCCGTTGTCGTAAACTAATGCAGACATTTTTAGAAGCTCATCGTTAGATGTAGTCTTCAAGTCAGCAAAGCGTGGCTTTGTTTTGTAATCAGTAGGTACGTCATACCCTTCTGCGATCAACCATTTACCCATCAATTTTACAACGTCAGAACGTGTAAGTGTTTTGTTAGGTTGGAATGTTCCATCTTGGTATCCTGTGATGACACCTGCTTCAGAAAGAGCGTCGATCGCTACTTTGTGTGAGTTGTTGTCTTTTACATCTGTAAATTCAGCCGCGAATGCTACTGGTGCTACTGCTGATGCTACTAGTGCAGCTGAAGCAGCTCCTACTACAAACTTGCGGTATTTCGTTGGTTGGTTAGCCATTAAATAATTTCCTCCTCGTAATATCTCTTGTTTTTGCCTATTACTACCTATGTATGAGAGTAGTAAGCATTACACATTAAAGTATAGATAAGAATGTGCTAAAAGTCAATTGAATCTTGAACTAGATGATAGTCTAATAGCACGGTATGACAATTTATTTTCATACCATCTACTATTGTATCGAAAGATTACCAAAATACAAGTATTTTCCATAGCGTTTTATAAATACAGGATGTTGGCCACGCAAAGTATTTTTGCCAAACAAAAAGGCTTGAGCAGATGGGAACTGTTCAAGCCTTTTTGTTTGCGGTCAACCAACCGTAACGCTTTGCACGTATCGTGCTATATGCTATAGAGAAAATTATCCTTACAACTTCGTATTCTATCACCAAGTTCACTAGATTACAAGATAGTAACTCACTAGTATAATATTTCTAAATCTACTATCATTAATTGGGTGATGGTATTAATAGATTTGATTCGGTTTACTAGATGGCTAAGAATAAGGGTTTGATTGAATCAGGGTACTTTGAATCACTCTCGAAGTGATGTGTTAATTATATTTTAAAATTTGCATAAGTTCATGTGCAACACGGATTACAATCCTAATCTTGATGATTCTCGATAAGGATCATCACTCAAATTAAAAAGGACTGGCGCCTCCCTTTCGAAGCACCAATCCTTATTAGCCTGATTTTCCAAAATTACTTCTTCCGATACACCTCTACCAAAAACTTCGGCAAATTCATTTGGCGTTTGATTCGACTCGGTTCAAGCAATAGTCGATACAACCACTCTGCTCCTGCTTTCTGGAACACAGCCGGTGCTCTTTTAATATTCCCCGCTAGCACGTCGAATGATCCGCCGACTCCTTGGAACACAACCGGATGTAGCTGGTCGCGATATTGTTCGATCCACTGCTCTTGCTTCGGTGAACCCATCGCAACGAATAATATATCCGGTTTCGCTTCGTTAATTGTGTCGAGTACGACTTGTATATTTTTTTCGTAGCCATGCTGGACACCCGCGATTTGAATGTTCGGATGCAAGACTTGTAATTTCGCTGCCGCTTCTTCCGCCACTCCAGGCTTCGCGCCGTATAGGAAAATACGTTTTCCGCGCTCGGCGGCTTCCTGTACGACGCGGTCCATCATGTCGATTCCTGTAACACGTGATCGGATTTGACCTTTTTGTAGCTTAGATGCGAGAATGACGCCGATGCCATCTGGGATTTGAAATTCCGCTCGGTTCAGCAATGCTTTTAGCCCCGGATCTTCTTTTGCTTTCATGAGCTTTTCCGGATTGATCGCCACGATGAGTGATTTCTTTCCAGTTTCGATATTCTCGAAAACTTTCGGAATCAGTTCATCGTAGTTTTCCGTATTGACGGAGACGCCTAGAACTTCTTCTTTCATTTGTATAGCTGCCCCTCTTTTTTGCCATCTCCTAATTTGAAGAAGCGATATTCTGCTTGTTCCCATTTGTCTGCATCGAGTGCGTTTTTCGTATCCAACATAATCGGTCTCGGCTGCTTCGTCTGCAAGTCTGCCGGATTCAGTTGTTTGAATTGGTCATGGTCTGTAGTTAATAGAAGAAGATCCGCTGTGTTGATTGCTTCTTCTAGTGTCGCCACTTGCGTCGAATGCTGTAGTTCTTTGATGTGTGGATCGAATGATACGACGTCTAGACCGAGATCTTGCAATGAATCAATCACTTTCGTAGACGGGCTTTCACGCATGTCGTCGACGTTGCCTTTGAACGCCAGACCAAGTACCGCCACTTTACCGTTTTCGATATTGTACTCTTGTAGCAAACGCTGTGCGCGCTTTGCTGTATACATCGGCATGCCATCATTCGTTAGACGTGCTTTTTTGATGATGTCCGCTTTTTCAGGTGCCAGTTCCACTAAGAACCATGGATCGACTGCGATACAGTGACCGCCGACGCCTGGGCCGGGAGTATGGATATTGACGCGCGGATGGAAGTTTGCAAACTTGATCGCTTCCCAAATGTCCACGTCGATTCCTTCTGCGATTTTTGCGAGTTCATTGGCAAATGCAATGTTGACGTCGCGGTAGGTGTTTTCCATAACTTTCACAAGCTCCGCTGTCGTTGCGTCCGTTAGATGGATCGTTCCTTTAACGAACACTTCGTAAAGATCCTTTGTCATTTCCGCTGACTTCGCATTGATTCCGCCAACGATCCGGTCGTTGTTGACAAGTTCTTCGAAGATTTTACCCGGGATTACACGTTCCGGTGAGTGAGAGACGAATAGGTCTTCACCGATGATCAGATCCGTTTTGCGCAATTCAGGTAGCATGATATTTTCGACAGTCTTTGGTGGGACAGTTGATTCCAAGATCACGAGCGCACCTTTTTTGACGAATGGCACGATCGATGCCGTAGCCGCACGGATGAATTCCAAGTTCGCTGTGTTGTCCGGGTTGATCGGTGACGGCACCGCGATGATGTAGACATCTGCTTCTACTGGTGTAGTCGATGCTTGGAAGTGTCCTTCGTCTACAGCTTTCTCGAGACGCTCTTGCAGGCCATTTTCTTCTATATGTAGTTGTTTGTTGTTGATCAAGTTTACGACATGTTCGTTACGGTCAACGCCGTGTACTTGCAAGCCGCTGTTTGCGAACATAACAGCAGTTGGGAGGCCGATGTACCCTAGGCCTACTACGCATAATTTCTTTTCCATAGTGTATGATACCTTCGCTTTCTTAATTTAGGTTGTGATTGGTCAAAGTCTGGGAAGACTTTTAATTGGGTATTGGATCTGCACTACAGGCGGACGCTTTCCTGCGGGCATGGCTTGAGCCAAGCGAACAACGAAGGGTTCGCTTTGCCGTATTTCTGCGTGCTTTGCAGAAATTAAGGCATCTGCCCAGGGTCTCAAGCTCATGCTCCTAACGCTTCGCTTTTACTCGCAGAAAGTAATTGCTATTCCCGCGGGAGTCGCCGCCTTTCGTTCCGATCCTACTTACAGTGTGGTGACAGGTAGTGACCACTTTTTTCTTTTTGTTGGAGTTTTGGGTCTTCAGTTCAAGGTCCAACATGTCTTAATTCAAAGAGAAAGGATGAATCTCTTCATCCCTGAATTTTTATAGCTACTTTAAAAATGATAGAGTGCTTTAGTATTTACGCTCTTCCGCAGAAACTCCAAAAGAACACACAGTGGATCGTAAGCGGAAGGCGGCGACTCCCGATGGATCAGCCCGATCAGGTGAGACAACTAAGAGAACGCAGTGAACAGTTGGCTCACCGCGGGCCCATGGGAAAGCGTCCGCCTGCAGCGTCGATCCACGTTGCCTTACCCTTCACTCCATCCAATAGAAATCCACAATCTTTAAAGTTTAAACTCACACTCCATCTATACAGTATACCAACTTCTATTCAGTACGACCAATTTATTTAGCTCGTGCCTGCACTCGCGCTTGCACGGTATAAGGCGTATACGTTCCCTTCACCACACTCAACCCATTAGCTCCCACTATGCCCGGATGAACAACGAGCATATACTCCGCGCCAAGCGCCATCGGTTTGGCTGGCTGGATCGTCATCGTCTTCTCATTACTAGCTTTTTTAGCCGTTTGTATGGAGACGCTTCCGAACTTCACAAGTTCCATCTTATTGAAACTTTTCGCTGGACCGAAGTTCATTTTTTGCGTGAACTCCACGTTGAACACTTTTGTTTGCGGTACGTCAGTAGGTCCTTTGATGAACTGGTAACCTTGTGCAACTAGATCAGACGTGACGAGACGTTTATGCATGCCTGCGTGCTCCGTGCCAGGCTTCATTTTAATATTCGGCTCAACGCCTTTATGCTGTACGGGCGTTCCTTTAGGTCCTGTGTAGTGACCTGTTGTCAGTTTCAGTGCGCCACCGTTTTCCAATTCGAATAACGACTGGACGCTACCTTTCCCTTTTGTCGTCTCCCCTACTACGTTCGCGGCACTCTGGTCTTTGAGGCTGACTGCCACAATTTCAGATGCGGAAGCAGAGTAGCGGTTGACGAGTACGTACGTGTCGCTTGGGAATTGATTTTTTGCTCGAATGACTGTACCTGACTGTGTCCCCATGCGCGTTTGCAGTTTGTACGCTTCTCTTACTCTTGGGAAGAAGCCTAGTAATTGTTCAGCGCTGTCTACGTAGCCGCCACCGTTAAAACGTAAGTCGAGAATCAGTTTCTTTGCTCCTGCCGCTTTCAAACGTGACCATTGAGCGTTCACGTCTTCTTGTAAATGTGCAGAGAACGACTTAATTTTCAAGTACCCCACGTTTCCGTACATCATATGTGAAGTGACATTGTTCTGATTGTGCGGTGTCGTAACCGCAGCGACTTGCGCGGGTGCTTTGGCGCTTGCGTATTGACTGAGATATTCATTATATTCAGCAGGCGTCATGTACACCGAGTATTCATCGAGCTGACGGACGACTTCGGTGACGTTTTTCGCATGGCGAAGATTAGTAGGCTGCTCGCCATAATAGTATAAATCGACAATTTCTTTCACTTCGTCAAGAGTCGCGGCTTCAGTGGCGGGTGTTAAGCAGAGCCAAGCAAAAACAGCTACTACTGCAGTTAGGGTTTGTTTCATTGCGCTTCCTCCTTTATTCGGTCGGGTTTGTCAAAGTATGTATCTTTAAACTATACCCTATACACCGGTGGTTAAGCGGCTCACTATAATTATTTTTTAGTATATAGTGTGACCCAATAGATTTTACCATCCGAATCGGGTGCCGTGCCTGCTCCCATATGCGTAAATACCGGGCTTAGTAGATTCTCCTTATGCGCAGGAGACGCTAACCAAGCATTGGTAATTTCAAGCGCATCATTAAAGCCAGCCCCAATGTTCTCACCATATGCCTCCCATTTATAATCAAACTTATCCAGCATCTCCGCAAGCGTGCCATGTGTCGGCGTAATATGTGACAATTCCCCGAGTTTCGCCAAATCCTCCGCTCTCGCACTAGCCATGCGGTTAAGTGTCGGATCCGCTAGCAAATTGCCTACTTTAGCATTTGCTCGTTTGATATTCACATTGATAATAGACTGTGCCGCCAATGAAGGCTGCTCGGGTTCTGGTTTAGGCGGCTCCGGCTTTGGCTTCGGTGGCTCCGGTTTCGGTGCTGGTGGCTTCGGAGTCGGCTTTGGCGGTACGGGCTTCGGCTTTTCAGGTGCCGGCTTTTGATGATCAGGATTCGGCTTAATCAAATTTTTCTCTTTGTCGACATAGCCTTTCTTCTGATTATCATACGTAATCAATCCATTTTTGCGATTTTCATCAAATTGCATCGTACGGTATAAAAATGCCGCCAATTGACCACGCGTAACAGGCGAATTCGGCTTAAACTTCCCCCCTGGACGCGTCGTAGTAATATTGAGTTCAGCAATCGTAATAATGTATTCATATGCCCCACTGCTCTTCTTGACATCATCAAAAATAATGAAATCATTATCATCCGTCACGATGTGATACCCAAGAACTAATAGTTTCGCCATTTGGCCACGAGTAAGTGATTTATTCGGATTAAATTTCTCCGCATTCTTAAACAGCCCCCGCTGCGTCAACGCACGAATATGATCATACGACCCGTTATCCTTCGTGACATCCTTAAAATCCATCTTATACGCATGGCTCGGTTTCGCCCCAATCGAAACCGCAATCATCTTCGCCGCCTGAGCCCGAGTCACCGGTTTATTCAGACGATATGTATGGTCAGCATACCCTTTAATTATATCATTAGCCGCCATATACATCACCGCATCATAGGCATAATGCTTCTCCGGCACGTCTTTAAATTTCACAGCCTTCGCAGCTTCCACCGGCGCGGGAGTCGCTATTCCCGTTGCAGCTACCGCAACCGTCGTAGCTATAGTGCTTAAGAATAACTTTTTGTTATAAACTAGACTCATATAAACGTCCTCCTTTTGTTAGAGTATACGGATTTGGCAGGTGGTTTGGTAGGGTATTGGTGAAATTTGTTGAGTTATTTGATATTTTGTTAATTTTGGCGGATGGGGTTTATGAGCGGTTGGGCGGAGTTAATGAGCGGATGTTGGTTTGTATAGAGCGGATTAATGGATTGATAGAGCGGTTGATTGGGTGGATAGAGCGCTTGACGGGATGGATTGAGCGGATAGCCCCAAACATTGAGCGCGTCAGAGTTTTGAATAGCAAGCATACCCTTATGAGCAGATATTTACCTACATAGAGCGCATGATTGGATTGATAGAGCGAATAATTGGATCGATAGAGCGCTCGATAGAATGGATTGAGCGGTTAGCCCCAAACATTGAGCACGTGCGTTATTTGATTTCAATAAGAAACCAGTGCATGAAGAGCTTATGCACTGGTTTAATTGCATTTACAATTTCAGATCTTCTGTTTGGAGAACTCTCGGAGAGAGTTGGTAGATCGCATTGCGCTTTTTGCCGGACAGTTCGGTGAAAGGGTTAGCTAGCATTCGTTTCGCTATGTGACGGGAGTGGATATTGGTAAAGTGGCGGAATTGCCGATTGGTGAGTTGCGCACCGCCAATACAGTACCATTCTGCTAATGTGGCGTGGTGAGCATGGCGATCGATATGGCCACACGCTCGGCATTGCCAACTTCTAGTTCGCCACAGCATCGTTAATTGTTCGCAATTCGGGCACGCGACACCGCTTGCCAGATCTTGTATGGAAAGTGCATATTTATCAATTAGCGGAAACGGATCGTAGTGGCGATGTGTTTTTAAGAGTTCATTCGCTAATCTAGTAATCTGCTTTGCACTCAAAATATCCGCCTTCATTTCTAAATTTCTCAGACGGTTAGGGATTTCATACGAGAATACGAGTCGATGTGACGATGTGTTTTCGATGGTGAGTTCGTTTTGGTAGGCGAAAACGATGTAGTCGACGAGGGGTATGTCGATGTTGCGCGCTTGCAGCCAGCTGGCGAAGTAGTGCTTTTTGCGTTCCATTTCTTCGATCGGGCTTCTCAGGACGGTACGTTCCCCGTTAACTGATTCCCGGATGAACTGTGTCGGATTTTGCTTGATGTGTAGTTTGCCTGCGATGTTTTTGATTTCAAACAAGACAATAATGCTTGGGGTGATCAAAATCGAATCGATTTGGAAGTAAGCATGCTCGTGTTTCAGGAAAACATCGTGGAGAATTGCGTGCGGATACGGCGGGATGAAGTCTCGTAATTGGTAGTCGAATTCCCTCTCCCCTCCAAAACCAGCTTTGCCGTTGTAGAAGTCGGTGCGGATTTTTTCGTACTTGTCGTGATTGGCCGGCAAGCGTTTTAAAAGTGCCTGTTGGCCGATGATTAGCTTGGGGATCGTGCGCGTTTTGTAGAGTATGTTGGTTCACCTCCTATTTGTGGATTGTAGTGCGTGTATTTATTGTAGCAAGAGTGTTGGTTATTGGGAAGTATTGGGATAAATTCAATTTTGAACAGATTATTGGGGGTGAAATTGGATTTTGGGTTGGATTTGTTGGGGAGAATTCAATTTTTAGGGGTTGTAAAGTGATTTATAGTGTGATTTTATTTGAAAATATGTCTTTAGTCATGTGAAATGTGGGAGCTATGAGCGGTTGATTGGCTGGATAGAGCGGTGGTTGGGTGAGTTAGAGCGGATAGATGGTCGTATAGATCGGTTGGACCTTGGGATAGAGCGGTTAGCTAGGTTGATAGAGCGCTTAATTGAAAGTTTGAGCGCGCGGCTTCGCCTTGCTTGATTTCGTTCAATGGGATGGGCGTATGAGCGGATGGCGTGCTGGATAGAGCGGTCCAGCGTTGGGACTGAGCGGATATGCGGTTTTATAGAGCGCTTTGGCATGTAGATTGAGCGGATAAGGAAGTTAATAGAGCGCTTAATAGAATGTTTGAGCGCGCGGCTTCGCCTTGCTTAACCCCCTTCAAAGGATTAGGCGTATGAGCGGATAGCATGCTTAATAGAGCGGTCCTGCGTCGGGATTGAGCGGATATGTGGTTTTATAGAGCGCTTTGGCATGTAGATTGAGCGGATAAGGAAGTTGATAGAGCGCTTAATAGAATGTTTGAGCGCGCGGCTTCGCCTTGCTTGATTTCGTTTTAAGGAATGGGCGTATGAGCGGATGGCGTGCTGAGTAGAGCGGTCCAGCGTTGGGATTGAGCGGATATGCAGTTTTATAGAGCGCTCCAACACGCAGATAGAGCGGATAACATCTTAGATAGAGCACTCAACAGAAAGTATGAGCGGCACAGCCACCACCACTCTGCATAATTTCATTCCAACGAAAAAAACTGCCCCCTCAAGGGCAGTTTTTTCATCGTTTAATCAAATACCGTACATAGAGTTGCCAAGGCGTGGTTTTCCATTGTTCCCATTCCGGCAGATAGAGCGGCAGTGGGTGGAAGACGGATTGGTGTTCGAGGCTGCTGTCTAGATCGTCGTTGTGCAAGGCGACCATTCCTGGTTCAACGCCTGTTGTGAGGACGGTCCGATCCAGTGATGTGAATGGTGCTTCGACGATGTTTTGGACTGCTCGTCCATTGGTGTCTAGTGTCCATACTTTCGCATCGTTCTGGTATTGATCTGTTAGCCAATTTGTTTTGATGCTGACGACTTGGTTTGCTTCATTTGTTTGAATGAATGTGTTGACGTTTGTGCCGAATGGCAAGTCCATTTGCTCGTCGTACGGTGCTACGCGTACTTCGTAATATGCTAATGGATTGTCTTTTTGCGTGTTGCCTAGGGCTTTATACGCTTCCAGCCATTCATCGTCTTTCGCAGGCACTTTGGATACCGATACAACGACTCCATTAATTGTGGAGATGTTATCCGGATAATCCGGTGTGATGCGTTCTTGAGCTTCAGCCAGTTTCTTTTCTTTATTCGTTAGAACAGGTTTGCCTTCAGGCGAATCGTTTACTTCTGGATTAGAATTCGTGCCGTCAGGGTTTGTTGTTGCATCATCTGGATTTGCGTCAGGATCGGTCGTGCCATCCGTATCCGGTGTACCTGTAGTTGATGGCGTCTCCGTGTCTGGTTCGTTTTCCGCGCCTGAATCGTTAGTATTCGAACTGTCCGGTGAAGATACCGGTGTATCCGGCTGATCGACTGAGCCGTCCGGGTTACCGGATGTGCCGTCGAAGTTTTCTTCAGGAGCGTCCGTGTCCGGTTTGACAGCTGGCGGTTCTGCATTCGTTCCGTCGATTTCCTTTTTCGAATCATCGTACGGTACGGTACTCGGTGGTACGCCGTCAGCAGATAGAGAGGCTACAGACTTGCCTTTTTCACTGCCGATTCCCTCTTCCGTGTTTTCAGGTTCTATTGGTTCTGTTTGATCTTCAAGTTGTTCATTCGGATCGACTTTTGGTGTGAATGGTGTTTGGATCGAGCTGTGCTGGATCGTAACCGGCGCGCCCGTTTCCACGTCTGGCCATTCGTTGTCGAGAACGTATGTGACAATTGTTTGGTCTGTGCTATAAATATCAATTGATGGTGATTCGCTGTCGCGTTTGATTGCTACGACATAGCCGCTGACCGGACTCGTCAATGCAGATTCATTCGGTAATTCTGCGAGCTTGGCTTCGACAATTTCCGTTTTCCGCTGCACTTCCGCGAGATCACGCTCTGCTTCCGCAATCGCTTGCGCATATGCTGCTTCTTCTTTTACTTCAATACCCACATTCAAATTGACACGCACTTTTTTCTCGTCATTCGTATCGTAGTAATCGCTGTCGTTTTTCGAACCGCCCGCAGAGGACTGTTCATACTCAAGATTACTGATCGTTTGTGAAATCGAAGACGACTGATTTTGCAACGCGGATAGTTCCGAGTTCAGTTCACTGCGTTTGGAATCAATGTGATCCACTTTCAATGAAGCGAGCTCCGTTCCAAAGTCCACTGTCTCCCCTTCTTGAACGAGCCATGATTCAATCGTCTGGTCGTCTTTTAGGTAGATCGTATGCAAATCTTTAGGCGAAATGAACCCTTCTTTATCGAGCTCTTTCTTGTAATCATCCGCAGACAGCCGTTCGTACTCACTAACGTACTGCGCTTTCGGGATGACACTTTTTTCTGCGAATACTAAATACGTATTCAATGCTAGGAACGCTGTAATGAGGACCGTCACGATGATATTTTGTGCTTTCACCTTATAGTCCCCCAATCATTAACAAGTTCAACATTTTTTCAATAGGAGCAAAGCCAACTGCCGCAGTGATCAATGCAAAGACTACTTGCAAGGCGATCAACATCCACAATGCATGCTTGCGGACGCCTGTATGCTCTACAACTTCCCCACCAACAAGTGACGTTTCCACTTTCGAGAAGCTAATGAAGCGATACTGAACCGCCACGATCAAGGCAGAGAAAATCGTAAGTTGATTGACAAATAAAATGATGTACCAATTATCCAAAAACGTAACCGCGAGTGGTCCGAACGAAAGAATCGAAACCGCTGCTGACTTCCCAGCAACCGCGAAGATTAGGAAATTGATCAGTTTTTCAATTAATAATAAGCCCGTAACCACCAGCTGCAACTTCAGCAATGGCTTAAACGGAATTTTCGTCAGCATACTTAAAATCCATGCAACGCCCCAGAAATGGAACGCCATATAGACGATGGCCCAGAGAATGGCACCGACCAATGCAGTGATGCGGCCGATGGTGTATTCGTCAAGTGAACCGTTCGCCAAAATATACGTCATCGTCCCAGTATTCATGCCCCACATATCGCGGAGGACGAACAGGATGATGCCCAAAATGAATACGCTAAACACACGGCGTTTAAATCCAGTAACGGTCCCTTGCCCAATTTCCACGGCAAGCCGGTCAGGATAAACTAGTGAACGCCAGTAACCGTAAGTAGAATACATATGTACTTCTCCTTTGCCTCCAACTTTATCAGCTGATTATATCAGTTTCTATCTCTCTTACTTTATCAAAATATGACGGATTTGCAACGAATGTCTCGTATTGTTGCAGAATTTGGCAATTGGTTTGGAGAATTAAATGCTTAAAGATGCTGAGTGAAGTTACATTGCGTATGGGATTTCCGCTCCAGATGGGGGACGCTTTCTGGAGGGCGTGCGGTGAAACAAAGATGTGCTCCTTCTCGCTACGCTTCACTCGCAAAAGCCGTTCTTCGTTACGGCTTTCGCTGATCCTCTCAGATTCGCCCCCATCTTCCGCTCCAATCCTACTTTTTAGAGTGGAAAGATGTGCATCACTCTCTGGCAGTACACTGCAAATATTTGTGGTTATTAAACTAGTTTTAGTTCAACTATAAAAGCAATCACAAGCTTAATTTCAATGGCTTCAATAAGTGTCACCCCCTCTGTTCGTAAAGGATTGGAGCGTAGGAGGGGCGACTCCCGATGGAGCAGCCCGATCAGGTGAGACAACCAAGAGGGAGCTCGCGACCTGGTTGGCTCACCGCGGGCCCATGGGAAAAAGCGTCCCCTCCGAAGCGCAAATCCCCACCCCAACAGCCCGTCCTCCTCTCCGCTAACACCCCTTCAACCTAAGTACAATCACAACCATAACTTCAATGAACTACCAACAGCCCATCCCCCTCCGCCACTAAAAAATCCCTAGCCCATTAGATTCATTTAATTATCAGAATGTTGAAAATAAATAAAAATAGGTTATGATAGGAACCATCCGGGAAGACTATGAATATATAAAAGGAGTGAAGAGCGATGAACTTAGAAAAAACGATTGAGTTTACATGGCAGGACTTTGCACTAGGCCTTGGCGGATCAGGACTATTCGTAGCGGCGCTCCATTTCCTAACACTATGAGAAAATGGATACCACCACACACATAAAAACACCTCATCGTCAACGCACATACATGCGCTTCCAACTGAGGTGTTTTTATCTCGTAAGTGTGATGATCAAATTACTCGCAGTCCTTCCATCAACTCCTTAAACAAGAGCTGGTTTTTCGTTTCTAGCGCATAATCTACCATTCGTTCCCAGTTATCTTGCTCCAACTTCTCCACCAAACCGTCCGCTTCACGCATGTACTCTTCCTGTAGATGGCCTTCCAATCCCATCGCTCCTTCGAGTATAGTCGACAAATGTAAATGCAAATCGGAAACTAGTAACAATTGATAAAGTGGGATCCGTATAAACCTGCTGCCTCGCTGAAAGACGAACACTTCTCCTAAGTTCTCAATCTGCAGACTTTTCGTATTCACAACGATTTCTTTACCTTCTGTAGGGATGAATTGAAATACCTCATCATTTCGCTTAATCGAGAAATATTGATAAGCGAATACAAGGCGTAAGTTGAATTCTTCTTTCCTGGTGAAAAACGGCTTGATTCGCTGTATGACTAGCATATCTTCCCCCTCCTCCTCAGTAATTTGAATTTTCCGATTATTATTAATATATCACATTAAAGAGGATTTTGTGCATGATATGAGTCGGAAACCATCTAATATACCAAGAGAATTTTCAAAAATCGGTCATAGTGGCGAATCACGCCGTCTTTCGGGTTATTCATCATACCCGACGAAAAAGGTTTTGGACACTGGCTGATACTCGATGTTTCCTTCTTTCAATTGTTCCAGTAATTGCTCGCTCGCATCGACAGTTGTTTTCTCGTAAGTAAAAGTCATTTGATGGGTAGCGTACGAGATGACGACTTGCTCAAACAACATCTCTTCGCGCGTGACGTTATACAAATAGGAAACTTTGCCATTCGGATCATGAACGCATTTTTCGGAGTATTGTTCGAAAGATTCGAAGAAACCTAGCTCGCTTGTCTTTACGGATTCCGGTCTTTGTAGTCGGTGCCGCAATTGAGGTAAGTGTAAGATCAATTGCACTTTTTCTATCACTTTCGCCTACTTTCTATTTTTTATCACAATCTTCTCATAGTATTGTCGAAAAACCTCGTAATTGTCAATTCGTCAATTCCTATTGTCTAAATGACAATTTAACGAAATACCGGATTCTTTTCTTATACGATGGCGAGAAAAACGGGTGATGAAAATGAGTTTCGGAACACAATTACGAGAATACCGCGATGAGTATTTACATATTTCACAAAAACAGATGGCAGAGGACCTTGGAGTCGACGGGGCGACGATGTCCAGATATGAATCGAGTGAACGGGCTTTCCCCATTTATTTAGTACCGCTTATTCAGAAAATCTATAACATACCGGATGATGTATTACTTGCGATGATTCTGGACAAACCGTTAAAGACGGTACGCCCTTTTTCGAATCAAACGCTCGACAGTACCGCCACATACGAAAAAGGCTTTTTAGCGCAATACGGATCGCTCATTGAAAACGAACCACTGCTAAAAGAATTTATTTTACGGGCCAGTTCATTGGACCACGAAAACCGCCAGTTGTTGCTGTCAGGCATGTTGAACCTTATGCAGCTATTCGATAATCAAACAAGTAAATGAAATTGAATGGTTTTTATGTTTCTCAAGTTGTGGTAAAGGACCGATAAAAACGGTATAATAGGAGGAATGCTTAAGTAAGGAGTGGATTCGGTGGCCATCACTATTGAACGAATCGCAAATTTGCACGAATCAGAAATTGAAGAATTCATGAATCATATTAAACATACATTTCAGCCGTCTGACTCTGCACAGGCGGAAATTATACGCAAGGCCGCTTCACTTGTACGTATGAACGCAATTGGTGCGTATCGCTACACGGAAACCGAGCAATCCTTAATGGCCAATATTTCAGGTACCGAGTCGGAATTCGCCCGTCTGTCCTTCATGACGATGGAACCCTACTGCACATGTGCCGACGGAGACTGGTGCGCGCATCAGATCGCGGTCGTCTTTCATCTGTACTCGCAATTTCATTCACTATCAGATTGGCTCAATACGTGGCGCAAGTCTGGAACGGTGCAGACGCAATTGTCGATCAATGAGCGAACGCCAGAAGCTTGGTTGAATGCGTTATCCGTATTAGTGAAGCCGCTTACCGAGTTGAGCCCGAGTGACGGACCGACCGGTTTCTTGCATTATGCTTCAAAAATTGAACATCAGAAGACGCGGCTTTCTCCTTTTGAATGGGAATGGAAGCCGCTCTTTTCGCTGTACTATCAGCTGACGTTATTGCGGGCGGCATGGCCTTTCCTGCATAGCGAGCTGTCAGCGAATGATTCCTATCAATACGGCAAATGGCAACTGACGATTTGGCTCAATGAGCAAATGTCCGAAATTAAAGCGGGTATTAAACAACTGAGTTCGAAATCGCGTCTATTTGAGACGGATGCATTTCATGTGAAGTTGAAAGACTTGATTCATTCATTCGCAATAGACGAAGAAGGTTTATTCTCGAAGCGTTTTGAAGCGTTCCGTCTTGTCTATACTGAGCTGTATTCCGATGAGGCTGAATTGACAGAGGAGATCAAACGCCTGCAAAAGGAAACGGCAGAAGATGCACCATTGTTCCGTGCGTTTCTCTATTTGACGTCGGGACGTTTTGACGAGCTTGATGAGGAGTTGAATACGCTAGATGCGACTGCTGTTCCCCAGTGGTTGGCGTTTGCGCTTTACGCGAAGGAAGATGAGGATTTTGATATTGTGCAGTCGATTATGCAGCAATTGCTCCCTCATTTAGCTGAGCATTATCAGCAGCTTGCAACGCGTAACCGTTCAGCGTTTGCTGAAGATATCGACGAGTTGCTGTCGCTGTCGGATGTGTCAGAAGAGCAGCGCGATCAACTGTTCCAATCATATGGACCAGAAGCAAGTCGTGCGTATGGCAAATTTTTATTCGAACGTAACCGTTACGCTGAATGGGCTGCGCTGATGCATTTAACGCGCGGGTCCGTCGATATGATTGACAACTCCGCGATGAAAACAGCGCTCGCAGAAGATTCGCAAGCGGTGTTCCCTCTCATGCATGCCGAAGCGTTGAAATTAGTCAAAGAGAAAAATCGAGATAGCTATCGCCGTGCAGTGCGTTTGTGGAAGCAAATGAAGACGGCTGCCAAGCGCGATGGCCGCAATGAATTTTGGAACCGTTACGTCCATACAGTCCGCCAGCAATTTCCACGTCTGCGTGCACTGTTGGAAGAGATGGAGAAAGGAAATCTACTGCTATGACCGATTCGAACATCTTACAACTTTCATTAGAGTTAACGTTACAAGAAGGACAAGACGGCCTCTTCTTCGTGTCCGCCAATGTTGCAGGTGAAACGCGCAAGATCGACGCGGACATGTTGGTGTCGTATTTATTTTATTCGGATGAACCTACGATGTACGGCATGTTGGTGGAGCAGCGGGATAATTGGCTCGATGTATCGATCGATATGTTGCTGCGCTTGTTCTCGGCTGGAAGTCACCCGTACGTGCAATACTCCGGTGCGACGTCTGACGATCAACAAGTGCTGACTGACATTCGTGAAGCCGCGACGTTATGGAAAGATCCTGCGTTGTTTTCATATGTTGAAGCGAATGAGTCTGGACTGTCGTTCGACCTCGACAAAACCGACTTATCCGAGCAGGCTGGACGGTATATTTCGCTTGCGATGCGTGGGCAGTTGGCGACGCTTGGTATCTCGATGGCAGACTTCCCTGCTTTGTTGCCTCACTTCCAGCAGTATGGCTGGCCACATACCGAAACGACGAAGTTACCGTTCCGCGTAGCCCTTCGTTTGACGGAACCAGATGTCAATGAGACGGATTGGTTGCTTGAGACGATCTTGATTAGCGATCGCGGTGCGCAATGGTCCCCTGCGGCCGGTAAACTAGCGGGTTCGATCGAAAATGCATTGCCGGCAAAACGGAAGCCCTATGCGGAGGATATCGAAGAGCGTCAAGCCGAGATGGTCGGGATTTTCCGCTCTGTTGAATGGTATGAACCGCGCCAGTTTATGCATGTGCCGTTAAACGATGCGCAAGTGCGGGTTTTCATTCAGGAAGATCTGCCACTATGTCAGGCATTTGATTATCCGGTGATCTTGCCGGCTTGGTTAAAGAGCGTGACCGAGACGAAGTTGAAGATTCGGACGTCTGCAGGTATGCAGTCGTATCGTTCTGCAGCGAGTCTCGATCAAGTGTTGTCGTTTGATTGGCAGTTTTCGCTCGCTGGGGAAAAGATCGACAGGGAGCAATTCCAGAAGATGGTCGATGAAAACCGCGAGTATATCCGCGCGGGCGATGAGTGGTTCCATTTGGATCCGGCATGGCTTAAACGCATTCGTGAGTTGATGGAGCAAGTCGACGACGGGGAATGGACAGTGAAAGATTTGCTGTTCAATGAAGTCCCGGAAGAGATTGCGCCTGTCTATGATGAAGAGGAAGAAGACGATCCGTTAGTAGCGTTTTCGATGCAGCAGTCGTTGCGTCAAGTGATGAATATGCTGCATGACAAGAAAGGGTTGCCACCTGTTTCTGTACCGAAGACGTTGCACGCTGAGTTGCGTCCTTATCAGCAAGAAGGTTTCGAGTGGCTTCATTTCATGCGCGACAATAAATTTGGTGCGGTGCTCGCGGATGATATGGGGCTCGGTAAAACCGTACAGCTCATCACGTATTTGCTGTATGTGCATAATTTACCGGAAACGGACTCCCCTTCACTGATCATTTGCCCGACAAGTGTCATGGGGAACTGGCAGAAGGAGCTCGAGCGTTTCGCGCCTTCATTGACAGTACATGTACATTACGGGACGAATCGTGCGCGTGAAGAACAGTTTGCCGATATGATGAGCAAGCGCCAGGCGGACATTATTTTGACGACGTATGGGACTGCCACGCAAGACGGTGAGATGCTGTCGATGTATGAGTTTGCGAATGTAACGATTGATGAAGCGCAAAATATTAAAAACTTACAGACGAAGCAGTCACGAGCGATCCGCAAGTTGCGCGGTGAGCATCATATCGCGTTGACGGGTACGCCGATCGAGAACCGTTTATCGGAGTTATGGGCTATTTTTGATTTCATTCATAAAGGGTATCTTGGTAGTTTCCGTACATTTAGCGAGGAGTTCATCGTGCCGATTGAGCGTGATGATCTCGAGGCGGAGAAACGGAAATTGCGTGCGCGCATTCAGCCGTTCATGATGCGCCGGACGAAGAATGATCCGGAGTTACGTCTGAACTTGCCTGAGAAGCTCGAGCAAAATGAATATGTACCGCTGACGCCTGAGCAAGCTGCGTTGTATGAGAGTTTTGTTTCGGAGACGAAATTCAAACTCGAGACGCTGACAGGGTTTGAGCGCAAAGGCTTGATCTTGAAGATGCTCAGTCGGTTGAAGCAATTATGTAACCATCCAGCTTTATTCTTAAAAGAACCGCCAGCCCCTGCTGCCGAGTTGACGAAGCGTTCCAATAAAATGGCGCGAATCGTTTCGATGGCAGCGGAGATTGCGGCGAACGGTGAGCAATGCTTGATCTTCACGCAGTATATCGGCATGGGGCAAATGATCCGTCAGTGCTTGTCGGAGTTGCACGGAATTGACGTACCATTCTTGACAGGTAGTATGCCAAAAGGACAACGTGATGCATTGGTCGAGGCGTTCCAAAACGGGGAATTCCCGATTTTCATCCTGTCGTTGAAAGCTGGGGGCACCGGCTTAAATCTGACGCAGGCGAATCACGTATTGCACGCAGACCGTTGGTGGAATCCGGCTGTGGAGAACCAGGCAACGGATCGGGCGTACCGTATCGGGCAGACCAAATTTGTGCATGTGCATAAATTTGTGACTGTCGGGACGATCGAGGAAAAGATTGACGAGATGCTCGTCGAGAAAGCAGCGTTGTCAGCTGATTTGATTCATTCGAGTCAGTGGTTGACGGAGCTCAATGATCGAGAGCTCGAGGATTTGCTGACATTTAATTAACTTATTGACCATTAGGATCTGTATCGAAAGTGGATGCAGGTCTTTTTGTATTCATTTTATATCGGGGATGAGGAAAGGGTTTGTTTTGACGGTTTCGAGGTAATTGATGCGCTCGTTCAGGTTGGCAATAATGCGGATCAGCTGGCCAATCTGGTCTTCGAGGCGTTGAATATCTTGTTTCTGCGCGACTGTAGGTGGGCTGTGCATGTGGGCTTCATCCTTTCTATGAGCGGGTATGTATTCCGTCAGCCCGCCTAGTGGAAGTGGTCTCCGCGAGAGACGGGCGACGGATGAGTTGGCGTAAAATTGATTCAGTTCCTATGCTGAATGTACTCCCGGCATCACAGAGGATCGAGTCCCCACTCGCTCTTGCTTCTGCCGAGTCATGCTAGTTGGCGAATATGCTTGTAGTGTCGTGTAATGTTCTCTTTTTTCATTTCTCTTCAATTGTGTGTCATCCATCTCTTTTCAGGAATTGATCAGTAACGGATGTGCGACGGCGGATCTGCCTTGGTCATCTCCCCTTTCGTTATGGAACTGGTTAGAAAATAGGTAATGCGGTTTCGGTTGATTTCGCTTCTTCAAAACGTTTGGGCTCAGTAGACGAATGTGTTTTCATTTCTGCGTGTTGAGATTTAATTGATTTCGACAAGAAGCGGATTTCATTGCACACGACTTCCGTGACATACACTTTCGATCGATCTTCGCGTTCGTAGTTCCGGGTCTGAATGCTTCCACTGACGCCTACGAGCGATCCTTTGCCACAGTGACGGACTAGGTTTTCGGCGGATCGTCCCCAGACGGAGCACAGCACGAAGTCGGTTGCTACTTCCCCGTTTGCGTTTTTGAAGCTGCGATTGATAGCGAGGACGAACGTGGTGTTGACACGTCCTGATGCGTGTTCTTTTAATACGAGGTCTTTGGTGATGTTCCCTACTAAAGCCAATTGGTTCACGAGTTGGTTCCTCCTTTCTTTGTGCTGCCCTTATAGTAATCTACATGGGTTCTCGTTGGCAAAGTGGCAAAATTGAATTTTGCTATGATTTTCGGTATGTTTTTTAAATTTTCATTCGAAGGAGTTTTTGGACATTCGCGGTAATATGCGGTTTCTGCGTGGTGAGCTACACGGCATTTTTGAATTCTCGAGTATTTTGAGATTTTTATGCTATACTTGGGAAAATTGTACCGAGGTGATGGAATTGAAGACGTTTAAAATGATTTCGGTGGAAGTAATTCAGGAGAGCGGTGTGCTTGCATTCCCGCTATTTGACGGCATTATTATCAACCAGGAGAACAGTCATCGTTTGTGGGTGCTGGAGCTATTCATTGATGCCAAGCATAAGGACATTATGGAAAAGTGGAAAGTCGAAGAGACATTACTGACCGTGCGCGTCGTCATTTCGTATCCTGGCAACGAGCCCGCTTCATTTGATGTGGCGGTGGAAAATTGGCGGCAGATCGGGGACCGGATTTCCGTTTTGATGAAAGGACGGTTGAAGCGTGTCCGATCGAAGTATCCCGAGCATTTGCTGGAAGAGTTGATGGATGAAGGTTTGGAAGGCGATGCGCTGCTCGAGCAATTCCAAACGGCTATGTGGGATCGGCCGAAGTTGAAGCGTGACACGGAGCTTGATGAGAAGACGAAGTTGTGATGGATGGGCTGCCCTTTTTTGGGTGGCTTTTTTTTGGTTTTTTGGGTTTCTGGGATGGATGGGCGGTGGGATTGAGCGGATGGCGGGGGTGATTGAGCGCTTGGGGATGTTTGAGCGGATACAATACTGTATAGAGCGCTTGTATGCTGGCATTGAGCGGATTCAAGGATTGATAGAGCGTATACGGAAAGACATTGAGCGGATAGCGCGTGCGATAGAGCGCTCGGGAGGATGGATTGAGCGGCTCGCGGAGTTTGAGCGGATACGATGCCACATTGAGCGCTCACACACCAGCATTGAGCGGATCCAAGGACACATTGAGCGCATACGGAGGTACATTGAGCGGATAGCGCGTGCGATAGAGCGCTCGGGAGGATGGATTGAGCGGCTCGCGGAGTTTGAGCGGTTACGATGCCACATTGAGCACTCACACACCAGCATTGAGCGGATTCAAGGATACATAGAGCGCATGCGCAAGGACATTGAGCGAATAGCGCGTGCAATAGAGCGCTCGGGAGGATGGATTGAGCGGCTCGCGGAGTTTGAGCGGATACGATAGCACTTAGAGCGTTCACACACTAGCATTGAGCAGTTCCAAGGACATATAGAGCGCATACGGAAGGACATTGAGCGGATGGCGCGTGCGATAGAGCGCTCGGGAGGATGGATTGAGCGGCTCGCGGAGTTTGAGCGGATATGATGCCACTTTGAGCGCTCACACACTAGCATTGAGCGATTCCAAGGATACATAGAGCGTATGCGCAAGGACATTGAGCGGATGGCGCGTGCGATAGAGCGCTCGGGCGGATGGATTGAGCGGCTCGCGGAGTTTGAGCGTATACGATGCCACTTAGAGCGCTCACACGCTAGCATTGAGCGGATCCAAGGATACATAGAGCGCATATGGAAGGACATTGAGCGAATAGCGCGTGCAATAGAGCACTCGGGAGGATGGATTGAGCGGCTCGCGGAGTTTGAGCGGTTACGATGCCACTTAGAGCGCTCACACGCTAGCATTGAGCGGGTTCAAGGATTGATAGAGCGCATGCGCAAGGACATTGAGCGGATGGCGCGTGCGATAGAGCGCTCGGACGGATGGATTGAGCGGCCCGCGGAGTTTGAGCGGATACGATGCCACTTTGAGCGCTCACACGCTAGCATTGAGCGGGTTCAAGGATTGATAGAGCGCATACGAAAGTACAATGAGCGAATAGCGCGTGCGATAGAGCGCTCGAGCGGATGGATTGAGCGGCTCGCGGAGTTTGAGCGGATACGATGCCTCATAGAGCGCTCACACACCAGCATTGAGCGATTCCAAAGATACATAGAGCGTATGCGCAAGGACATTGAGCGGATAGCGCGTGCGATAGAGCGCTCGGGAGGATGGATTGAGCGGCTCGCGGAGTTTGAGCGGATATGATGCCACTTTGAGCGCTCACACACTAGCATTGAGCGATTCCAAAGATACATAGAGCGCATACGAAAGGACATTGAGCGAATAGCGCGTGCGATAGAGCGCTCGGGAGGACACATAGAGCGCTCGCGAATGAAGTTTGATCGGATACCACACCACATAGAGCATACACACCCAAAAAAACCCACACAAAAACGACCCTAGCATGTAATATGCAGGGCCGTTTTTATAATGGCGGGAATCATCACTCTTTACGATCGTCATTGCGTATAACGCCGTCAGGAGCAGAGTCGCTACCGTTCATGTTGCCGTTCATGTTGTTGTCGTCGCGTGCGCCACGGTTTTCGTTGTTGTCATCAAGGAGTTCTTCGCGTGTTTTTTCGATTCCTTCACGCGTTTCCTCCATGATGCCTTCACCGTCACCGTTCATGATCCCATCGCCGTCGTTGTTCATGATGCCGCGGTCATCGTTGTCGTCAAGACCGTCGAGGTTTGGACCCATACGCTGATTGTCGTTTGGCGTATTGTCACGTTCTACGTCTTGCATAGGTGTTTCGTTGTTGTTCGGCAGTGCGCCGTCGTTCGTGTTACATGCGGTCAGAACGAGTGCGGATGCGAAAACTACGGGTAGAGCTTTTCTGATCATAAAAAAATTCCCTCCTTTTTTACGAGCTGTGAACCATACGTATTGGTATGTTCAACGGTAGCTTGTGCGAAAAGGAGAGAACTATTCGTTTTAATTATTCGGATAGGCTGATGTAGTTTCTAATATGTTTTGAACGTATACAGCTTCCGCTTTACAGCCATAATCATAATGCGTGTCGAGATTTTGTTGTAAAATTTCAATTTGTGCGATCTGTTCTTCGGTCGGTGGATCATTGAGTATGCGGATTAATACTTCCTCCACGCGCTCTGCCAATTCTTTGTGGAACTCGGGATCTACTTTGACGTCGTCTGGTATCTTGTCGTACCAAAGCGCTTTGGTCGTGATGTATTCCCGCCAGTTCGCATAAAATTGTTCGATATTGTATTCTTCCGCTGACCAGCCGATTTCACTCATATATTGTTCAAATGATTGAGAAATCGAACGAGTGATGCTGCTCTTTATATTTGGAGAAAGCTTCTTTAACATGCTGTAATGTACCCTCCCACTGTATGCCTTGCTTGGCATTCCAATGATTATTATATCAACTTTCTAGTACTGCTTCGTGATGTTATTGCTCTTGGACGGGGCCGAGTGCGAACGTAATATCTGCTTCGCATGCCACTTCGCCTTCAACGGTTGCGATGGCTTTTCCTTTACCGATTGAACCACGCAAGCGCACAATTTCCACTTCGAGACGAAGGGTGTCGCCTGGTGTGACTTGACGTTTGAAGCGGCAGTTGTCGATGCCTGCGAAAAATGCTAGACGGCCTTTGTTTTCTTCTTTTTTGAGTAGAGCGACAGCGCCGACTTGGGCCAGTGCTTCTACGATGAGGACGCCTGGCATGACCGGATAGCCTGGGAAGTGACCGTTGAAGAAGTCTTCATTGATTGAAACGTTTTTTAACCCGACTGCACGCTTACCTTCTTCGAGTTCTTCGATGCGATCGACGAGCAAAAATGGATAGCGATGCGGGATAATTTCTTGTATTTGTTGAGCATTCAGCATGAAATATGTCTCCTTTATTCCAGAGGTTCTGAAGTAATCAGATGTTTCTGTACTTATTTACCGTTCATGATATCAAAAATATGCGTCCATGTCTCTTTTTTAAAGACATCGCCTACTGATCCGTCACCAATTACACTGAATCCAACCATGGTACCTGCTATAGCTGCTAGGACAAGCAATACGAGTACAATCAGCAGTCGCAACCAGATCGGGATCATGCGGACTTGGACCCAGCGCATTTCACTAACGGGTTTTGCGATTTTTTCAGCGCGCTCTCTGCGTGGCCATTTTGATTTGATCTTTGACCAGAATGTCGTGTTGGACTCTTCTGGCGCAGGCAATTTTTTGACAGGTTCTGTTTCGACTAGTGGTGTTTCTTCTATTGCCTCTTCTGGAGCATCAGGAGCAGTTTCAGGCGCTTCTATCTCCGTTGTCGACTCAATGTCTTCTTGAACTTCTTCGTCTGCTGTGAGTGGCTCTGCGACCGCAACTGCCACTTCGTCCATTTCAGCGGGTACGACAGGATCTGTCTCTGTCAGTTCGATCGGTTCTTCCATTTCTGCCGGTTCGGGAGTCTTCAATGGTTCGAATGGTTGCACGGGTGATAGTGGTTCTGTTATTTTTTTGAAGTTTTTATTTTTATCTGTCATAGTAAATACTCCTATTGCACGCGTTAGCGAATGCCATTAATTAAGCCCATCATCTGGTCCGCCATGGTTACGGAACGCGCATTGAATTGATAGGCACGTTGCGTCGAAATCAAATCCGCCATTTCTTTTTCATACTCTACGTTGGAAGTTTCGAGCGCTTGATTTTGCAAGCCAATCTGACTTCGTCCAGCGCCTGTCATTTCAGTCAATACGTCATTTGCTGTCAGTCCGAGCGCTGCTAGGTCTGTCGGCAAACCAAAGTTGGTTGCGGAAAGTTGAACCATGGAATCAGGTTTTTCTAAGACGGTGACACCGAGATTAAATTCCTGTGTGCCTTGCGGTGTCGTCACTTGCAATACACCGTTCGGACGAATTTGATAGTCGGTTGCCTGTCCGGAAAAGACGATTGGACGACCTGCGCTATCCGCCACTGCGAGTCCTTCTTCATTGACTAGCGCATTGTCCCCGTTTGCAGTTGGGGATAAGTAGAAATTCCCTTTACGTGAATAAATGATTTCTTCTCCACCGTCCGTTGGCTGGATCAAATTAAAATGTTGTTTCGGTTCTGTTAGCGCAAAGTCTAGCTGGCGGTCCGTTATTTGAACAGAGCCCACTTTCCAGTTCATTTGCAAGCTACCGAGATGTGCGCCTGTCCCCATACGGATGCCAAAATCTGAACTGCGCTCGGCTTGGTCGGCTTTGTCATTATTCATTTGCTGGAATAAAAGTTCTTGGAATGTAGCTGCCGAGGATTTATATCCATGCGTACCGACGTTCGATAAGTTGTTGCCGATCAAGTCGAGACGTTGCTGCAACTGGTTCATCGTGTTGGTCGCTGTAGTCATCGTGCGGATCATCAAAGGTCACTTCCTTTTCGCATGCTTCTATATGTAGTCATTAATTGACCCGACCTACTTCATTGACCGCTTTTTCCATACTGCGATCATAAGCTTGTAGGATTTTTTGATTGGCTTCAAATGCACGATAGGCTGTCAGCATATCCGTCATCGAGCGCGCGGCATCGACGTTGGAATCTTCGAGATAGCCTTGTTGCATCGAGTAGGTGCCGCCTGTAGGTAACGCATTGCCGTCGATCGTCGTGAAGAGTCCGTTGTCTTGCTTGGACATTGTATCCGGTGCGTCAGAGTAGGCAATACCTAGCGTCGCGACTTCTGTTTCCCCGGCGAAGATCGCTCCTGAATCCGTCACGCGAATATCATCACTTGTCAGTTCGATCCGATTGCCTGCATCGTCTAGGACATATAAGCCGGATGGATTGGTCAAGTATCCTTCTGCGTTGACAGCGAAATTACCGTTTCGTGTATAGTATTGACCGCCATTCTCACCTTCTAGCGTGAAAAACACGGTTCCTGCAACGCCTGTCTCTTCATTGACTTCCATCGGTCCATCAAATAACGCGATGTCGGTCTTCTGTTCCGTTTCACGCAACTGTCCTTGTGCGAATAACGGCAAGGTTTCTTGCATATAAACGCCCGTCGAAAGTTCACCGACTTCGGAAAGATTTCTAAAGTTCAAGCCTTTTTCCGTCGGTACGCGCGTTGAATCCAAGCGGGACATCAACATGTCAGGAAATGCACGAATCGTCGACTGCTCCGCCTTATAGCCTGGCGTGTTGGCGTTCGCGATATTGTTTGACAGCATTTCCGTACGGCGTTGCTGTGCGATCATGCCTGATCCTACTGTGTAAAAACCACGAAACATTTCATTTCACTCCTTTGCATCGTCATGTCAGATAAATCGATGTTTTTAGTATACACTACTTGCAGCTTGCATGGCAGGTCAAATTATGCGTGTTGAAGTTTTACCATCCGAGTCTAGTAGCAGTCCAGCGCCTTCCGCCATACAAGTAAGTGGATTTTCCGCAATGAAAACCGGAACGTTGAGGTGTTCGGATAATAAGGTATCTATTCCCGGTAGCCATGCGCCACCGCCGATTAAAATGATGCCCCGCTGTGCGATATCCGCAGCGAGCTCAGGCGGTGTGTCTTCCAGCGCGTCTCTAGTTGTCTCTATGATTTTACTAATCGGTAGTTGCAATGCCTGACGAATCTCTTCCGCTGTGACTTCAATCGTTTTCGGAATGCCTGTTGCCAGGTCGCTACCATGCACATTCATCGTGTTCGGTTTTTCTCCACTCATCAACACGACACCAATGCCTTTTTTCACTTGTTCTGCCGTTTTTTCACCTATATAAACATTATGTTTTTTTCGTATATGTTGGATGATACATTGATCGAAATGAAGGCCGCCAATATTCGTTTTCGTAAACGATACGATTTCCCCCATCGACAGCACGGATGCATCTGTCGTGCCCGCACCGAGATCGACTATCATATTGCCTGAAGGCTTGGATATATCAATACCTGCACCAAGTGCCGCTACTTTTGATTCTTCTTCTATAACGACTTGTTTGGCTCCCGCCCCCATCAGCACTTGTCGGATCACGTTTTTTTCCACTCGCGTCGTATCCGCTTTACAGCATACCGTAATATGGGGTTTGAGACGCAGGCTTTTTCCTAGCGCTTTTTCGAGGAAGTGTCTGATCAACACGCGGGTCATCTCAAACTCCGCAATGTTCCCAGCTTTCATTGGACGTACGATCTGGATATGTTCTGGTGAACGACCCATCATGTGATACGCCTCTTCACCAAACGCCACAGGCTCGTCCGTACGCTTATCGATCGCCATGACAGCCGGCTCATTGATGACGAGACCGTTGTCTTTCACATATATCAATACATTGGCGGTACCTAGGTCTATTCCAATATCTTTTGAAAACATCGTGACCACGACTCCTTCCTCATACGTTCTGTCTGATTACACTCTTAGCTGTTCATTATATCATATTTCTACTTTATTTGGCATTTTTCGATAGTGGTCGGCAAAACTAAAAGCCGCCAGCAAGTTAGCGGCGGCTAATGAATTATTTAAAGGCAATCGTTGCGTGAATAGCTTTTTGCCACCCTTTGTAGAGATCTTCGCGTACCGCCTCTTCCATATTCGGCTCAAAAGGTCGATCGAGACGCCAGTAGTCTGCGATTTCATTGCGGTCCTTCCAAAATCCTACCGCCAGACCTGCAAGATACGCCGCACCGAGAGCCGTCGTTTCATTGATCGTCGAACGCTCGACTGGCACGTTAAGCAAATCTGCCTGAAATTGCATCAGGAAGTCATTGTCCACCACGCCCCCATCAACCCGTAACGTTTTCAATGAAATCCCCGAGTCCGCTTCCATTGCGTCGAGAACGTCTTTCGTTTGGTAAGCGAGTGATTCGATAGTAGCGCGCACGAAATGTTCTTTTGTTGTACCGCGAGTCAAGCCGAATACCGCGCCTTTGACGTCGCTGTCCCAGTACGGTGTGCCGAGCCCGACGAATGCCGGTACGACGTAGACACCATCCGTCGATTGGACGCGCTTCGCATAACTTTCACTTTCAGACGCGCTACGGAACATACGCAGTCCGTCACGCAGCCATTGAATCGCAGAACCCGCGACGAAAATACTGCCTTCAAGTGCGTATTCCACTTTCCCATCAATTCCCCACGCGATGGTCGTCAATAACCCGTTATCAGACGTCACCGCTTTCTCCCCTGTATTCATCAGCATGAAACAACCTGTGCCGTACGTGTTTTTCACCATCCCGCTTTCAAAGCACGCCTGGCCAAATAAAGCCGCCTGCTGATCACCAGCGATCCCCGCGATTGGTGCATTGTGACCGAAGAAGTGTCTAGTATCCGTGTGTGTGTAAATTTCGGAAGATTGGCAGACAGTCGGCAACATTGTTTTAGGAACATTTAATATGTTGAGTAACTCTTCATCCCACTCCAAGTCGTGAATATTGTACATGAGCGTGCGCGAGGCATTCGAGTAGTCGGTAACATGTGCTGCACCGCCTGACAATTTCCAAATAATCCACGTATCGATTGTGCCAAATAGCAAGTCTCCGTTGTCAGCTTTTTCACGCGCGCCTTCTACATTGTCCAAAATCCATTTCACTTTCGTTCCTGAGAAATACGAATCAATTAGCAAGCCCGTTTTAGTGCGGAATACATCATCGTGCCCTGCCGCTTTTAATTCTTCACACACGTCAGCTGTCTGGCGGGATTGCCAAACGATCGCATGGTAAACTGGGTTGCCAGTATGCTTATCCCACACGACCGTCGTTTCACGTTGATTGGTGATGCCAATCCCCTCAATTTGCGTGGCGGCAATATTTTTTTCAGAAATGACAGCCGCGATGACAGACAGAACCGAGCTCCAAATTTCATCCGCATTATGCTCCACCCAGCCAGGCTTCGGAAAATACTGCGTAAATTCCTGTTGCGCGGTATGGAAGATGTCACCTTTTTTATCAAATAGGATCGCACGTGAGCTCGTCGTACCTTGATCGAGCGCTAGGATATACTTTTTCGTCATGATTCATTCCTCCTGTTGGCGTTGATTGGTGTCTATTATACATGTTTTTGGGGGTGAGGGTGGTGGGTTAGAGCGGTTAAGCTTGCACATTGAGCGCTTGCGCACGAGGATTGAGCGGATAGCCCCGGCGATTGAGCGATTGAGACGATACATAGAGCGCTAGCGAAGTTGTATAGAGCGGGTAAGCCAGCACATTGAGCGCTGACGGACGGGCATTGAGCAAGATGGCGCGGGCAATACAGTGTTTTGGACAACACACTAAGCACTCGCGGATAGACTTAGAGTATGATAGCGCGAACGATTGAGCGCTTAAAGCGAAACATTGAGCACTGGCGCACGAGGATTGAGCGGATGACCCGGGCGATTGAGCGCTTCAGACAATACATAGAGCACTCGCGAAGTTGTATAGAGCGGATAGCGCAGGACATTGAGCGAGCAAGCCAACACATTGAGCGCTTACGGACAGACATAGAGCGAGATGGCGCGAGCAATACAGTCTTTTAGACAATACACTAAGCACGCGCGGACAGGCTTAGAGCATGATAGCGCGAACGATTGAGCGCTTAAAGCGAAACATTGAGCACTCGCGCACGAGGATTGAGCGGATGACCCGGGCGATTGATCACTTCAGACAATACATAGAGCGTTTGCGGGGTTGTATAGAGCGGATAGCACAGGACATTGAGCGGGTAAGCCAACACATTGAGCACTTACGGACAGACTTTGAGCATGATAGCGCGGACGATTGAGCGCTTGAGCCGACACATTGAGCGCTCGCGAAGTTGTATAGAGCGGATAGCGCAGGACATTGAGCGGATAAGCCAACGCATTGAGCGCTTGCGGAATGACATTGAGCGGATAGCACTCAGCATTGAGCGGCCCGGGTCCGGCCCCAGCCCAGCTCCGCCCAACCCCAACCTAACTCAACCCAACCCAATCCAACGATCCCCCATCACACAATCACACAAAAGCTATCCAGATACATTCCTCTGGATAGCTTTTCACATGTTCAGGCTGCTTGTATGGGTACAGTACTTTATTGCTTCATTTTCAGTGGGGTTAGGCATCTGCTTTTTGAGCTTCGGTTTCATTTTTCCATTTTTGGCGGGTGGCTTCTCCTCCGCGTAGGTGGCGGATGGATTTGTGGTAGGCCAGAATTTCTGCGACTTCCCGTGACAAGCATGGATCTACATTTGGTAGTCGTTCGGTCAAGTCTTTGTGGACCGTGCTTTTGGAGTAGCCGGTCGCATTGGCTAGCGCGCGCACTGTCAAGTTGGTCTCGATCAGTAGCTTGCCCAGTCGTACGCAGCGTTTTCTAATTTGCTCGTGCACGCCCTCTTCCTTTCTCTATTCACTCCTTTGACTAATGTAGTGTATGCGAACAGGTGTCAACATATGAAAAAAGCCATTCCGGGGGCTGGAATGGCTTGGGTGCTTCGTATTAAAATGCTAGGAAATCGTGTGGATTTACGGCTACTCCATCTTGCTGGATTTCGAATTGCAAGTGGACGCCTGCTTCAGGATTCCATTCATTCTGCGTCGTCTCGGCAAGCACTTGTCCTTGTTCGACTGTGTCGCCTTCTTTCACAAGTACGCCTGTCAATGAACCGTAGACTGTTGACTTTCCGTCCGCGTGTTTCAATCTAATTTCTGTGCCTTTGAATGAATCCACGATGACTTCTTCGACTGTTCCACTCATTGCCGCTACAGCTTCGAATGGTTCTCCATCCATCGATAGAGAAAGTCCTTTGCTGGTGACGTACGTCTGGTTGAATACGAGTAGTGCTTTCTCACGCACTGCTTCGTCTGCTTCTGCATCATAAAATTCTTGTAAGATGGCGACTTGATCTACTTTTGCTTCATCGAATGGATACTTCAGTGTTTCCTTTGCTGCGTTTGTTTCTACCGTGGCGTTTTCTTTTGGCTGCTCTACTTTTGCCACTTCAGACGGTGCTGATTCTTCCGTCGTCAATGCGGTGTATCCCCATACCATGCCGATGAATAAAAGCGCTACGCTCGTATAAATGGCAGGCCAGAACCAGCCGTTCTTCGTTTTCTTGTTCTCCTGAGAAGGGGCCTTTGGTTTTTCTTCTCGCATGTTCATCACCTCACTTGCATTCTTTGCAAGTTAAGAGGATTTTAAACATCGATCTTCAGGTAAATTTATTTGCTGGATTTTTGTGCCTGTATAATAGTGAGACACAATTTGATCTGCGGTCCATCCTTTTTGCGCAAAAGCCTCCGCACCGTATTGACTCATCCCGACTCCATGGCCATAACCAACGGTCGTAATATGGACGATTTGATTGTTAACATCATACGCAATATTGAAATCGGTAGAGGCCAAATGAAGCTTTTCACGAATTTGTCGCCCACTTGTTTCATATTGTCCAGAGATGATTTTCTGGACACGTCCGGTTTGATTGCGAACGAGCTTCAGTTCACGAAATTGATTGGCATCCCAGTTGAAACCGAGTTTACGATTCCATTCAGTCAATGTTAGCTCTTGCTTGCGCTCTACGGTAGGGGCTACATCTTCTTCGCCTGGACTTTCCACGCTCTGTAAATACTCGACTGGATTGCCGCTAAAGTTTTGTGCAGCTTCAGTTTTTCCATTGGATGTAGAGAAAAACATGGCGGATATGATTTCTTCCCCGTACACAATGATTTGACCTTTCGTCTCTTCCGCCGCTTTGCGCACTTTCTTTTCATTGTCGTTGAACGCCTTGCCCCAACGCTCTTTACGTTCAGATTCTGTGCGATACACTTGAGCAGAGACATCTTTAGCGATCGGCTTGGCCCCTTTGTCTGTGTTTCTTGCGGCATATGTGCGGGCAGCAATCACTTGCGCTTTCAATGCTTCGGGATGAAAATCAGCCGGCATCTCACCTGCTACCACTCCGACGACATACTCTTCTAGCGGAATCGGCTCGTCCACACCTATGACCGTGATCATGGCATCGCAATACTTCTCCTCTCGTTGGTCTACCAGTTTAAATTCTGGCGCTTGTCTTACAAGAATAGGAATAAAAAATAATGTGAGAATGATGAATAAAAGGAGTAGTTTTTTGTACATACTAGACTATATGTTAAGCGGAGATTTCGTATTCATTGGAATCCATGAAAAAACCATGAACAGCGGACTGTCCATGGCGTCGTTCATTATACTAGTTGAGATTCTGAAACTTCTTGTTCAGTTGAAACACGTGTTATGTCTGCGCCTAGGGCTTTGAGCTTTTTATCAAAGTTCACATAACCGCGATCTAAGTGAATCAATTCAGTCACACGTGTAACGCCTTCTGCTACGAGTCCGGCTAGGATGAGTGATGCAGCGGCACGCAAGTCTGTGGCTGCGACTTCCGCACCTTGGAGTTTTGAAGGCCCTGAAACAATAACAGAACGCCCTTCGATCTTCACATCCGCGTTCATACGGCGGAATTCTTCAACGTGCATAAAACGATTTTCAAATACGGTTTCCGTTAACACACCGATACCGGTAGCTGTTAACATCAATGCCATCATTTGTGATTGCATATCTGTCGGGAAACCTGGATGCGGCATCGTCTTCAAGTCAACTGCCTTTAGTGGATGCTTCGCTGTAACGCGAATCCCTTCATCCAACGGAGTAATGTCTACGCCCATTTCCGTTAATTTGGAAATTAAAGCTGTAGAATGTTCAGGTACTGCATTGTCGATGGTAACGTCTCCACCTGTAATTGCTGCAGCTACCATGAATGTTCCTGCTTCGATACGATCCGGAATAATGTGATGAACCGATGCATACATTGTCTGTACACCTTCGATACGAATAGTATCCGTACCTGCACCTACGACTTTACCGCCCATTTCATTGATGAAATTCGACAAGTCGACAATTTCAGGTTCTTTGGCAGCGTTCTCGATGATCGTTGTACCTTCCGCGAGAGCAGCAGCCGTCATAATATTTTCTGTTGCACCTACGCTTGGGAAATCCAAGTAGATCTTCGCGCCTTTTAATCGTCCGTCTACTTTTGCTTCAACATGACCATGTCCAAATGAAATTTCTGCTCCCATTGCTTCGAAGCCTTTCAAATGTTGGTCAATGGGTCTTGAACCGATTGCACAGCCGCCTGGCAATGCAATACGTGCGAATCCGTTACGCGCCAGTAACGGTCCCATTACTAAAATGGATGCGCGCATTTTACGTACAAATTCAAATTGTGCTTCATCAGCTAGTCTTCCACGTGAATCTACGATGACTTCCCCTTTTTCTGGATCATGCGTGATTTTTGCGTTTAAACTTTTAAGCACTTCATTAATCGTCCGTACATCTGAGAGATTGGGAACATCACGAATGACATTCACTCCTTCAGATGCTAATAAAGCAGCAGCCAAGATCGGTAATACCGCGTTCTTCGCACCTTCTACACGTACGTTCCCTTGTAAAGTCCGTCCGCCGTTAATAATAATTTTTTCCACCAGTAGCCCCTCCGAGTCCAATTTATCCTTCACCCACAGCCTATTATCAATAATCGTTTAATCGTCTATAAACATTTTCATTGGTGTTGCAGTTCAATTGTTAAATTCAAATTTCACATATAAAACATATACTATTGTACCTTGTAAAACTATCCTAAACAAGTACCTTCCGGCGCAGTTTTGTGTTATTTCTTGCATGATGTAGTATATGTGATGATCTGACACAAAGTGATTGCATTTGACCGTTCATTTATAGCCACATAATCGTAATTACCCGCTAATCCTACATTTTACACGCAATGTGAGATATTTTTATTACATGTATATTACAAAGTGGCTTCATGGAAAGTCTACAATGTAACGTATGTAGAATTTCCACTTCAACCATGGGACACTTGTCCTATACATTCGCTGTTGAAACCCTACCTATAAGTTGTTGACTATAAGTGAATTCATTTGAACTTTTAAAAGTTCAAATGACAAAACCACACCATGTCATGGTCATCCCGTTTTAATTTCTTTCAGCCAGAGTTCTGATTTCCGCTGGTCGTACTAGTAGAGCTTCAGCTGAAGGAAATCAAAACCAGGTTGCCCATCTTCCTGACCAGTAGGATATGTCTAAAAAGAATTTTGATACGGTAGATCCGATAGCAATACTTAACAAAATAAACAAAAGTTGTGTTTGGAATACGCGGTTTTTTCGTATGATGTTCTCTGGCAGGATTGCTTGTAGTGCATAAAAGCTGATGCCGATGAAGAAGATGTGCGATACGATCGCGAGTAGTGGATTACTTCCTAACATACTATCCATAGTTACCACTCCTTTTTTCCTTTGTATAGAGAAAATGGGCAGACAGAGGTTGTCTGTCCACCCATTTCAACTATAGATTAAATACGTTGTTCATACACTTGTATGCGGTTAATAGCACGTTTTAAATCAAGCTCTGCTAAGTTTTGAGAAAGGTCATCAGTCTTTTTCTGAAGATCTTGTTCAGCTTTTTCAGCAGCTTTCTTTGCGCGTGCGATATCAATAGACTCAGCCAGTTCCGCACTCTGTGCCAATACAGTGACAACTTCAGGACGGACCTCGATGAAGCCTCCGTGGACTGCGACTGTTTCTGTTTTGCCATCTGTCTTTAGGCGAAGTGCACCAATTTGAAGCGGCGCGACCATCGCGATGTGACCGGGTAGAACCCCGATCTCACCTGCTTCGGTAACTGCAATCACCATGTTCGCATCCATTTCAACAACAGGGCCGTCGGGAGTGACGATATTCACTTTGATTTTACTCATTTTTTTCCCTCCTGGTCCCTTTTCTTAGACTTCTACACCCATAGCTTTTGCTTTTGCGATAACTTCTTCGATACGTCCAACTAGACGGAATGCATCTTCCGGTAAGTGATCATACTTACCTTCAAGAATTTCAGCAAAGCCTTTGATCGTTTCAGCAACAGGAACGTAAGAACCTTTTTGTCCTGTAAACTGCTCCGCAACGTGGAAGTTTTGTGACAAGAAGAACTGGATACGACGTGCGCGGTCAACAACCTGCTTGTCGTCTTCATCCAACTCATCCATACCTAGGATTGCGATGATATCTTGCAATTCACGGTATCGTTGAAGAGTAGTTTGTACTTCACGAGCTACACGGTAGTGTTCCGGTCCAACGATTTCTGCACTCAATGCACGTGAAGAAGAAGCTAGTGGATCCACAGCTGGGTAGATACCCATCTCTGAAAGTTTACGCTCCAAGTTCGTTGTTGCATCTAAGTGAGCGAAAGTTGTTGCCGGAGCTGGATCCGTATAGTCATCCGCTGGTACGTAGATTGCTTGGATCGATGTAACCGACCCTTTATTTGTAGAAGTGATTCGCTCTTGTAACTGACCCATTTCTGTAGCCAATGTCGGCTGGTAACCAACCGCAGAAGGCATACGTCCAAGTAGGGCAGAAACTTCAGAACCTGCTTGTGTAAAGCGGAAAATGTTATCGATGAACAATAGAACGTCTTGTCCTTGCTCATCACGGAAATACTCAGCCATAGTCAAGCCAGAAAGTGCAACACGCATACGTGCGCCTGGTGGCTCGTTCATCTGACCGAATACCATTGCCGTTTTCTTGATAACGCCTGAATCTGTCATTTCAAAGTACAAGTCGTTTCCTTCACGAGTACGCTCTCCAACACCAGCGAATACGGAAATACCACCGTGTTCTTGTGCGATGTTGTTGATTAATTCCTGAATTAGAACTGTTTTACCAACTCCAGCACCACCGAAGAGTCCGATTTTACCACCCTTGATGTATGGTGCAAGCAAGTCAACTACTTTAATTCCTGTTTCAAGAATTTCTACCTCTGTGGATAGGAATTCGAATGTAGGTGCAGCACGGTGAATTGGGTCACGTTGTGATTCAGCAGGAACTGGCTCACGCATGTCAATTTCCTCACCTAGTACGTTAAATACACGTCCGAGTGTAACGTCACCAACTGGAACAGAAATGGGTGCGCCTGTATTAATTACTGACGTACCACGTTTCAGACCATCTGTCGAAGACATTGCAATCGTACGAACTGCATCATCACCAAGGTGAAGTGCTACTTCTAAAGTCAATACTTCAACCACTCCGTTAGAACGGTCGATATTAACCTTCAATGCGTTATAGATCGCTGGAAGTTGTCCGTTTTCGAACTTTACGTCGACAACTGGACCCATAACTTGAAGAATATGTCCATTACTCATGCTTTTCCCTCCTGTCTTACTGTTTCAAATCTTTTATTCGAGTGCTGCTACGCCGGCTACGATTTCAGTGATTTCCTGAGTGATCGCTGCTTGACGAGCACGGTTAAATTGTAATGTTAACGAATCAATTAGGTCAGACGCATTGTCTGTCGCCGTCTTCATCGCTGTCATACTGGAAGCATGTTCGCTCGCTTTTCCATCGAGTACCGCTCCATAAATGAGGCTCTCCGTGTATTGTGGGAGAAGTGTTTCGAGAATCGCTTCTGCTGAAGGCTCGAACTCATAAGATGATGAAGCTGATACAGATGAAATATCTGTGAGTGGAAGCAATTTACGTTCAGTTGCTTCGTTGGAGATGGCGGAGATGAAGTGGTTGTAATACAAGAACACTTCATCGTACACGCCTTCTGTGAACATGCCAACAGCCCGATTCGCGATATCTTTTACTTCTTCAAAACGAGGGTGATCCGAAAGTCCGATCAGGCTTTCTTCAATCTGGTAACCCAGACGGTCGAAGAATTCATAGCCTTTACGACCGATCGCGATAATGACCACTTCATCTTTCGATTTATGGCGTTGTTCGATTGCACGGGTAACTGCACGGAAAATGTGCGCGTTGTATCCACCAACTAGTCCACGGTCGGAAGTAACTACGATGTACGCAGACTTCTTTACAGGGCGTGCAGTTAATAGAGGATGTCCGGAATCTTTCGTTACGGCTGCAATGGCACCAACTACTTCTTCTACTTTATCCATGTATGGTACGAATTTCTTCGCATTCATTTCAGCACGGTTTAGTTTAGAAGCAGATACCATTTGCATCGCTCTCGTGATTTGACTCGTCTTTTTTGTTGAAGCAATACGGCTTTCTATCTCGCGTAAGGACGCCACTGGCTATTCACCACCTTTATTTTAAGATCCATTCAAGGAATATTAAGCTTCAGAAGTCACAAAATTTTTCTTGAATTCGTTGAACGCTGCGCTCATTACGTCATCAGCTGGAAGATCTTTCGTTGTACGGATGTGATCATACACTTCCGTATGGTTGGATTCTAACCAGCTAGTGATTTCACTTTCAAAACGCAATACGTCTCTTACTGGAATATCGTCGAGGTAACCGCGTGTCAGTGCATATAGACTGATTACTTGGTATTCGACTTTCAACGGCTTGTTCAAGTCCTGCTTCAAGATTTCAACTGTGCGTTGACCGCGGTCCAGTTTCGCTCTTGTAGATGGATCTAGATCCGAACCGAATTGTGAGAATGCTTCTAGTTCACGGAATGCTGCCAAGTCCAAACGAAGTGTACCGGCAACTTTCTTCATTGCTTTAATTTGCGCTGATCCACCAACACGGGATACGGATAGACCGGCGTTGATCGCTGGACGTACACCTGAGAAGAATAGGTCAGACTGCAAGAAGATTTGTCCGTCTGTAATAGATATTACGTTTGTTGGAATATAAGCGGAGATATCTCCAGCTTGTGTTTCAACGAACGGCAATGCTGTAATCGATCCTGCTCCTAGTTCGTCATTCAACTTTGCAGCACGCTCAAGTAGGCGACTGTGTAGGTAGAAGACATCCCCTGGATATGCTTCACGGCCCGGAGGACGACGAAGTAGCAAGGACAGTTCACGGTAAGCTGCTGCTTGTTTAGATAGATCATCGTAAACAATTAGTACGTGCTTGCCGTCGAACATGAATTCTTCTGCCATCGAAATACCTGTATATGGTGCCAAGAAAAGCATTGGCGACGGGCTTGATGCAGAAGCAGTAACTACGATTGTGTAGTCAAGTGCACCGTTCTTACGTAAAGTTTCAACCACTCCACGAACAGTAGATTCTTTTTGACCGATTGCGACATAGATACAGATCATGTCTTGGTCTGCTTGGTTTAGGATTGCGTCAATTGCAACAGTTGTTTTACCTGTTTGACGGTCACCGATGATTAATTCACGTTGTCCACGGCCGATCGGAACTAGAGCGTCAATCGCTTTGATTCCTGTTTGCAATGGTTCGTGAACTGATTTACGCGCCATAACCCCTTGTGCAGGGCTTTCGATAGGACGAGTTTTTGTTGTATTGATTGGACCTAGTCCATCAACTGGTTGTCCAAGTGAATTGACTACACGTCCGATCAATTCTTCTCCGACTGGTACTTCCATAATACGGCCTGTACGACGAACTTCATCGCCTTCTTTAATGTCTGTGTATGGCCCTAGGATAACGATACCTACGTTGTTCGCTTCCAAGTTTTGTGCCAGACCCATTACGCCGGTAGAGAACTCAAGAAGTTCCCCCGCCATGACATTGTCGAGGCCATGAGCAAGTGCGATACCGTCACCTACACGGATTACAGTACCTGTTTCACTTACTTCCATTTCAGACTGATAATTTTCGATCTGTTGTTTGATCAGACCGCTAATTTCCTCAGCTTTGATGCCCATGTATGTCACCCCTCTTAATTCAAATTAATTGATTAATTGACGTTCCAGACGCGCCAGTTTTGCACTGACACTACTGTCGTAAATTTGATTGCCGATCTGAAGGCGAATGCCACCGATCAAGCTTGGATCAATGATGTTTTCGATATGCAATGATTGTTTTCCTACTTTGTGCGCAAAGGCAGTAGAGATAGCTGTACTTTCTTCATCAGAAAGCAAACGTGTAGAGTAGACTTTCGCTTCGGCAACTCCGGAAGCCTCGTTAGCGAGTTCCTGGAAGTCTTCGATTAGACTGTCTATTTCTTCAATACGACCTGCATCGAGCAACACGTATAGTGTGTTCAACACAAGTGGGTTTGCTCCATTGAAAAATTGCCCAATCAATTCTTTCTTTTTCTCTGTAGAAAACTTTGGTGAAATTAATAGCTCACCAAACTGCTTGTCTCCAGCGAATACTTTTTTCATTTCTTTTAGATCAGTTTGCACGGAAAGTGTTTGTTGCTTTTCCTGTGCTGCTTCAAATAATGCAACGGCATAACGTTTTGCGATTACCGATTGGCTCATCGCCCTTCGCCTGCCTTCACAATCGTTTCTTCGATCAATGCGCGGTTATCTTCCTCAGAAATTTCCTTCCCAAGAACCTTAGACGCAGCCAAAATAGAAAGAGATACGAATTCTTCGCGAACTGCTGCAACGGCTTTCTCTTTTTCAGTAGCGATTTCGAGAGTTGCAGATTCTTTCATACGGTTAGCTTCAGCGCGTGCAGCCATAATCAGCTCTTCACGTTGAGTGTCACCTTGTTTCTTCGCACTCTCTACAATAGATTGTGCGTTTTCGCGCGCTTCTTTCAATAGAGCACGTTGCTCTTCAAGAAGCTTTGCAGATTCTTGACGACTTGCTTCGGCTTGTTCGATCTCTGTAGCGATTAGTTTCGCTCGTTGATCCATCACGCCCATTAACGGACCCCATGCAAACTTCTTTAGAAGTACCATGAGAATCGTGAAAAATACTACAGTGACGATAATGTCGCCTAAATTTAGACGTTGGTTTAAACTAGCTAAAAATCCTGCGTCAGCGTTTGCTGATAAGAGGACGAAGGTATCCAACACGATTGTTTCACTCCCTTCAAGAGCTCATGACTCTTTTGTTTCTTACTCAATTTAGAACACTTTATTCTTTCAGATCTATCGTTTGTTTATTTGATGACATAAAGCAATGGCGAAGACCTATACTGCATGCTTCGCCATATAACGCAAATATTATTTGTTCATTACGATAAACGCAATAACAGTTGCGATGATTGGAAGTGCCTCAACCAATGCAACACCAATGAACATTGTTGTTTGTAGAACGCCACGTGCTTCTGGTTGACGAGCGATCCCTTCAACTGTCTTAGAAACGATTAAACCGTTACCGATACCTGCACCAAGTGCACCTAGACCAACTGCAATAGCTGCTGCTAATAAACCCATACCTGCCATTTTGTATTTCCTCCTAATATTCTTTGTAGTTTTGTTCCCTGATTCCAGGGTAAATATATGTTTAGTGATCTGTGCTGACTTTGTGAGCCATATAGACCATCGTTAACATAACGAAGATAAATGCTTGGATCGCCCCGATAAATACCGAGAAACCGAGCCATGCAAGTGCTGGTATAACAGCTCCGGCAAGACCGAAGATGCTGGAAGCACCCAATGTTGCAAGTAAACCAATCAAGATTTCACCTGCGAAAATGTTACCGTAAAGACGAAGACCGAGTGTCAACGTGTTTGCGAATTCCTCAATGATCTTCAATGGTGCTAAGAATGGAATTGGTTGGAAGTACGTTTTCAAATACTTGCCCATTCCGAGCTGTTTCACACCATAGTAATGCGTTAACGCAACCACTGTAGCAGCGAGGGTTAACGTGATAACTGGATCGGCTGTCGGTGATTTCCACCAAAGTTGGTGATCCCATACGATTGCGAATGGAAGACCAATCATATTTGCAACAAAGACAAACATGATCAAAGTGATGCCTAGTACGTGGAAGCGGCCTCCCGTTTTCCAGTCCATGTTATTTTTGATGATGCCTTTGACAAAGTCCATGACCCATTCCATGAAGTTCTGCATACCCGTAGGTTTCATTTGAAGCCGCCGTGTAGATGCAACTGCAATCAGGAAGACGATCAGACACGTTACAAATAACATCAGTATATTCGATGGGTTAAACCCGATTCCGAATAAAATAAACTGTGGATTTTCATGATTCACGTTTTTGTTCACCTCCCCTTGCTAGTAAAGTGTCATTGCTTAAAATGGAACAGCAGATGACCAGTAAACAGCAATGCATAGGGTATCATTAACCCGATTACCGTGCTGATCAGATCGAACTCCTCCGGCATAACGAGTGCAATGGCCGTAGCCCCTACACCTGATGCAAAACGTAAGCCCATACCTAATGACTTCGCTCGCTTTCCTTCATCGATGGACCGATCAAATCGTTCCATCCGTCGAACGAGAATCCAAAAGTTATACATACCGAAAAGTGAACCTAAGATGAGCCCAGCGAAGATTGTCCGGTAGTCCAAGAAAAACCAACCGAGCACGAACAATGCAAGCAAAAAAAAGAAACTCTTCTTTTGCTGTTTAAAAATTTCCTGCATACTTTGCATTGTCGATTCTCCCAATTCGTATTTTGGATTACAGCGTCTGAAGTGTTCAGTAGTTCCCGACTTGTGTCGAGTGTTGAGTCTTTGTCGTTTTGATCTCTTTCAACGACATAGATTCCTTGTAGGGGAATCTGGAAATTGTAAGTGAATCGCCTGTTCCGTCCACCAGGTGACGTTGCTATGTGCGACGTCGACAAAGTGTTAAGGTTTGGCGCTTCCGAGTGAAGACTTGAAACCTACGAAACATGATTTCTGTACTCAATTTATGTATGAGTTCCTTATCAATCTTACCCTTTGTTAGCATACAATAGAGGGTTTTTTATGTCAATTGATTCAAGTGATTAAATTCACAATGTGTTCTCTTTGTCAAACATTCGACATATTTGTTTATTGGCTTTATGTGGTATTTTTTGGTTGGGATTTGAGTGAGAAATTGTTAGTGTTTTAAGATTTAAATGTTCTAAGCGTCGTTGGTTTAATACTGGAGAGACTGACGGGCTGTTGGGGTGGGAATTGGCGCTTCGGAGGGGACGCTTTCCCATGGGCCCGCGGTGAGCCAACCAGGTCGCAAGTGCAAAGATGTGCTCCTAACGCTTCGCTTTTACTCGCAAAAGCCGTACTTCGCTACGGCTCTCGCTCTCTTTTGGTTGTCTCACCTGATCGGGCTGATCCATCGGGAGTCGCCCCTCCTACGCACCAATCCCTTACAATCTGAGTGGTGGCTACCATTTGTTGTTCATTGAAGTTAGGCTTGTAGCTTAGTTGGAAGTTGAAGGTAACTGATTACATCACTTTGTAAGTAGGATTGAAGCGGAAGCCGGGGCTCCGGGAGGATCAGCGAAGCGCTAGGAGCATGCACTTTCATTGTCTGCACCCTTTAACCCACGCCCTCCGGAACGCGTCCGCCAGCTGGAGCTTTAATCCCGGACTACAAGCCCCCTCCCCTCTCTAAACAACTTTTATTTGCAGTCAAAAAAACAGCAGATGTAAGTTCTCTGCTGTTTTGGTTCTTATAGTGAATGTAGGTATTTAAGTAGGGACTCTACTATACGCGCCGATGCGTGGCCGTCGCCGTAGGGGTTGTGGGCTTTGGACATTTTTTCGTACTCGGCATCGTCGGATAGAAGCGCGTCGGATAGTTGGAAGATGTTTTCTTCTTCTGTTCCCGCTAAGCGCAATGTGCCTGCATCGATACCTTCTGGGCGTTCGGTTGTATCCCGCAGAACGATGACAGGTTTCCCAAGGGATGGTGCTTCTTCTTGGATGCCACCTGAGTCTGTAAGAATGATGTGCGAACGTGCCGCGAAGTTATGGAAATCTAGTACTTCGAGCGGCTCGATCAGATGAATGCGGTCGTTGTCGCCTAGTAATTCATCCGCCACTTCACGTACAGCCGGATTCATGTGCACGGGATAGATCACTTGAATATCATCGTGTTTGTCTAGCAAACGATTGATCGCACGGAACATGTTGCGCATTGGTTCACCGAGATTTTCACGTCGGTGCGCAGTCAATAAGACTAAACGGTCGTCTCCAAGCGTATCAAATATTGGATGGTGATACTCCGGATCTACCGTCGTTTGCAATGCATCAATTGCCGTATTACCTGTGATGTAGATACGTTCTTTATTTTTGCCTTCATCGATCAAATTTTGCGCGGATCTTTCAGTTGGTGAGAAATGAAGATCGGCAATAACGCCAGTCAGTTGGCGATTCATTTCTTCAGGGTACGGCGAATATTTATTCCATGTACGTAGCCCGGCCTCCACGTGACCGACCGAAATTTGATTATAGAACGCAGCTAGACTACCGATGAACGTCGTCGATGTATCACCGTGGACGAGCACGATATCCGGTTGCGCTTCTTTCATTATTTTATCCAAACCTTCTAGGCCGCGTGTTGCCACATCGATCAGCGTCTGGCGGTCTTTCATGATATTCAAATCATAGTCTGGTGTAATGTTAAATGTTTCCAGCACTTGGTCAAGCATTTCACGATGCTGGGCAGTGACCGTGACGATTGACTCAATTTCATTCGGATGCTTTTCGAGCTCGAGAACGAGAGGCGCCATTTTAATAGCTTCCGGTCTTGTGCCGAAAATCGTCATCACTTTCCATTTTTTAGTCAATGATTGATCCCTCCATTATTTCGTGCCGAATAAACGGTCACCTGCGTCACCTAGTCCAGGGACGATATAGCCATGTTCATCCAACTTCTCGTCTAGCGCTGCGATATACACGTCAACGTCTGGATGCGCTTCTGTCAGAACTTCGACACCTTCAGGAGCAGCGACTAAGCACATAAATTTGATGTTCACCGCGCCACGCTTTTTCATTGAATTGATTGCTTCAACTGCAGTTCCACCCGTCGCCAGCATCGGATCCACTACGATGAATTCACGCTCAGCTACATCAGAAGGCAACTTCACAAAGTACTCAACGGGCTTTAATGTTTCTGGGTCGCGGAATAATCCAACATGTCCTACTTTTGCTGCTGGGATTAAATCAATGATTCCGTCGACCATGCCGATTCCCGCACGTAAGATCGGAACAATTCCTAATTTTTTCCCTGCCAAAATGCGTGATTTTGCTTCGCAGACCGGTGTCTGGATCGTAATTTCTTGCGTTGGAAGATCACGTGTGATTTCGAAAGCCATAAGTGTGGCTAATTCGTTCACAAGCTCGCGAAATTCTTTCGTTCCTGTATCGACCTTTCGTATAAACGTCAATTTGTGTTGAATTAATGGATGATCAAAAACATGTACTTTTCCCATTGGTATCGCTCCTTTTCGGAATATCTTGTACATTATAACAGAAATCAAGCACGAGGCGCAGTGAACATGTGTGATTTGTAATAATGAAAATATAATGAAAACGACATTTAATTTTGTGAATGCTCATACTTCTTCAGAAGTGCTCTGTGGGTTGGTGTATTCGCTCTACTAAGCGCTCTATTGAACTGTGTATCCGCTCTATCAAGCGAGCGACCCGCTCATACTTTCTTTCAAGCGCTCTATTTGCTGGCTTAACCGCTCTATGTTACGTTCTATCCGCTCTATACAACTCCGCGAGCGCTCTATGTGTCCCCTCAATCGCTCATTCGGCCCGGTTATCCGCTCTATGCCGTTCCGCGTGTACTTAGTGTGTCGGCTAAAACACTCTATCGTCCGCGCCATCTCGCTCAATACCTGTCTGTAAGCGCTCAATGTGCTGGCTTAACCGCTCTATATCGCGTTCTATCCGCTCTATACAACTCCGGGACCGCTCTATGTGTCGCCCCAATCGCTCATTCGGCCCGGTTATCCGCTCTATGCCATTCCGCGTGCGCTCAGTATGTTGCTAAAACACTCTATCGTCCGCGCCATCTCGCTCAATGCCCCTCCGCAAGCGCTCAATGTGTTGGCTTAACCGCTCTATGTCACGTTCTTTCCGCTCTATACAACTCCGCGAGTGCTCTATGTGTCGCCTCAATCGCTCATCCGGCCCGGTTATCCGCTCAATGCCGTTCCGCGTGCGCTCAGTATATTGGCTAAAACACTCTATCGTCCGCGCCATCTCGCTCAATGCCCGTCTTTAAGTGCTCTATTTGCCGGCTTGACCGCTCTATATCGCGTTCTATCCGCTCTATACAACTCCGGGAGTGCTCTAAGTGTAGCCTCAATCGCTCTACCTTCACGCTCAACCGCTCATTGAATCAAGTTAACCGCTCTATCCACACCCCCAACCGCTCATAAACACCCACCCACCACATAAAAAAGCGCCTAACACAAGGTCAGGCGCTCGTTTGCTTATTTATATAGAGGATACTGATCTGTCAAAGCAGTAACGGCTTTGCGTGCTGCTTCTTTTGCGGACGGATCTTCGTGGTTTTTCAACAATTCTGCGATGATGCGTCCTACTTCTACCATGTCTTTTTCTACGAAACCACGAGTGGTAACAGCCGGTGTACCGATGCGGATACCAGACGTGATGAATGGTCCTTCCGTGTCGAATGGTACGGTGTTTTTGTTTACTGTGATTCCCACTTCATCGAGTACGTGCTCCGCTACTTTACCAGTTAGGTCTAGTGATTTCAGCTTCACAAGTACGATGTGGTTGTCTGTACCGCCAGACACGACGTCGATTCCTTCTGATTGTAATTTTTCAGCCAATGCTACAGCGTTTTTCTTTACTTGTTGTGCATATTCTTTGAATGAAGGATCGAGTACTTCTTTGAACGCTACCGCTTTTGCAGCGATTACGTGCATCAACGGACCGCCTTGAACGCCCGGGAATACTGTTTTGTCGATTTTCTTGCCGAATTCTTCAGCCATTTCTTCATTCAATAGAATGATTCCGCCACGTGGTCCACGCAATGTTTTATGCGTTGTGGATGTCACAAAGTGTGCGTGTGGAACTGGATTTTCATGCTCACCTACTGCGACTAAACCTGCGATGTGTGCCATATCTACCATCAAGTATGCTCCAACTTCATCCGCAATTTCACGGAATTTTGCAAAGTCGATTCCACGTGGGTACGCACTTGCACCCGCAACGATCATCTTCGGCTTGTGCTCAAGCGCTTTTTGACGAACATCTTCATAATCGATCACTTCTTCATCTTTTGTGACACCGTAATCTACGAAATTATAAAGCTTCCCCGAGAAGTTAACTGGTGAACCGTGTGTTAAGTGACCGCCGTGAGAAAGGTTCATTCCAAGAACTGTGTCGCCTGCCTCAAGTGCTGTAAAATAAACAGCCATGTTTGCTTGTGCACCAGAGTGTGGCTGTACGTTTGCATATGCTGCGCCGAAAATTTCTTTTACACGATCGCGTGCAATGTTTTCGACTACGTCTACGTGTTCACATCCACCGTAGTAACGCTTGCCTGGATATCCTTCAGCATATTTATTCGTCAAGTATGACCCTTGCGCTTCCATTACCGCTTCCGATACGAAGTTTTCAGATGCGATTAATTCGATGTTCGAGTTTTGACGGTTCTTCTCCGCCATGATTGCTTCATAAATTGCTGAATCATTGCATTGTACATTGCTTAAGTCCATTGGATAGTATCCCCTTTTTTCTGATAGTTTTATATTTTCTTGTATTGTACACGGTTTATTCGTATTTCGCACGACTTCCGCCAATTAATTTTGGACGAGTTGTCGCAAGTGTGATTACAGCTTCACCGATTTTTTTAATAGATGTGCGGATCGGTACTACTACTGGCTTCATTTGCATGCCAATTAAAGTTTGTCCGATATCGATACCGGCATTTGCCTGTACCGATTCCACTACGACAGGATCGCTGAATTGTTGATATGCATACGTAGACATCGAGCCACCCGCTTTAAAAACGGGTATAACGGATACAGGTTCTAGATGAAATTGCTGTGCCGTCTTGCGTTCCAATGTGATGGCGCGGTTGATATGCTCGCAACCTTGGAAAGCTAAATGTACATGGTATTTATTCGCGAACGCTTGAAGCGGTGCGAATAGTGCTTCTCCTATTTCCAGTGCACCGTTCGTACCGATACGGGCACCCGCTACTTCAGAAGTAGAACAGCCGACGACGAAAATCGTCCCTTCGACAGGTGGTGCTTGCTCGGCAAACTCGGTCAATGCTTGTTCTAGCTGCAGTTTCCATAATTGAATGGCATCCACTTGTTCCACCTACTTCCTTTAGTTCTTTTCAAGTTCCATCATTTTATTTATACGACGCTCGTGACGGCCGCCTTCAAATTCTGTTTCAAGCCAAGCGCTAACGATTTCTCGTGCTAGACCTGGTCCAATTACACGTTCTCCCATCGCTAACATGTTGGTGTCATTATGTCCGCGTGTCGCTTTTGCGCTGAATACATCATGAACGAGCGCGCAACGGATCCCTTTGATTTTATTGGCGGAAATGGACATGCCGATTCCTGTACCGCAAATCAAAATTCCGCGGTCTACTTTCCCCGCCACGACGTCGTTCGCTACCGGTACTGCATAGTCAGGATAGTCAACGGAAGTGTCGGCGTCCGGTCCGTAGTCGATATATTCAATGTCGAGTTCGGTTAATAAATTGGTGATCTCTTTTCGGAGGTTGTTGCCTCCGTGGTCTGAAGAAATTGCAACTTTCACTGCGCACCCTCATTTCTATTTTTGCTTATCGCTTATTCTATCATTGTTCGATTAAAAAATCATCGGTTTTACTGTACTATTTTTGAAAACCCTATTTTAAAACGTTGAATTTTTGTCATAAAGACGAATATTATATGAATAAAACGAAATCATCGTACGTGTTTGAAGGCTGAGAAGGCAGGTTCAAGGCATTGCTTGACGTAAATTAAGCATTCTATTCGGAAAGTTTCATTTTTGTAGATGCCTAGGTGTAGGGATGTTGCTCGACTGATTGGTGTGCTTGCGCGACTAAGTAGCACGTAATTAGGTTGTAGTTCTAATCAAACACCAAACTAAACCACACCAACTCCATTAACAACCACAATCCAAATAAAAAAACGACCTCGAGCAAAACGCCCCAGAATCGTCTTTATTTATCACATCGGCGTACGGTCGAACTTTCGGATGACTTTGTACAACTCTTCCGACTGCTCTTTCAGCTCCAGTGCCTTGTTTTTCGTTTGATCAATGGACGCCACTTGCTCTTCTGTGGCTGCACGAACTTCTTGCGCTCCTGCTGAAGCATGCTCTGCAATTGTTGCTACATCCATCGACTGCTTGGCCGTTCGCTCGATCGTCTGCATTTGATTGCTGACGATTTGACTAATTTCTTCTACGTAAAGTGCCATTGTTTGAATGGTAGCGGTCATCGTTTCAACGTTTCCATTCGTTTTTGTCGCACGTTCGGCCTCAGTGGATGCCGTTTTTACTTGTTGCTGCATTTCTGCTACGACTTGTTTGACGTCGGATTGGATCGTTTGAACGAGTCCCGAAATCATTTGAACCGCTTTTGCGCTTTCATCCGCTAAGTTCCGGACTTCTTCCGCAACGACAGCGAAGCCCTTACCATGCTCCCCTGCTCGCGCTGCTTCTATAGACGCATTAAGCGCCAGCAGGTTAGTCTGACCCGCGATATTGCCGACGAGTTCCACAATTTCACCAATTTTATGTGCATTTTCATCGAGCACTTGTATCGTTTCCAATGAATGCTCGCTTTGGTCGCTCATTTGATGAATGCCTGCTAGCACAGATTGGAAGACTTCTGTAGTTGCGTGTAATTCCTGCAACATCACTTTGGATTGTTCAGAAGACTGACCCGCGCGATTATTGACTTCCACTGCGAGTTGCCGAATATCTTCAATCGCATTGACTGTTTCTTGAATCGATTCCGACGTGTTTTCTGCTCCATCGGAAATTTCGCCAATCGTGCGCGCAATGGCGTCTGATTGGCCGGACGCAGCGCTTGTCTCTTTCGTCAATTCATCGACGGATTGAGCAGTAGCTTGGAAGTTGGATTCAATTTGCTCAATAATGCTACGTAAATTAACGACTACTTGCTGGAATGCTTTGGAGACGGAATGAATTTCATCCGAAGAGTTGGGCAATTGAATGTCTGTACCAATCTTGCCATCCGCCACTTGCATAGCAGCTGTTTCCAAACGTTGCAACGGCTTAGTCAAAATCGTGCTGAACAGAGCAGCTAAAATGCCTGACCACATGATGCCCAGCGCGTATGTAAGTAGTTGGAAAACGAATGGCCGTACATTCGGGAAGAATGTTGGTTGTACCCAGTTAATGAATACGGCACTCGTTGTATACGTGATGACTGCAAGAATCACGATAAATAGGACGAGTTTCGCCCGTAGCCCGACTTTTTTTGGTTCTTTCATAAGTTCCCCTCCGCTTGCTTTCGGATGACGGAGTTAATGAGATCAGTCAGTTCATGAAATGTGGTGCGGTACGTTTCCAAATCGCCACCATATGGATCATGCACGTCAAGACCCGCCATTGTACCCGCGTATTCTTTTAATGTAAATACTTTTTCTTTCATTGCAGGATAACGACTGTGCAGGATATCTCGATGGTTTGCTGTCATCGTCAACACAACATCTGCCCACTCCATGTCAGCTAACTTGACTTCATTAGAATGTGGAGTAAAAGGTATTTTTTCTTCCGTCAGCAACCGTGCGGAATTCGTTGAAATCGGCAAGCCGTCTATCGCATGAATACCTGCTGATTTCGCCGTAATACCTGGCACGTTGGCATGATTAACTAATGCTTCCGCCAAAGGACTTCTACATGTGTTGCCTGTACAAATAAAATACATATTCATTTTCTTCACCTACTTTACAGAATAACGGATTTATGAGAAAAAAGAAACACTATTTTTAATGAATCAAGGACAATACACCCATACATATGAATACAATACCTGCTAATCGGCGAATAAATGTACTATTAATTATACGCAAGTGGCCTGTGTACAAGAGAGCAATGGCCGAAAACAGCATAGAAAAGAAACCAGACACAAAAACAAATAGCCATTTATTCAGTTGCATCATTCCGAATGTCACGCTCACTCCGAACGCATCTATACTGACGATCAGCGCTAAGAAAAATGGGGAAATTTTATTGACAACTGACAGATCTTCACTGTCAGAGAGGAGAATGTGAAGACCTATGAGTGAAAGCAATACACCTGAGAGCGCATGGCCCCACCCTGCGAAAAAGGTCATCACCCACTCCCCTGTGTAGAAACCGATGAGTGGCAGCAACACATTCAGTATAGTCGTCCACAGCATAATCATCAAACGACCTCGCCGCAGTCGGAGTAATGTGTAGACGATCAGAATATCAATCGTTGTCACGATCGCCGCTATAATTTCTATCAAAAAAGTAGCCCCCTCGCAAGTCCCGCATCTACTCATCTTATGCGGGTACTAAAGGGAGCTATTCATCATTTTCGGATTGTTATTCGGTGAAACGCTTGCCGTCCGACGCTTTATCAAGGCGATTCATAACCGCTGCACCGATACCCGAATGATCGGTCTCAATCGCTAAGATCATATCGGCTTCTGTATTGTCGCATTGGCGAATCAATTTATAAAGACTCGATGCCATCGCTTCACGATTATGGATAGAACCTGTGGAAAAGTACCAATCTGCTCTTTCTGTGTATAACTCATCTGGTCCAATCATCGCGACGCGTTTATTTTGTTGATGACTAGTCTCTAGCGCATGCGCAATAGAATCCGCATTTGGCTCGATGATGAATAACGGTGCTTCGGGTGCGTAATGGGCATATTTCATCCCCGGCGCACGTGGCGTGACCGTTTGATCTGTAGGAAGCGTCGCTATATGAACGGTGCCGATCAAATTTTCCAGCTGCTCTTTCGTAATGCCGCCCGGTCGCAAAATGACGGGCGGCGTAACTGTAATATCTAAAATAGTAGATTCGACACCTACACCTGTCTCTCCACCGTCCAAAATTAGCGGTACTCTACCGATTAGATCATAGTAGACATGATCCGCTTCTGTCGGGCTCGGCTTTCCGCTACGATTTGCACTCGGTGCCGCTAACGGCTGATCTAGTTTGCGCAGTAGGGCCAACGCTATTGGGTGGTCAGGCATGCGAATAGCTACTGTGTCAAGTCCTGCCGTGACGACATCTGCAATAACTCCAGCCTTTTTCTTCATAATTAACGTCAACGGTCCTGGCCAAAATTCTTTTAGTAATACGTCTGCAATTTCAGCAATATCGGTTGCGTATTTCTCGATGTCTGACTGGTTCCCAATATGTACGATCAGCGGATTATCTGAAGGTCTTCCTTTTGCTTCGAAGATCCGCTGTACTGCTTGCTCATTTGTCGCAATGGCTCCTAAACCATAAACTGTTTCAGTCGGGAAGGCAACTATTCCTCCAGAATTCAAGATACCCACAGCTTGTTCATAGACTCTGTCGTTATCCACTAGGTTATCCACTATTTCTTGCGTAGTCTCCACTTGCTCAACCCCTTTTTATACACATTTTATCAACCTTATCCACAAAAAATGTGAATATGTTCATTTAAACAGCGACTTTATCCACTCCCAAATGAAAAATGTAACAGGTTCTTCTTCTTCTGTTTCAGTCACTGTAGCTTCTTCCGGGAAACAAACGTTAGGAAACAATGAACACCACCAATTATCGCCTCGGCCTGCGCCAATTTTCACGACATACGCATCGTAAACGTCTTGTGGCTGAATGAAGAACCCTACCCGTTTTGGTGGAATCACCGCCGCACTGTGCTCAAGTGTTACGCGTGCACCGTTTGCTTGTGATTTGGCAATTTCCAGAATCGCAGGCTCTAACCCTTGAAGTTTATCAGTAATTTGCTGTGTGCTCGTAGATTGGTTAATTGCCTGCTCGAGTAATGGCGCGATTTTTTCTTGAACATCCCGTTTCACTTGTTGATCTGCTACTGTATTAGAGTTTGCCAGAATGCGAAATTGTGTCGCTTCACCTGTCGTTGCCTGCTGACCGAACACAAGCAGCACCGCTTGAATAGTAAGTAATATAAGTACAAATTCTATAAACGCCAATAGTTTCGAAGTTTGAGTCGGTTGTTGATTAATCGGATAATCTTGTAACATGTCATCCCCTCCTGCACTCTATCTTGACCCGCAGGAGGAGATTTTATTCATCGAATCTCACAAAATATCATTCGATCTTTATTATGGATATCTTGAACGATTTCAACTGTCGCTTCGGGAAAGGATTTTCGCAAGTATTCCTGCACGATCACTCCTTGCTGGTAGCCGATTTCAAAGCCGATAAGTGCCGGACGATTCATTAGAGGAGATAAGTTCTCTGCTAGTCTTCGATAAAAGTAGAGTCCTTCTTCTTCAGCGAATAGCGCAGTTTGTGGTTCGAAATCATAGACAGTTGGCGACATATTGGATTTTTCATGGTCCGCGATGTACGGTGGATTCGATAGGATAATGTCCCATTTCTGCTGGGTCAACGGTTCTTCCATATCGCCATGAATAAAGTGTACATCCGCTTCATTGCACTGTGCATTGCGTTTTGCAACTTCAAGCGCTGCTTCACTAAAGTCAGTGGCCGTTACATTTGCAGTCGATCGTTCTTTTTTGATTGCAATCGCAATCGCTCCACTACCCGTTCCAATATCCGCCACTCGAATAACTTGGTCTCCGAATAATTGATTCGCTCGTTGCAATGCATAGTGGACGAGTTCTTCTGTTTCAGGGCGTGGAATCAAGACGTGTTCATTGACCTCGAATGAATAGCCGTAAAAAGATTCTTCACCCAAGATATACTGAATCGGCTTACCAGTCAGTAATTCCGTGACAATCGCCCAAAATTGCGAATGCGTTTCAGGCGAAATTCGTTCACGAAAACTAGCTAAATAATGAGCCTGACTCATTCCAGTGACAGAACGCATCGCTAGTTCAGCGGCATGCGTGTCCATTCCACGTTCCTGAAGCAATCGTTGTGCGCGTTGTACGGACTCATAGATGGTCTCATTCATTGCGGTCCAAACTTTCTAGACGATGTGCTTGTTCTTCTATAATCAGTGCATCGATGACTTCATCCAATTTCCCTTCTATAATCTGATCGAGTTTTTGGATGGTCAAACCGATTCGATGGTCAGTCACACGATTTTGTGGGAAGTTGTATGTGCGAATTCGTTCAGAACGGTCTCCTGACCCCACGGCTGTTTTCCGCTTTTCGTCGTATTCAGCTTGTGCCTCTTGCATAAATTTGTCGTAGACACGCGCGCGCAACACTTTCATCGCTTTTTCTTTATTTTTGATTTGAGATTTTTCGTCTTGAATCGATACCGTCGTACCTGTCGGCAAATGCGTCAGGCGTACAGCCGACATGGTCGTGTTAACGGATTGTCCACCCGGTCCCGATGACGCGAATGTATCAGTACGAATATCTTTATCATGAATCTCTATTTCTACTTCTTCTGTTTCAGGCAAGCACGCAACTGTCGCAGTAGACGTATGCGTTCGTCCCCCTGATTCCGTTTCCGGTACACGTTGCACACGGTGCGCTCCGTTTTCATACTTCAACTTGGAGTAAGCACCTTTGCCATCAATCATGAAAATAATTTCTTTAAAACCACCAAGTTCGGTTGGTGATGAATCGATGACTTCTACTTTCCAATGATTCATTTCCGCATAGCGTGTATACATACGATATAGACTTCCCGCAAATAAAGCTGCTTCGTCTCCACCTGCTGCGCCTCGTATTTCCATAATGACACTTTTATTGTCATTCGGATCTTTTGGAATCAACAATACTTTTAACTGTTCTTCCAGAGCTTCGATCCGGTCTTCGAGTTCATCGATTTCCATTTTAACTAATTCTTTCATTTCGTCATCGAGTGGCTCATCTTGCATGTCTTTCGCATTTTTATATTGAGCGTAGACACTTTTGTATTCACGGTACACATCGACCGTGTCTTGTAAATCCGATTGTTCTTTCGAATAGCTCCGTAATTTATCCAGATCATTGACGATTTCCGGGTCACTAAGTAGTTCATTGAGTCGATCATAACGGTCTTCTACTGCTTGCAGTCTATCGAACATAGTCGGTTCACCTCTTCTACATTATTGGTTACATTCTACTATATAGCAGAAACGTCTATCCTTTCTTGCTTATGGATAGACGCAAATATGTTTATTTTACATGTTGCGCACGACTGACGGGTACTTCGTGGTGCTGACGGCAACGTGGTTCATATGCTTCGGATGCGCCAACTAGAATGATGGGATCATCTTGGCATGCCGGTTGTCCATCGATTAATCGTTGCGTCCGGCTTGAAGGCGATCCGCAAACAGTACAAACTGCTTGAAGTTTAGTCACCAGTTCTGCCACCGCCATTAATTCCGGCATCGGCCCGAATGGTTCGCCCTTGAAGTCTTGATCGAGTCCTGCAATAATCACGCGAAATCCGCGATCAGCGAGTGCAATTGCGACATCTATAATATCCCTGTCGAAAAACTGTGCTTCATCAATGGCGACCACATCGAAATCATCTGATACGAGGTCCGGTATTTCACTCGCTTTGGAAATGGGATTCGCAATGGTCGAAGTGCCATCGTGGCTGACGACGGCTTCCTCGCTATACCGATCATCAATTGCCGGTTTGAACACCGCAATCTTTTGTTTGGCAAACTCTGCCCGACGAATCCGGCGAATAAGCTCCTCTGATTTACCTGAAAACATGCTGCCGCAAATGACTTCCATCCAGCCGCCTTGCATTGAAACGTACATGGTCAATCTCCTTTCGATGTCGTGCTATATGTATGTGGGTCGTACGATTAGAGTGGTTTCGTGTGCTGTTTTGAGCGGTTTGTTTATGTAGCTATGAGCGCTTGGCCGCTTGGATTGAGCGGTTCGCGCGTAACTATGAGCGTTTGGCCGCTTGGATTGAGCGGTTCGCGCGTAACTATGAGCGCTTAGACGCTTAGTTTGAGCAGTTGACGTGTAACTATGAGCGCCTGGCCGCTTAGTTTGGGCGGTTCGCGCGTAACTATGAGCGCTCAGCCGCTTGGATTGAGCGGTTGACGTGTAACTATGAGCGCTTAGCAGCCTAGATTGAGCGGTTACCGTCCAACTTTGAGCGCTTAACACAAAACATTGAGCACTTAGAGACACAGTTCGAGCGCTCTACAACACCAACAGAGCGAAACTCCCCTAAATCTTTACACTTTAGCCCTATGTACTCGCTAAAATCCGCAGTAAATTAATAAAAATACCCGTCTGGCACGACTGCACCTGACGGGTATCTGGCTTTTATTACTCTTGTCCTTCTGTCTTGATGCCGTATTTCTTGTTGAAACGGTCAACTCGTCCGTCTGCTGTAGCAAACTTCTGACGGCCAGTGTAGAATGGGTGACATTCTGAGCATACTTCTACGCGAATGTCCTCTTTTACAGAACCTGTTTCAAATGTATTGCCACATGAGCAAGTTACTGTTGCGAGTTTGTAATCGGGATGAATTCCTGCTTTCATCGATATCTCTCCTTTCGCCCTGAACCATCTGGCACAGAGTTTGAAATTATGGATGTTTTATTGACCAGTTGCCAATGAAACGATCGATGCCGTACACGGCCCGTGTTTGTCAGCCGTATATGCGGTGTACAGAAAAACTGTACTTGATTAGTATAGCAAAATTCGATACGTTGTGCAACTGTTTGATTTGGGTATTTACTGGGCATAAGCTCACTTAGTTTTTTCGTTTACGTGCGTAAAAGTAAAACAAAACCCACATGGTTATACTTGATAAATCAAATTAGACCCTTGCCTTTTTTCGCCTTCATTTCTTCATTAAGCTTGTTGAAGAATTCTTCGTTGTTTTCAGATTGGCTCAGTTTTTTCATGAAGCGTTCGGTGAAGTCGTGGGAGTCGGAGAACGTTTTTCTGATAGCCCATAGTTTTTCCAAGTTGTCTTTTGGAATGAGCAGTTCTTCTTTTCGCGTGCCTGAGCGACGGATATCGAGCGCTGGGAAGATTCTGCGTTCAGCTAGGTTGCGATCTAGGTGTAATTCCATGTTGCCCGTTCCTTTGAATTCTTCGTAGATGACTTCGTCCATACGTGAACCGGTTTCAATTAGGGCTGTCGCAAGGATGGTTAAGCTTCCGCCTTCTTCGATGTTACGTGCAGCACCGAAGAATCTTTTCGGACGGTGGAAAGCTGCCGGATCAATTCCTCCGGATAGTGTTCGTCCACTCGGTGGGATGACTAGGTTGAATGCGCGTGCCAATCGAGTGATGGAGTCCATTAAGATGATCACGTCGCGTTTACTTTCGACTAGACGCATTGCGCGTTCGAGCACAAGTTCTGCTACTTTGACGTGGTTTTGCGGCACTTCATCGAACGTGGAACTGACTACATCGGCTTTCACTGAACGTTCGATGTCCGTTACTTCTTCTGGACGTTCGTCGATCAGCAATACAATGAGTTCCGCTTCGGGATGGTTTGTTGTGATGGAATTGGCAATTTCTTTCAGCAATGTCGTCTTCCCTGCTTTTGGAGGCGCGACGATTAATCCACGTTGACCAAATCCGACCGGAGAGACGAGGTCCATAATACGTGTGGAAACATTGTTTTTTGACGTTTCCAAATGAATTTGACGTTCAGGATATAAAGGTGTCAACGCTGGGAAGTGCACACGTTCGCGTGAGACTTCTGGATTTTGCCCGTTGACTGCTTCTACTTGTAGTAAACCATAGAAGCGTTCGTTTTCTTTTGGTGGTCGCACTTTCCCTGTTACTTTGTCTCCGTTACGTAAATCGAAACGACGGATTTGAGATGCTGAGATGTAGATATCTTCTGAACTGGATGAGTAATTAATCGGACGTAAGAATCCGTATCCTTCAGATTGAATAATTTCGAGGACACCTTCCATGAAGAAGAAGCCTTCTTGTTCCGCGCGGGATTTTAATATAGCGAAGATCAATTCTTTCTTTGTCAGTTTGCTATAGTTGGTAACCTTAAACTGCTTCGCATGAGAGTATAGCTCTTTGAGCGTCATATTCTCTAGGTCTGCAAGGGTAATCATTGTCATCTATGCGTACACCACTCTTCATTTATTATATGGAAAATTTGGCATAGTAAATAGAAAGGAAAGTACGTGATGTACTTCCTTTCCTTCAGTAGCCGGACATTATGGATCTAGATAGTTTTTAGGAAATAGAGACCCGGTTGTGACACCGGGTGTTGAGGGAGTTAGTCTTGCATTACGAGAAGAGGTTTTTTCTTCATACTGTGGCGACCTTCTACGAAACGAATTGTTCCTGATTTCGAGCGCATAACAATCGACTGAGTTCGGCAATACGTACCTTTAAACTGCACGCCGTCCATCAATTCACCGTCTGTTACACCTGTTGCTGCGAAAATACAGTCGTCTCCTTTAACTAAATCGTCCATCATGAGAACTTTGTCTACATCGATGCCCATTTTAATACAACGTGCTCTTTCTTCATCATTTGAAGGAACGAGACGTCCTTGGATTTCTCCACCGAGACATTTCAAGCCGACTGCTGCGATTACGCCTTCCGGAGCACCGCCTCTACCGAATAAAATATCCACACCGGTGTCATCGAAAGCTGTGTTGATCGCAGCTGCTACGTCGCCATCTTCGATCAACTTAATACGAGCACCCGCTTCACGAATTTCCTCGATGATGTCTGCGTGGCGTTCACGATTTAAAACAGATGCCACGAGATCAGATACTGATTTATTTTTCGCTTTTGCTACAGCCTTCAAGTTATCTGTAACGCTTGCGTCGATATCAATTTTCCCAACCGCTTCAGGTCCTACTGCGATTTTGTCCATGTACATATCCGGTGCGTTTAGCAAGTTGCCTTTATCTGCAACAGCTAGAACAGCTAGCGCATTCCAACCACCTGCTGCTACGATATTCGTACCTTCAACTGGATCGACAGCGATGTCTACAGCGGGTCCGTGACCTGTTCCAAGCTCTTCACCGATATATAGCATAGGTGCTTCGTCCATTTCACCTTCACCGATCACGACTACACCTTCCATAGGAATTGTGTCGAATACTGTACGCATCGCTTCTGTTGCTGCGTCGTCTGCTTCGTTCTTCAAGCCGCGTCCCATCCAGCGAGCTGCCGCTACGGCTGCTGCCTCTGTTACACGCACTAATTCCATTGATAAACTACGTTCCATAATGTTTTGTTCCTCCTGTTTGCGGTAAGGCGCGTATTGCGAATTACCTTTCATTTGCCTACGTCCGCACCCATTGGCCACTTTCATACGTAATGGATGTGTCGTTTGAGTCTATTATACACGTTTTGGCAATTAGCGTCACTCAGAAATTGAAGATGGAGTGAGCACATGTACTTTATCGATCTCAGCACCGAGATTTCGCAGTTTGTTAATGATATCGCCATAGCCGCGTTCAATATGTTCAATTTCATGAACTTCTGTTTCTCCGCTAGCTAGTAATCCTGCGATCAATAACGCAGCTCCAGCACGTAAATCGGTTGCTTCAACCGTTGCCGCTTGCAATTCCGTTGGTCCTGTTATGATAGCAGATCGGCCTTCTACTCTACCGTCCGCATTCATTCGACGAAGCTCATCGATTTGTTTGAAGCGAGCGGGATAAATTGTGTCTGTCAGAATGGATGAACCTTCTGCCTGTGTCGATAAAACACCGAATGGTTGCTGCAAGTCTGTTGGGAATCCTGGATAGACAAGAGTTTTCACATCGACCGCATGAAGTTTCTCAGTTTTTGGAATGAAAATTTGTTCTTCACCGACTTCTACTTTTACGCCCATTTCACGAAGCTTCGCTGTGACTGCCTCAACATGTAAAGGAATGACATTATCAATCGTGACGCCATCACCAATTGCAGCCGCCATAATCATATGCGTACCTGTTTCAATGCGGTCTGGAATGATCGTGTGTTTCGTACCGTGCAATGTTTCAACACCTTCGATACGAATGACATTCGTTCCTGCCCCTTTAATATTCGCGCCCATATTTGAAAGCAACGTCGCGACATCAATAATTTCGGGTTCTTTCGCTGCATTTTCAATAATTGTTTTGCCTTTTGCTTTCACAGCAGCAAGCATGATATTGATCGTAGCACCAACGCTGACGACGTCTAAATAAATTTTCGCGCCATACAGTTCATCTGCACGCAAATAAATAGCGCCATGTTCATTTTCGACTTTGGCACCCAGTGCTTCAAAGCCCTTAATATGTTGATCAATCGGGCGTGGTCCCAAGTGACAACCTCCAGGTAATCCGATGACTGCGTGCTTGAACTTGCCAAGCATCGCCCCCATCATATAGTAGGAAGCACGAAGTTTTTTGACGTTACCGTTAGGCAATGGCATAGAAATGATTTCAGTTGGGTCGATGATCATCGTGCCATCTTTCATTTCCACTTTGCCGCCGATTTCTTCGACGAGCGCCTGCAATGTATAGACATCTGAAATTTCGGGAAGACCTGCAATGGTAACAGGTGAATCAGCTAAAATAGCGGCAGGAATAAGAGCTACTGCGCTGTTCTTTGCTCCACTCACTCTGATCGTTCCTTGCAGTCGTTTTCCGCCTTTGATTTTATAAACGTCCATTTCAAGCTCCTTTTGTTCTATCACTTATTCGTTCTGGTTTCCCAGTCTTTCAAAAATTGATCGATTCCTTTAGTCGTCAACGGGTGTGCAAACAGACTCTGAAGTACGTTGAATGGAGTGGTCGCAATATGCGCTCCTGCAAGTGCTGCAGCCGTGATATGTTGTGGGTGTCTGATGGAAGCCGCGATAATTTGTGTATCCAAGTCATGGATCGTGAAGATGTCTGAAATCGTTTCGATTAATTCGACACCATTTTGGCCAATGTCATCCAAACGTCCGATGAACGGTGAAACGTACGTCGCGCCTGCACGTGCTGCAAGTAAGGCTTGGTTGGCACTAAAAATAAGTGTGACGTTCGTTTTGATTCCTTCTGCTGCGAATACAGAACAAGCTTTCAAGCCTTCAGGTGTCATCGGTAATTTCACTGTGATGTTTTCTGCAAGGGCTGCAAGTTTACGTCCTTCTTCGATCATACCTTCCGCATCTAAAGCGATGACTTCCGCACTGACAGAACCCGGTACGAGAGCCGTAATTTCTTTCAAGCGGTCGTGGAATGAAATATTTTCTTTTGCGACTAGCGAAGGGTTAGTTGTGACACCAGAGATGATCCCCCAGCTATGCGCTTCTTTAATTTCCTCAAAATTGGCTGTATCTATAAAAAATTTCATGTTTGTTATCCTCCTAGTTGTGGGTTATTCATTTAACTAAAAAGCAAAGAAGGAGACAGGTTACGCTCCTCCTTTGCTCCATCTACATACTGTCATTACGCTTGGTTTGAACTGCCAAACTCACGCATTTTACCGATTACTGTTGCTTTGATCGCTTCGCGCATTGGTCCAAGGTATTTACGTGGATCATACACGTCGGCATCTTCGTTCAAGATGTCGCGTACAGCTTTCGTACCTTGAATCTGATTTTCTGTGTTGACGTTAATTTTAGACGTACCAAGTGAAATGGCATGTTGGATATCCTTCGTCGGAATACCTGTGCCACCGTGCAACACAAGTGGAATATCGCCTTGTTTTGAGATTTCTTCCATTTCTTCAAATCCAAGATTCGGTTCACCTTTATACGGTCCGTGTACAGAACCAAGTGCAGGTGCCAGGCAGTCGATACCTGTCTGCTCCACAAGCTCTTTGCATTCAGCCGGATCTGCATAAATAACACCGTCTGCGATGACGTCATCTTCCTGACCACCAACTACGCCAAGTTCAGCTTCTACTGATACATTATGTTGCTTCGCGAAATCCACCACTTTTTTCGTGATTTCAATGTTTTCTTCAAGTGGCTTAGAAGATGCATCGATCATGACAGAAGTGAAGCCTGCTTCGATCGCTTCCTTACACTTTTCAAAGCTGGAACCGTGATCCAAATGAATGGCTACCGGCACAGTCGTACCGTAGTCCTCCATTAATCCTTTTACCATCATAACGACTGTTTTGAATCCGCCCATATAGCGTGCAGCGCCTTCTGAAACGCCTAAAATAACAGGCGATTTCTCTTCTTCGGCAGCTTGTAAGATGGCTTGTGTATATTCCAGGTTATTCAAGTTATATTGACCGATCGCATATCCTCGCTCTTTACCTTGGATCATCATTTCCTTCATCGAGACCAGTGGCATGTAAAATTCCTCCTTGAGTTTTCACGAATTTTTATGTGTTGTAATTATAGTTATTTCCATCCACTAGCATATCAAATTCACGCCATGATTACTACTATCAGACGTCTAGTAGCTCTAACCTTTTTAAGACGCTATCGCGCACTTCGAAGATATCGAATGGCTTGGTAAAGTGCTGATCAATACCAAGTTTGTCGGCATCTTCAAGTAATTCTATTTCACTGTACGCTGTCATCATCATGACAATTGCGTCAGGCGATAGGGTTCGAATTTCTCTTAATACCTCGACACCATTCATACCCGGCATCTTCATATCAAGCAAAATACAGTCTGGATTAAGTTTCTGAACTATTTCTAACGCTTCTTTTCCATTTGATGCAAGCGCTGTCATTATTCCGGTTGTCTTGAAGATTTCCTCCAGTAATAACCGTATTCCTGGTTGGTCGTCTACAATTAATAAATGTTTCATCCACATCTCTCCCATCCCTAATTTTTTGTTTGATTTTGTACTTACAGTGAAATCCACCCTTCATTATTCCTATATAATAAAGGCGCGTGTATAGAAAAATTATGTATGATTCTATTTCTCTATTTTTCGTCTATGTAATGTTATTCTAGAGTATTCCAACAATTCCTTTATTTTTCGTCAACTATTTTGCACTTCTTTCTTTTCTCACATATACTGAGCTTTTGGAGGGATTTTCGTGAAAATATTAACTACACAGATTAGAGGTCTTCTGGAGAGAATTGCAGAAGGACAAGAAGAGTCAATGGAGGAAACTGCTCGTTTATTGGCGCAAGCATTAGTAGGCGAAGGACGAATTGTCTTGGCTGCTTTTGATGAAATGAAAGCTGTGACTGCGACTGCACTGGATGGTGTTGAACCGTTGGAGGGTGCGATTCGTTACACTAAAGAGTTGGAGCTGACGACGGCAGATCGCGTGTGGTTGCTTGTTCGAAAGGCAGATCATCCCGCTGCGCTTGAGCTGGCACAGGAGCTGGCGGATCAATTCATCCCGTTTGCCGTGTTGGCTGCGGATAAGGAAGAAGACGACAATGAACTCGCTTCTCTTGCGCATACGTATATTTCGACAGGTTTGAAAAAGGGACTGATTCCGGGTCCTACAGGCGAAAGAATCGTACAGCCCCACGCGCTCGCTGCGTTGTTTGTGTACGAGGCAGTGAAGCTGTCGATTGATGATATGTTGGCGGATGAAGACGACGAACTGTAACTTGGCATAGGGTGAAATTACTGTTGGGGTGGGGATTGGCGCTTCGGAGGGGACGCTTTTTGCCATGGGCCCGCGGTGAGCCAACCAGTTCGCTAGTGCAAACATGTGCTCCTAACGCTTCGCTTTTACTCGCAAAAGCCGTCCTTCGCTACGGCTCTTGCTCTCTTCGGTTGTCTCACCTGATCGGGCTGATCCATCGGGAGTCGCCCCTCCTACGCGCCAATCCCTTACGATGTGAGTGGGTGATACTTTCCATTGCGCATTGAAGTTTCGTTAGTAATCAGTGATTAACTAGAAACTGGATTAGATTTGCACTTGACTTAAAAAATTTTCAAAACAGCAAAAAATCATACACGATCTACAGTAAGTGTTGCGAGTACATCCACTCGGTAAGTAGGATTGAAGCGGAAGCTGGCGGTGACTCCCGATGGATCAGCGAGAGCTTGAGACCCTGGACGAAGCGAAGCGTAGGAAGCGGCTCAAGCCGAGCCCATGGGAAAGCGTCCGCCAGCTGGAGCTTCAATCCCCCTGCACTCAGCAACTCTAATTTCTAGTCTCCACTAATATGTAATGCCGAAAATGCCCACAGAGGACAAGTCTTCTGTGGGCATTGATTTTAGTTTTTATGCTCAAGCGCCGCGCGGATGAAATCGCGGATGAGTGGTGATGGACGATTTGGACGGGAAGCGAATTCCGGGTGGAACTGGCATGCCACGAAGTATGGATGGTCTTTCATTTCCATAATTTCGATCAAGCGACCGTCCGGGCTAATTCCAGATACGATGAATCCTGCCTCTTCCAACTGCGCACGGTATGCTAAGTTCATTTCATAACGGTGACGATGACGCTCGTACACTAACTCCTCGCCATATGCAGCGGAAGCCTTCGTATTTTCAGCTACTTTACACGGATACGCACCTAGACGCAATGTACTGTCTGCTTCGCGTGCTGTACGGCAATCTGGATGGAATGTTGTTACCTGATGCTCAGTCTCTGTGTCGAACTCCAATGAGTGAGCTGTTTTCAGACCGATGACGTTACGCGCGATTTCAGTAGCCGCTAACTGTAAACCTAAACTGATACCGAAGAATGGAATCTTCTGTTCACGTGCATACGTGATCGCTTCAATTTTACCATCGATCGCACGATCTCCGAAGCCACCTGGTACAAGAATACCATCTACGTCTCCAAGAAGTTCTGCTACGTTTTCAGAAGTCACATCTGCAGAGTTGATCCACTTAATATCGATATCTGCGTCGAACGAGTATCCGGCGTGACGCATAGCTTCAACTGCTGAAATGTATGCATCTTGTAATTCCACATACTTACCAACTAAACCGATTTTCACTGTTTCTTTTAGTGACTTAACCAACTTTACTAGTTGTTCCACTTCTGAAAGTTCAGGTTGTGGCGTTTCAAGACCCAAGTAATCCACAACTAGCTGATCCATGTTTTGTTCATGCAAACGAAGAGGTACTTCGTATAAAGTTTCTGCATCGAGTGCTTCGATTACTTCTTCTGACTTAATGTTACAGAACAACGCGATCTTGTCTTTCATTTCTTGCGGTACTGGGTATTCGCTTCGTACGACGATCATGTTCGGCTGAATTCCAAGGCTACGTAATTCCTTAACACTGTGCTGCGTCGGCTTCGTTTTCATTTCACCAGCTGCATGCAAATACGGAATGAGCGTGTTGTGGATGTACATCACGTCATCTTTCGCAAGATCTGTTTTCATTTGGCGAATGGCTTCAAGATACGGCAAGGATTCGATATCCCCTACGCTACCACCAATTTCTGTAATGACGACATCTGCGTTCAATGTTTGACCAGCACGTTTGATCAATTCTTTAATTTCATTCGTAATATGCGGGATTACCTGAACTGTTGCGCCATTATATTCGCCAGCGCGTTCTTTACGCAATACTAGATCATACACTTTCCCCATTGTTACGTTGGAGTAACGATTACATTCGATGTCGATAAAACGCTCATAGTGACCGATGTCAAGATCCGTTTCCGCACCGTCTTCTGTTACGAAAACTTCTCCGTGCTGGTATGGGCTCATCATGCGTGGGTCAATATTGATATATGGGTCGAATTTTTGGTTAGTGACTTTCAAACCGCGGTTTTTAAGTAAACGTCCAAGTGATGCTGCGTTAATACCTTTACCTAAAGAAGAGACGACGCCGCCTGTAATGAAAATATATTTTGTCATGTGTAGTGCCTCCATTTATTCTTTTTCCATGCTTGTAGGGTCGATATAAAATCAAAAAAGCGCCCCGTTTGTAGCGTAACTACAATAAGGAGCGCGTATACACGAATTTATGTGTCCTTTTCAGGAGCCCATCCAAATCTTATATTTTTGGGCACTAAAAGTCAAGTCCAATTATTTCTCTTCCTCGTACTCTTCGTCGTACTCTTCGTCTTCTTCTTCGTCCTCGTCATCTTCTTCGATATCGAGTTCTACTTCAGGAATAACTTCCAGATCGTCATCAGGATCGATTAAATCTTCCTCGAGTTCGACTACTTCCTCTTCTTCGTCTTCCTCGTCGTCTACGTCATCTTCTTCGCCGAGCTCTACGTATTCTTCATCGAAGATTTCTTCTTCGTCATCATCTTCTTCTTCAATATCTTCTTCATCATAATCTTTTTTCTTCTTTTTCTTCTTGCGTACTTTTACGACAGGCGCTGTTTCTTCCACGAGCTGATCAACTGGATACCATTCGCGCAGGCCCCAACGGTTGTCTTGGATCGCAAGGAATCTGCCATCGATGTTCAGGTCTGTATAAAACTGAAGGAGTTTTGCCTTCAATTCTTTCTCGGATATACCTGTAAGTTTACGGAACTCTTCCATTAATTCCGCTAACGTGAGGGATTCACGTCGTTCTGTTAGTACTTGGTGCGTAATGTTGATTAATGATTCTTCCAACAATTCTTCTTTTGTCATGTCATGGATATTCAATGTATGGCACGTCCTTTCTTCTATCAATCACACGCGGAACCGACCAAGTCAGTGAATGATTTGGCCGATCGACGTTTTTTATCTTGTAGCGTATAAGCATAGTGTACATTATATACGTTATTTCTACCAATATGCTACATTCTTTTACTTCTCTTTATATTTCTATACTCAGTAATGGTCAAATACCCCAGGTAGACCGCCGCAATGGTGAAGGGGATTACGCCGAGTCCGCTGTTGTAGAAGATGAGTGTGAGTGTAATTAAGAGAGCTATTATGATTGCATGATAGTACCATCTCACATTCAGCACGTCCCTTTTCATTGTTGTTCTCATTATACTAATTAACTTACTAAATTATCCACTTTGATGAAGAATGAATTATAAGCAGCTGGTTTAGTTTCTAGGATACTTGATATAGAGTGGCAGTTGGGGTGGGGATTTGCGCTTCGGAGGGGTCACTTCATTGTCTCACCTGTCGAGCTGATCCTCTAGGAGTCGCCCCTCCTACGCGCCAATCCCTTGCAAGCTGAGTGGGTGACAGTTATTGTTGCCCATTAAAGTTGCGCTTGTGACTGGTTTAGTACGTATCATTTACACTCACTCTGGCCTTAAATTTAACTATTGCTAGGGACATTACTATTTCACACACTAGCGACAGTGAGTGACACATATTGTGACTTATCAAGTCAGTTTCGTAATCTATTCAACACTTGAACATTATTAAGTTCAAGGACAACAATAATTCACACTCCGTAGCCAGTGAATATTCTATGTTTTTCACTCTCTACACAAGGACTGCAACTCCAGCTGCCCCTGAAACGCGTCCCTAGCTGGAGTTGCAATCCCGCGCAATCAGCCCATGCACCTATACTTTGAATTTGACTTCCACCTTAACCCCATGCAAAAAAGAGGATGCCGCCAGAAGTGATGGCTTCTGTGGCATCCCCTTTGAGATGCAATTACATATTACGGCGGTACTGCCCGCCTACTTCGTAAAGCGCATTGGTAATTTGTCCAAGGCTCGCTACTCGCACCGTCTTCATCAACTCAGCGAAGACGTTGCCTCCTGTGATCGCTACTTCTTGAAGATCAGCAAGCGCTTGTTCTGCTTCGTCAGCATGCTTAGCTTGGAAAGCGCGCAAGTTGGTAATTTGTGACTCTTTTTCTTCTTGTGTTGCACGTGCCAATTCCATATTATCGATATCTTCCTCAGATGGTGGATTCGGATTCACGTATGTGTTGACGCCGATGATCGGTAGCTCACCTGAGTGCTTTTTCATTTCGTAATACATGGACTCTTCCTGGATTTTGCCGCGCTGGTACTGTGTCTCCATAGAGCCAAGTACACCGCCACGATCATTTAGTCGATCGAATTCTTGTAATACCGCTTCTTCCACGAGACTTGTCATTTCTTCGATAATGTAAGCCCCTTGAAGCGGATTTTCGTTCTTCGACAAGCCGTGTTCTTTCATAATGATCATCTGGATTGCCATCGCACGACGAACAGATTCTTCTGTCGGTGTCGTAATGGCTTCGTCGTAAGCATTTGTGTGCAGCGAGTTACAGTTATCTTGCAATGCCATCAATGCCTGCAACGTTGTGCGGATGTCGTTGAAATCGATTTCCTGCGCATGCAAACTACGACCCGATGTTTGGATATGGTATTTCAATTTTTGGCTGCGTTCATTGGCTCCGTATTTGTCACGCATCGTAACTGCCCAAATGCGACGTGCCACGCGACCGATGACCGTATATTCGGGATCGAGTCCATTTGAGAAGAAGAACGACAGATTCGGTGCAAAGTCGTCGATGTGCATGCCACGGCTCAAGTAATATTCGACATACGTGAAGCCGTTTGCGAGTGTGAACGCTAGCTGCGAAATCGGATTCGACCCTGCTTCTGCGATATGATAGCCCGAAATCGACACCGAATAATAATTACGAACTTTTTTATCAATGAAATATTGCTGGATATCGCCCATTAGACGCAATGCAAATTCTGTAGAGAAGATGCATGTATTTTGCCCTTGGTCTTCTTTTAGAATATCCGCTTGGACGGTTCCACGCACTGTTTGGAATGTCATTTCACGGACTTCAGTGAACTCTTCCACAGTGAGTGTCCGGCCAAGCTCTTCTTCTTTTTTACGCACTTGCTGATCGACAGCTGCATTCATGAACATCGCTAGAATAATCGGTGCCGGTCCATTGATTGTCATGGAAACGGACGTCATAGGCGAACACAAATCGAAACCGTCATAGAGCTTTTTCATATCTTCTAGTGTACAAATGCTCACACCCGATTCGCCGACTTTTCCGTAGATGTCAGGACGTTCGTCAGGGTCTTCCCCGTATAATGTGACAGAATCAAACGCTGTAGATAGACGTTTCGCGTCGTCATCTTTTGATACGTAGTGGAAACGACGGTTCGTACGTTCAGGTGTCCCTTCTCCAGCGAACTGACGGCGTGGATCTTCACCTTCGCGTTTGAATGGGAAGACGCCTCCAGTGTACGGGAATGAACCTGGAACATTTTCACTATAGATAAAACGTAAAATTTCACCATAGTCTCTGTATTGCGGCAAGACTACTTTCGGAACCTTCAAGCCAGAAAGACTTACAGTATTGAGCGACGTACGGATTTCTTTGTCGCGGATTTTCACTACATATTCATCCTGCTTGTAAGATTCTTTCAAAGACTCCCAGTTTTTCAGAGCTCGCTTGGATTCGCTTGTTAGTTGTTCTTCGACGCCTTCTTTCAAGCTATTCAATGAGTCTAGTAACGCTTCATTAGAATCGCTTTCTTTCACTGCTTCGATCGCACCTTCCAACTGGAACATCCGACGTGCGAATTCGGCTTGTTGTTTGGATTTCGCATGGTAGTTACGAACAGTGGAAGCGATCTCGCGTAAGTAATGGCTTCGGTCAGGCGGAATGATCACGGTTTGCTTTTGATTCGTCACCAAGTCTGTGTAGCTTGTCGTCCAATCTGAATCTGTTGCGTCGTTGATCTTTTCAATAAGCGCTGCGAAAAGTGTGTTGGTCCCTTTGTCGTTAAACTGGCTTGCGATCGTGCCATAGACAGGCATCGTTTCTAGATCGTTGTCAAATAGTAAATGGCTACGCTGATATTGTTTGCGGACTTGAATTAGTGCATCTTCTGAACCTTTACGCTCGAATTTATTGATAACAATTAAATCAGCAAAGTCGATCATATCGATTTTCTCGAGCTGTGTCGGTGCACCGAATTCACTCGTCATGACGTACATTGAAACGTCGGAGACATCTGTAATGCGCGCATCCCCTTGCCCGATTCCGCTCGTTTCTACAATAATTAAATCGTAACCAGCGGCTTTTGTGATATCCAATACATCATGGATCGCCGTTGTCAGCTCAGAACGTGAGCCACGTGTTGCTAAACTCCGCATGTACACACGGTTATTAAAGATTGCATTCATGCGAATTCGGTCGCCAAGCAACGCACCGCCTGTTTTTTGCTTCGTTGGATCTACAGAAAGAATCGCTACTCTTTTATCAGGGAACTCACGCAAGAAACGACGAATTAATTCATCCGTCAAGGAACTTTTACCTGCTCCACCTGTACCAGTGATCCCGAGTACCGGCGTTTGTTTGGACATGGAACGGGCGTGATCGAGTAACTGCTCCGCTGCTTCATCTTTTTTCATATGTTTTTCTTCTACGTAGGTAATTAAATTGGCTAAGATACCTGGTGTTTCAGCTGTCAACTGCTCCAGGTTGGCCTCTTCGCTTTCGGGAGTCGTGGAGAAATCCGATAATTCCATGATTTTATTGATCATACCTTGTAGACCTAGTTTTCGACCGTCTTCCGGTGAAAAGATCCATTCGATGCCATACTCATGCAACTCTTTGATTTCTTTCGGGATGATGACTCCTCCACCACCGCCGAATATCTTAATATGGGAAGCGCCTCTTTCTTTCAGCAAGTCATACATGTATTTGAAATACTCCACGTGGCCACCTTGATAGGATGACATGGCAATTCCTTGCACATCTTCTTGGATGGCAGCGTTTACAACTTCTTCAACGGATCGATTATGTCCGAGATGAATAACTTCCGCTCCGGTTGACTGTAAAATTCTACGCATGATATTGATGGATGCATCATGCCCGTCGAATAAACTAGATGCCGTCACGAAACGAATATGGTGTTTCGGTTGATAAATTTCTGTGGTTACCATTTGTCTTCCACCTTCCGTACATGCTGACTACCGCCACGAACTTTTTCGTGGCAGAGTCCGCAAGTTAGTTACTTCTCTACACCTTTAATAAGTAGATCAGTTTGTACTCTCGTATAGTGTTCTAACGTATATTGTTTGCGCAACGCCCATCTTCGGAACGACCACATTTGGCCAGATACGAGGATGTGATGTGCGGTCAATGATACTTCATCCCGTCCAATGCGAAGATTACCAGCTTCCACGCATTTACGAATAATGGTCTCAAATTGCTCAACCATTTCCAGTTCTTTCGTGAGTACGTAACGAAGTGCTTCGCTAGGTAACGACTTCGACTCCTGGTACATGACGAGGAATTCATCCGACATTTGATCGATGACTTCATAATACCGTGCAATCGCCACACGTAGCCCTTCTACCGTGTTGTCATTGTTGTCGAGCTCAGACAGGCGAACTTTCACTTCATTGTAAATATTGTCACAGACGAGATACAGGACGTCTTCTTTTGTCCGAATATACTCGTACAGTGTGCCAATACTGAAGCCCGCTTCTTTGGCGATTTCACGTGTAGTCGTCCTGTGGAATCCTTTATCAATAAATAATTTCACAGCGCCCCGGCTAATTTGTTCACGTCGCTTCTGAATGAGTTCTTCATCTTTGACGGTAGATTTCACTTCATGTTTGGGCATTGCATAGACCTCCTGTTATTTCGTCAGCATACGCGAGATGACGAGACGTTGAATTTCTTGTGTACCTTCATAGATTTGCGTGATTTTCGCGTCACGCATATAGCGCTCTACTGGATAATCTTTTGTATAACCGTAGCCGCCGAATACTTGAACCGCTTCTGTTGTGACTTTCATCGCTGTGTCACCAGCCATTAGTTTCGCCATAGCAGAGGCTTTACCGTACGGCAGGTCGTTCGATTCGAGCCATGCTGCTTGGTATGTTAACAGACGAGATGCTTCTGTCGCTGTCGCCATATCCGCTAGTTTGAAACTGATGCCTTGGTTGGCTACGATCGGCTTGCCGAATTGTACACGTTCTTTTGAATAATCGACTGCCGCGTCCAATGCGCCTTGTGCAATTCCTACTGCTTGAGCAGCGATTCCATTACGTCCACCGTCGAGCGTTTTCATCGCGATAATGAAACCATCGCCTTCTTCTCCTAGAAGATTTTCTTTCGGTACGCGACAGTTATCCAGTACGACTTCTGTTGTCGGAGATGAACGAATGCCCATTTTCTTCTCTTTCTTTCCTACAGAGAATCCTTCAAATGTACTTTCTACAATGAATGCGCTTGTTCCTTTATGTTTGGATTCTGGATCCGTTACAGCAAAGACGATATATGTGTCAGCGATTCCACCATTCGTGATGAATATTTTCGAGCCATTTAGCACGTAGTCGTCACCATCAAGCTTCGCTGTCGTTTTCATTCCCCCTGCGTCTGATCCTGAGCCTGCTTCCGTTAGGCAGTACGCTCCCATCTTCGAACCTTCAGCCAGTGGGCGTAAGTATTTTTGTTTTTGTTCTTCGTTGCCGTATTTGAATAGTGGCCATCCTGCTAGTGAGGTGTGTGCGGATAGGACGACGCCTGTAGATGCGCAGACACGGGATAGTTCTTCTACCGCGATGACGTACGCTAGGAAGTCGCTGCCGATGCCGCCATATTCTTCTGGCCATGGAATGCCTGTGAGTCCGAGTTCGGCCATCTTGTGGAAGATGTCCATGTCGAAGGTTTCGTCTTCGTCTCGTTGTGCTGCGGTTGGTGCTACTTCCTTCTGTGCAAAGTCGCGTACCATTTTTCTGATCATTTCATGTTCTTCTGATAATTTAAAGTCCATTTTTTCTCCCACCCTTTTGTTTTTTTGATTACTGAATGAAATTGCTATAGCTTAAGTTAGGCTTGTGGTTTGGGGATTGGAGCTCCAGAAAGGGACGCTTTCCGGGGGGCGTAATCTTGAGCCTCAGGAGTCGCCCCTCTTCTGCTCCAATCCCTACCTACGTCTTGTTGAAGCAAACTGACATCATTAAATTTGTAAGTTGTTGTAGGTCACCGCGCTATGCGCTCCCCTAAGCGCTTCTAGCTTTAGTTTGTTAGATGTTTGGCGATGACGACTCTTTGGATTTCGCTTGTGCCTTCGTAAATTTGACATACTTTGGCGTCGCGGAAGTAGCGTTCTACTGGATAGTCTTTAGTGTAACCGTAGCCGCCGAATACTTGGACGGCTTCTATGGAGTTGTCTACGGATGCTTGGGATGCGAATAGTTTGGCCATGGAGGCTTCTTTGCCGCATGGTTTGTCTTCTGAACGTAGCCAAGCTGCGCGGTAGACTAGTAATCTGGCTGCTTCTGTTGCGGTCGCCATGTCGGCTAGCTTAAATCCTATGCCTTGGTTGGCTGCGATCGGTTTGCCAAATTGTTCGCGTTCTTTTGCGTAGGCGACGGCGGCTTCTAGTGACGCTTCTGCTATGCCCAGTGCTTGAGCAGCGATGCCGATTCGTCCAGCGTCAAGGTTGGCCATAGCGATTTTGAAGCCGTTTCCTTCTTCACCTAGTCTATTTTCCACTGGTACTTTCATATTGTCGAAGCTGAGTGCGACGGTTCGTGAACCGTGTAGTCCCATTTTCTTTTCGTCTTTCCCTATAGATAACCCCGGTGTGTTTCGGTCGACGATGAATGCGGTAATGCCGTATGTACCTTTCTCAGGAGCCGTGTTAGCAAATACGATGTAAACGTCCGCTTCTCCACCGTTTGTGATGAATATTTTGGAGCCGTTGATCACGTAGTGGTCGTCGACTCGCTTCGCTTTCGTTTTCAATGAACCTGCATCGGATCCGGACGATGCTTCAGTCAGGCAGAAGGCACCGAGATACTCGCCAGATGCCATTTTGGGTAAGTAGCGGTTCTTTTGTTCTTCCGTGCCGAAGTAAAGGATTGGATTCATTCCAACAGAAGTATGGACAGACAACACGACGCCCATGACGGCGCTGACTTTCGATAGTTCGTGAATCGCGATGATATATGACAAGAAGTCCATCTCTGAACCTCCATACTGTTCAGGCGCTGTAATGCCCATCAATCCGAGCTCGCCCATTTTCTCTAGTAGTTCACGTGGAAACTCTCCATCTTCCATTCGGGGAATCCAAGGTTCGATCTCGTTCTTTGCGAAATCACGAACCATTTGGCGCATCATTTGTTGTTCTTCTGTTAATATAAAATCCATCCTTTTCACCTCTTACTTTCCACTTAATTCGATTATTCGTATGAATAGAAACCGCGTCCTGTTTTCTTGCCGTACCAACCCGCCTTGACGTATTTACGCAGCAACGGGCATGGACGGTATTTCGAGTCGCCGAATCCTTCATACAGTGTTTCCATAATGTAGAGACATGTATCAAGTCCTATGAAATCTGCTAGTTGCAGAGGTCCCATCGGATGATTCATTCCCATTTTCATGACATCATCAATGGCTTCTTTCGTCGCAACACCTTCGTATAATGTGAAGATGGCTTCGTTGATCATCGGCATCAATACGCGGTTCGCAACAAATCCTGGCGCATCGTTCACTTCAACTGGTGTTTTGCTGAGCTTTTTCGTCATCTCTTCGACGGCTTCATAGACATCATCATCTGTAGCCAGGCCTCGAATGACTTCGACAAGCTGCATGACCGGTACTGGATTCATGAAGTGCATGCCAATGACCTTCCCTGGACGTTTAGTAGCTGCACCGATTTCCGTAATAGGCAACGAAGATGTGTTCGTTGCCAATATCGTGTGTTCCGGTGTGATTTCATCGAGCTCCGCAAAGATCTTTGATTTGATTGCCATGTTTTCAACTGCCGCTTCGATGACGATGTCGACATCTTTGGCATTTTGCATATCCAGTGATTTCGTGAAGCGACCAAGCACTGCTTCTTTTTCTTCTTCTGTCATACGTCCTTTTTCCACGTTGCGCGCTAAGTTTTTCGTGATGACTTTAAAACCTCGGTCGTATGCTTCTTCATTGAGGTCGTGAAGAGTTACTTGATAGCCCGCCTGTGCGCAGACTTGAGCAATTCCTCCGCCCATTTGTCCTGCACCGATTACGAATACTTTTTCAATTGTCATCTGGAATGCCCCCGATCAGTTAGTTTTTGGTACTTCGATCATGATGGCATCGCCTTGACCGCCACCTGAACAGATTGCTGCGATTCCGATTCCACCGCCACGACGTTTTAATTCATTTGCCAGTGTCAGAACGACACGCGCTCCGCTTGCACCGATTGGATGTCCTAGTGCGACTGCGCCACCATTGACATTCACTTTTTCTTCGTCCAGTCCAGCGATTTGTGAGCTCGCAAGCGCAACGACTGCGAATGCTTCATTGATTTCATATAGATCAATGTCGTCCGCTGTTTTACCTGTTTTCTCAAGTAACGCTTTGATGACGTGGCCTGGTGTTTCAGGGAAACGTTCCGGTTCGATAGCAACTTCCGCGTGGCCTAGAATCACAGCAAGTGGTTCTTTGCCTTGCTTCTTCGCTTCGTCTTCATTCATTAACACTACCGCACACGCACCGTCGTTAATACCAGGTGCGTTTCCAGCTGTGACACTGCCTTCTTTGCCGAAAGCTGGGCGTAGTTTCGCCAACGCTTCAAGTGAACTGCCTCTACGTGGGCCTTCATCTTCTGTCACAACGACTGGATCGCCTTTGCGCTGTGGAATGCTGACGCCAACGATTTCCTCTTCAAATAATCCATTATCCATCGCTGCAAGTGCGCGTTCATGACTACGTAACGACCATTCGTCCTGCGTTTCACGGCTTACAGAGAAGTCGTTTGCTGTGCTGTTTCCGTATGTGCCCATGTGGACATTGCCTTCAGAGAATGAACACGTCAATCCATCGTAAATCATGCCATCTACCAATGTGCTATCGCCCATTTTCAAACCTGAACGAACATTTGCATAGTACGGTGCGTTGGTCATTGATTCCATACCACCCGCGACAATCGTTGTCTCATCCCCAAGACGGATCAGCTGATCAGCGAGTGTGATACTGCGCATTCCGGAAGCGCATACTTTGTTAATCGTTTCCGTTTTGACGCCGTACGGAATACCGCCTTTAACAGCTGCTTGGCGAGAAGGAATCTGACCTTGCCCTGCTTGTAAAACCGTCCCCATGATGACTTCGTCTACTTGATCGCCTTGTACTCCAGCCCGTGCAAGCGCTTCCTTAATAGCGATACCGCCTAGATCACTTGCTGTTTGCGATTGTAGTGCCCCGCTTAATTTTCCAAATGGTGTTCTAGCACCTTGTAAGATTACTGTTCTCATTTTCCTATTCCCCCTAGTAGTTTACTGACTGAACGCTCGCTCGATATCTTACTACTAAATAAGAGGGTGTATAGACCCTCTTATTAATAGTTCATTCAATTGTTAGCGTTTTAGATATCTTAATTGTACGGTATTGACACGATATTCGCAATAATTTTAATCTTGTTTTCTATCGTCGGTTTCCGGTGTTCCATCCCCTGTTTCAACCGTTACAGCTAACTCAGGTTCTAAAATCCCTTCCTCCAACTCTACTACTTCTTCAGTTTCAACGACTGTTTGGTGTTCTCCAAAGATCGAGCGTTCCAATAGTTCAGCAATATCGTATGTGCCGACTTGTTCTTCGACTTCAACGGCTTTCGTTCCGTCAGACAACATCGTCAAGCAATACGGACAACCTGATGAAATGATTCCTGGGCTCACTTCAAGCGCTTGTTCAGTACGTGCTACGTTGACGCGCTGTCCTGTATCTTCTTCCATCCACATCATACCGCCACCTGCTCCACAGCACATACCGTCTTCGCGGTTACGTTCCATCTCCACCAACTGAACGCCTGGAATCGCTTTAAGAATTTCTCTCGGCTGATCATAGACATCATTATAGCGACCTAGATAACAAGAGTCGTGGAATGTGATGACTTCATCGATTTCATACTTCGGTACTAGCTTGCCTGCCATAACTAGTTCGTGTAGCAACTCGGTATGGTGTTTGACGATGACTTGCAGTCCGAAATCAGGATATTCATTTTTGAAGATATTATAGGCGTGCGGATCGATCGTCACAATTTTCGAGACGTTCGCTTTTTCGAATTCCGCGATATTCGCTGTTGCGAGCTCTTGGAATAAGAATTCATTTCCGAGGCGACGTGGTGTGTCTCCGGAGTTCTTCTCTTTATTACCAAGAATCGCGAAGCTTACGCCGGCTTCATTCAATAAATGCGCAAATGATAGAGCGATCTTCTGTGAGCGGTTATCAAACGCTCCCATAGAACCAACCCATAGTAAGTATTCAAAGTCTTCTCCAGCTTTTTTCGCTTCTTTTACTGTCGGGATGTGCAAGTCTGGACGTGCGTCTCTCCAGTTTTCTTTCTCTTTACGGTTAAGGCCCCACGGATTCCCTTGACGTTCGATGTTCGTCATCGCGCGCTGTGCATCCGGGTTCATCTTCCCTTCCGTCATCACAAGATAACGACGAAGATCGATAATTTTATCTACGTGTTCATTCATTACTGGACACTGATCTTCACAGTTACGGCACGTCGTACATGCCCAAATTTCTTCTTCCGTGATGACGTCACCGATCAATGAAGGATTGTAAAGTTCGTCCATTGTCATTCCCTCTGCCGTTGCAGCGAGTGCCAATTGATTTCCTTGTGAGTTTTTGAACAGTAGTTGAGGTACCCATGGCTGTTGCTTCGTCATGATGGCACCTGTGTTTGTTAGGTGATCACGTAGCTTTGTAATTAAGTCCATCGGCGACAGCATTTTACCTGTACCCGTTGCTGGACACATATTTGTACAACGTCCACATTCTACACATGCATAGAAGTCAATCATTTGCGCTTGTGTGAAGTCTGTGATCTTACCTACACCAAGTGGCGGCATGTCCTCTTCGTCTTCGATTTCTTCAAGTGCTTCAAAATCGATCGGCTTCAAACGTCCCGCGTGATCTAAACGGTGGAAATACACGTTTGCCGGACCTGCGATCAAGTGCGCGTGCTTAGATTGTGGTACATATACTAGGAACGTCAGCAATGTCAGTAAGTGTACCCACCAACCGACAAAGAATATCGTCACAGCTACGCCTGTCGGAACCGCGCTGAATACAGTGGCGATGATCGATGCCATTGGCTCTGTCCATGTAGTGCCTTCATTGTGCCAAATCATGTTCGCACCGTTAGCTACCAGTGTGGAAAGCATAAGTAGTCCAATAAATATAAGAACTAGACCGGATTTCCAGCCGCGCTTTAGACGAACTAGCTTCTCCATGTAACGACGATAGAATGCCCATACGACCGCTACTAGGATAACGAATACAACAATTTCCTGGAAGAATGTAAATGCCGGATACAACGGACCAAGTGGTAGATGTGATCCTGGCTTTAAACCTTTCCAAATCAAATCAATTGCACCAAATTGCACGAGTAGGAAGCCATAAAAGAACATGACGTGGATAGCCCCACTCTTTTTATCTTTCAATAGTTTCTTTTGTCCAAATACATACACCCAAATTTTCTTCAGACGCGCTTTGACGTCATTATCGAATTTTTCTTTTCTCCCCAGTCGGATGAATTCGTAGCGAGTTTTTAATAGGTATAGGAATAGACCCAAGCCGTATACGACGACTGCTACAAATAATATCCAGTTTGCGATGAGTAGTATATTCATCTCTTATTCCCCTTCCATTTCTTCTACTTGAGATCCCCTTTGAGAAACCGCTTTCAATAATATTCTATATACAGTGTAATAATGAATGATCATTCAGTCAACTGTTTTTGAAAGTTTATTTTTTATTTTCTTACTATGGCTGAAAGACCTTTTTGTCAAGTAATTATTTATTTATTATAATAATTCCCTCATCTAAACCTACTAGTATAGGCTTTATCGTATTGTAAATTTAATTTACCACTCTATATAGGACGCAGATCTGTTCTAAATTAGCGAAAATGTACTCACTACACGTCTAGCATATTAGTAGTATCCGATCAGTTGGAATGTTCTAACTTTATTGTATAACAATATAGCAAATTCGTCTATTTCATGATAACGTTTTCATAATGTGTTGCTAGCATCGGAAAGGAGTTTTCATTATGTATCGATTGTATGCGCGATTATTTCAAAAAGGACTCAAAGCGGGAATGGATCATTTACCTTGGAGGGAGCCTGAGCTGCTAGTTGGACCTGGTAGCTTGGAAAATCTTGCAGGAAAAGTGAAAAGTCTTGGAATACACAGCGTGCTCATAATTACAGATCGCGAAATTGCGAAACTCGGCTTGTTAGACGTCATGCTAGTCGGTCTCCATTCACTTGGAATCAAATACTTAGTGTATGACCAAACTGTCGCGAATCCCACGATCAGTAATATTGAAGAAGCACGGAGATTATACGTTGCGAATGAATGCGAAGCACTCATTGCGTTCGGCGGCGGTTCTCCGATTGATTGTGCAAAAGCAGTGGGTGCGAGAATTGCGAGACCCGAGAAACAGATTCCCGAGTTGAAAGGTTTATTCCATGTACGGAAGCAAATCCCTACGTTATTCGCGGTACCGACGACAGCGGGAACTGGAAGTGAAGCCACGCTTGCCGCTGTCGTGACGAATAGTAAGACACATGAGAAGTATGCGATCAATGATACATCACTGATCCCCCACTACGCTGTACTTGATCCATTGTTGACGATGAAATTGCCGCCAGCGATTACCGCCGCTACTGGAATGGATGCGTTAACGCACGCGGTGGAAGCATATATTGGGAATAGTAATACAACTGAAACGTGGAAAGATAGCCGTGAAGTAGTGCAGTTGGTATTCGCTAACTTATATGAAGCGTATCGTAATGGAGATAATTTGATCGCGCGAACGAATATGCAACGGGCTTCTTATTTGGCTGGCAAAGCATTTACTCGAGCGTATGTTGGAAATATCCACGCTATTGCACACACACTCGGTGGATTTTACAGCATGCCACACGGATTAGCGAACGCGATTATTTTGCCACACGCACTCGAGTATTACGGCAAATGTGTACACGAACCTCTTTCCGAGTTAGCTGATCTAATCGGCATTACACATCATTCGGATACGAAGCAAATGAAAGCCGAGAAGTTTATTGAGGAAATTCGGGCGTTGAATCATGCAATGAATATTCCGAAGCAAGTGGATGGAATTATGGTTGAGGATATTCCTTTGATGGTTAAACGTGCCTCCGCGGAAGCGAATCCGCTGTATCCTGTGCCGAAGATTTTGAGTAAGAGAGAGTTTACGGAGTTGTATGATGTGATTCGGGTTTGATGTGGTTGTTTGGATTGAGCGGTTTTGGGTGGGTATTGAGCGGATACGCGGGCGGATTGAGCGCTTGGGCTTCGGCATTGAGCGGATACGCGGGCGGATTGAGCGCTTGGGCTTTTTGCATCGAGCGGATACGCGGGTGGATTGAGCGCTTAGGCTTCAGTATTGAGCGGAGGCGCGGGCGGATTGAGCGCTTAGGCTTCAGTATTGAGCGAATACACGGACACTTTGAGCGCTTAAGCTTCAGCATTGAGCGAATACACGGGCACTTTGAGCGCTTAAGCTTCGGCATTGAGCGGATACGCTGACACTTTGAGCGCTTAAGCCTCAGCATGGAGCGAACACACGAACACTTTGAGCGCTTAGGCTTCAGCATTGAGCGGATACGCGATCGGATTAAGCGCTTAAGCCCTGGCATGGAGCGAATACACCAACACATTGAGCCCTACACGAAAAGCAAGGCCCCCTGGCATTAACCAGGGGGCCTTGTTTATTCATGATCATTTATCCTTTTTCTCGTTCGTGCGGAATACTTTTGCGCTGCGGACGTATTCATTGTCTGAAATGCCGAGACGGGCGTTCACGATGCGTGCTGCTACGAATAGGTAGTCCGATAGACGGTTCAAATAGCGTCCAACGACTGGTGATACGTCGTCTGCTGCGTTCATCAGTGTGACAGTTACACGTTCTGCGCGGCGTGTGACGGTACGTGCGATGTGTAATGTTGCCGCAGCTGGTGAGCCGCCCGGCAGGATGAAGCGTTCTAGTTCGGGTGCTTCTTCCATCAGCTTATCGATTCGGTTTTCGAGAACTGTGATCGGTTCTTCGTCGAGTTTGTAATGGCGTTCTTTCATAACGTTCGCTAAGTCGCCGCCACCGTCGAATAATTCATTTTGGATCGTCTCGAGATCAGTCAGGATATCTGCAAACTTTTCTCCATCAAGTTCTGTCATAGCTTTACCAATGAATGAATTCAGCTCATCGATCGTGCCATATGCTTCGACGCGTAAGTCATCTTTTGCGACGCGCCCACCAATTAAGCTAGTCGTTCCTTTGTCGCCAGTCTTCGTATAGATTTTCATTTCACTTCACTCCTTTAATTGTTTGAGGAATCCCATACCAAATTCTTGTGACAGTTGTTGCTTCTGCAAATAATTGCTGGTACAGACGGCCGCATCGATCGCGGAGTTCTCGTTGCTGTGCATCGAGCGGGACAATGCCCCGCCCCATTTCCGTCAAAATGAAAACGGTGTTCGGTCCGCTAATCTCGCGTACTGCGTTGCTAGCTTCTTTTTCTGTTATGTCTGTAGTCATCAGCCACTCGTGTATATCCGTTATAACGAGTGATTCACCGGGTTTAGCGGTCGCTGTTGTATCCATTGTACAGAAACATGCCGGCGAATCGCCAATCCAACGTCTCACATAGTCCGTTTTGCCGTTATAGGCACCTCCGATAAAGACGTGCATGGCTTCCCCTCCTTGAATTCTTCCGCGCTAGCCCATTCGAGTTGCCAAATAGATCCGTTCGTTACGTCCCAGTCCCAAAATGAACGATTGTCTTGCGCGAATGTATCCAGCACGACTCGGATCACACCGCCATGTGTCACGACGACTGCATCATTTGGCAATTCAGCTAGCGCTTCCAACACGCGTGACTTTACTTGTTGCAATGTTTCCCCGTTGCGAGGTGGCGTGTTCCACGCATCGTCTAGCCAGTTGCGATAGTCGGGATCATTTTTCAATTGATCATACGTCTGCTCTTCAAAGTCCCCGAAATTACATTCTCGCCAGCGTGGATCTGCTGTAAAGTTGATGTTCGGAAAATAAATGGCCGCTGTTTGACGAGTTCTACTTAAATCACTACCCGTTACTTGTTGAACAGGTACTGGAAAATCAATGGCCTCTCCTTCTTCTGAAACCAAACCGCTATCTGTCCACCCACAATAGACTTTTTGTGCATTCGTAGTTGTTTTTAAATGGCGAATGAGAAATATACGATAAGGACGAACCATAAGACCACCTCCATTCCTTCAATGAATGCCCCGCATAAATCCCCGGTGACACCGCCGAAATGTTTGATCGTCCAGCAATGGTAAAGCCAGATGGCCAAACAGATGACGATTAGCATCACGGGGAGTAATAAAATAGCGTGGAATTGAATACTTAACAAAATAATTGTTACGAAGCTGATGGTGCCCGATGCGACTAGCATCCGCCCGCGTAGGAAATGTTGTTTAAAAAAGAATGCAATGCCACTTGGTTTCGCGGTTTTCGTTACTGTATAATACCCTACTAATGCGGCACGAGAGAGAATCGGCACTGCCACGAGCAACGCCCAACCGTTTACAAGCTGTAGAATTTCAATGAACAAACCAATTTTCAAACAGAGTAACACGAGTAACGATAGCGTCCCGAATGCCCCGAGTCGTGGATCATCCATGATGGTCAGACGTTTTTCACGATCTTGATAGGAAAAGAATGCATCACCTAGATCTGCAAAACCATCTACATGCAAGCCGCCAGTCGCAATAAGTCCCGCCAACAAAATAAGTACCGCTGCAAGGAAACTGTTGAAATCACTCATGATGTACGCAACGCCCGCCAGCAGTAGACCGATTCCTCCACCGACAAACGGTAGCGCGATGTACATGCCCGATACTTCTTTTTTCCCTAGCGGCAGTTCTTTATGAACAGGTAGCGACGTGAAAAATTGGAGCGCTAATAAAATGCTATTCATCTTCTCGCTCCTTTACGCCAAAATAGATTGAACGAATGGCCAGTCGATATGTTGCTTGACGTGTGCCGCCCATTGTTCGTATACGTCAACACCTTCCGTTGCAGGAAGCGTGGCACGATCCATATCCTCTTCTGGAATCCCGTGATTTTCCAAGACAGGAATGACACCCGCAACCGGAATTCCGGTGTATTGTTCAATAAATTTCTCTCCCTCTTCAAAATAAGAAGCGTCTCCGTAAAATTTATTGATGATAATTCCTTTGACACGCCGACGTCTTTCTTCTGACAGAAGTTGAAGCGTGCCGACAATCGATGCAAACGCACCGCCTTTAGAAATGTCTGCGACTAGTATGACAGGCACATCCGCCAGTTCCGCGACGCGCATATTGGTTAGTTCACGGTCCATTAAATTTACTTCAGCGGTACTCCCTGCTCCTTCGATAATTAACGTATCGTAGTGATCGGCCAAATAGTCTAGCGCTTGTTGAATCGTTTTCAGACCTTTGTCGAACCACTCCTCACGAAAAGCTTGCCCCTCTATCGTCTCAAGTGGGACGCCCATCAGTAAAACGTCAGCCTCCATGTTTTCTTGCGGCTTCATCAAAATCGGATTCATTTCAACGATCGGTTGTGTGCGGGCGGCTTGTGCTTGCTGGAACTGGGAGCGGCTTATTTCACGTCCGTCTGCTAATGTCTCAGAGAAGCCGGACATATTTTGTGATTTGAAAGGGGCTACCTGGACACCTTCATTTGCAAGCAGTCGGCATAGCGCAGTGCAAATCATCGTTTTACCAACGTCTGACGCAGTACCAACGATCATTACTCCGTTCATATACGTTCTCCTTTCCAAACGATGGGCATGCCATGATCCATTTCTATCGCGCGTTCGGCAATCTCCACCAGTTGTTGATGAAGCATGCCGATCGTTTGGCGGTAGATTTCCGTCTCTTCTTCGTAATGCGGCCACTCATCGAGAACTTCATTTGAGACGATGACTAGATGAGAGACGATTTCTTTCATTTGCTTTAACGTCTGCAGTAATTGTTCTTGTTTTTGTTCCAGACAGCCTGATCGTTGAACGCACGGAATACCTTCTTCGTACCCTTCATACATTTCATTGGCGAGCCATGTCGTGAGGCAATCCCATAGTACGAGATCGCCGGGCTTTAGAAACGGCAACACTTCATGAAGATTTTTCGGTTGCTCAATTGTGTGCCAATTGGCTTGTTGACGATCTTCTTTATGTTGCTGAATCCGATGCTTCATCTCTTCATCGGCGGCTACACCGGATGCGATGTAGACGAGGCGACTTGCCGTTTGACTCGTCAACAGACGTTCTGCATACGCACTTTTTCCACTGCGCGCACCGCCACTGATGAATGTTAGTGTTGCTTGAACCATTGATCCATCGCCTCCCGCAGTGTATCCATCATCGGTTCGGACTTCATGCCAATTCGTAACCAGCGTCCATCCATCCCGCGGAAATTTTCTGAGTGACGCAAGACGATACCTTGTTTCAATAAATCTTGATACAGCTTCTTCGCCTCTTGCTGAGGTTTCATGACGAGGTAGTTTGCCGAAGAATTGAGTACTTCACAGCCATGTGAGCGCAAGAACTGGGTCATCTTCACGCGCTCCATTTGCGCATGTGAAATCGCCTGTTGACGATACGCTTCTTCTTGCAGACATAGTACACCGATTTCAGCAGCGAGTCCGTTGACATGCCAATGGGAAGCGCGTTGTGTAAGCGTGTCGATCCGTTCCGAATGGGCAATTAAATACCCAAGGCGGATGCCAGGAATCGCGTACATTTTCGTCATCGATCGTACAATGAATACATTCGGATAGTTCGCGACATGCGGAATAAAGGACTTTGATTCATCGACGAAATCAATGAATGCTTCATCTAACACCACATCTGTTGAACTCTTCTTAGCTGTGTCTACAATCGTTAGTAGCTCGTCTTTTGAAGGCAACAAGCCTGTCGGATTATTAGGTGTGCAAATATACAGTGCATCCGCTTCAGGTAGTGCTTCTAGAATTTGACGCATAGGTAATAGAAATCCTTCTGTTTCATTCGCTTGAAGCGACACGACCTCTGCATCGTTCACTTCAAGCGTGGCACGGTATTCGGAAAAGGTTGGGTCAATCAAGAGAACTCGCTTTCCACGATAGGTGCCTGCTAACAAAGATAGTATGTCCGCAGCCCCATTGCCGACAAGTACTTGTTGTTCGTCCACCTGATGAAAGCCCGAAATTGCCGAACGAAACGGCTGACCGTCTGGATCGGGGTAGCTGTTGAGGGTCGAAATTAACGTAGGCCACGCTTTCACTACGGACGATGGAGGTCCTGCCGGATTGCAGTTCTCACTGAAATCGAGCACTTCATCAGGCATCGAGATATTCATGGATGTATATAATCGTTTGCTGTTTGCACCGTGTTCAGGCAATCGCATAGAAAATCCCCCCTATTACTGTGCCGAGTGACCAGAAAGTCCAAGACACGACTTGCATTTGATACGTAGCGGAGCGGATATGTTCTTTATTCGCAATGACTGCCGGGCCAAGTACCGCTCGTTCCGATACGACTCCTCGATATGTACTGCGTCCGCCTAATTGGATATTGAGTTGCCAAGCAGTTGCCGCTTCCAAATAGCCACTATTCGGGCTCATATGTTTTTTGGCATCGCCTAACCAGCCACTCATTCGCTGTGTAAAAGAATGTCCACCTTCATTCGGAGTGAACAATAGAATAAGCAATCCTGTTATTCTAGAAGGAATCCAGTTAAAAAGATCATCCATATGCGCTGAAATTTTTCCGAATTCACGATAACGCTCATCTTTGTACCCGATCATAGAATCAAGTGTATTGACCGCCTTATACAACCACAGGCCCGGTGCCCCTAGCAAGAATGCCCAAAATAAGGGGGCTGTGATGCCATCAGACGTGTTTTCCGAAACTGTTTCAATCGTCGCACGGGCGATCTCACTCTCATCGAGCTTCTCCGTATCCCTGCCGACAATCCAGCTCAGTTTCTCACGTGCTTCGCTTACATCTCCTATCTTCAACGGCTCATAGACTACGAATGCCGCATCACGCAAACTCTTTTGCGCAAGTCCAGCCGCAATGAGTAGCGCTTCGATTGCGATGCCTGCGATCAGATGCAGACGGTATGCGATACTTACGAGCCAGATGACTAGTAGAAATGTCGTCATGCAAATAAGTAACCATAAAATCGCACCTTTTATTGTTCGCATACGCCCTTTATTCAATAGCTTCGTCAAATTACTGATCGTCGTGCCCAGCCATTTGACTGGATGGGGCCAGTTAGGTGGATCACCAATGAGCCGGTCGAGCACCATGCCGATCGCAATCGCTATGAAATGCGCCGGGATCATACGTGCTCACCTACTGCTGCTCGATATGAATGAATAGCTCGTACCGTACAGTCATAAACCCCTTTACCAATCAACTTTCCGAGTTGCGTAATCGGTCCAGCGTACGGCAAGTATTCCCCTTGTTGTGTCGATGCGATCAGCAAGCTGTCTGTCGAAGTACCTGTAGCGACCGTGCCGGATTCAGGATCCTTTACTCGCTCATCTTGCAGTGCTTTCACTTTCGCTTCCGTTGCGGTAATCAATGCTTGGACGAATGCTTCTTCACTTAATTCGCCATTAATGAATACCCATGTGTTGATTGTCCCGATGTACGGAATATCTTCACGCTGCCACGACTTCGAAACATCGACCGCGTTTCCGACACCTGCTGTCACTGCCACGACAATCGAGCCAAATGGTCCTTCGTATTCTTCCACTTCAACGTGCTCCGGACTAACCGCCGTCATCATCGCAACTGTATCTGTCAAATGATAGCCTAGCGCACGTAAGTATTCCGTATTCTCGCGTTGTACGTCATCGATCATATAATCTGCACGTACACCTCGATTGACGAATGTCCGGTACCAACCAAGCCCCGCATTATGGACCGCTGAAGAAATGGTCTTCAGTGGTTGGTTGGATTGCAACAGTACGTGATCTTCACGAATCTTTACGTCCGCTTTCTTCACACTAAACAGCTCCACCTTTTCTTGCAAGTTCGGCAATAGCGTCATTTGAGGCTTCGGCATTTCAGGGTGAGGCTGTGTTTTGACGCGCGCGTCGTACACATGATGAATTTCTTGTTCCAGTACGACGTCTTGCGGCACACCAATTGATGCTACTTCCCCGTTCTTCAGCAACAATAAGCGATCACAATAGAGTGCGGCCAAATTGATGTCGTGAAATACTGAGATGACCGTGATCCCCTTCTGTCTCGCTTGATTGCGGATCGTATCGAGCAATTGCTGTTGATGCGCGATGTCTAGATGGTTTGTCGGTTCATCCAATAATAAAATAGGTGCTTGCTGGGCGAGTGCTTGGGCAACGAATACACGTTGTTGCTCACCGCCAGATAATAATTCAATAGCGGTATTTTCATATCGCGTGACGCCTGTATAGTTCATCGCTTCTTGCACTGCTTGCTCGTCTAGCTCCGACCAACTCGAAAAAATCCCCGACTGATACGGATAGCGACCGAGAGCGACGGTGTCTTTGACGCTATGAGAAAACGCATGGGCATGAAGCTGTGGCAAGACGGCTACTTGCTGTGCAAATTGCTTTTGAGTATAGGCGCCCGAAGGTTTACCGGCGATCATGACTTTACCGCTTTGTTTCGGCAAAATTCCCGAGATGATTTTCAATAACGTGGATTTTCCGCTACCATTCGGCCCTAATATTCCAAGAACTTCTCCTTTTTCCACGTGGAACGACACATTTCGCACAATTGGTTCTTTGCCGTAGCCTCCCGATAGATTGTCCACTTGCAACATCTTCACATCGCCCCTTTTCTACGTTGTTTGTAAAAGATATAAGCAAACACCGGAGCGCCAATGAATGCTGTAATGACACCGACCGGTAATTCAGCCGGTGAAATAATCGTTCGAGCCACGAGATCGCAAATGATCAATAAGGAAGCACCGTTACATAGTGATAACGGCAGAACATGACGGTGATCGGAACCCCATAGCATGCGTGTCATATGAGGGACTACTAGACCGACAAAGCCGATGGTCCCAGACACCGCAACAGCAGAACCTGTTAAAACCGAACCACCTAGCAAAATCATCAATTTACGCTGTTTGACATTGACTCCGAGATGATGTGCGCGTTCTTCACCAAATAATAAAGCGTTCAACTCGCGGCGATTGAGCCACAGCATGAAGGAACCGATGATGAAAAACGGCAGTACCATCAGAATATAATTCCAACCGCGCATGGATACGCTACCAAGCAGCCACCCTACAATCTGACGAAGCTCTTCTTGTGTTAACGCAATCATTAGCGACAGCACGGAGCCGAGAAATGAACCAAAAATAATGCCTGTTAAAATAATTGTTTCCATTTTCATTGATCGATCGACCATTCGAGCGAAACCAATTACTAGAAACATCGTCATGGCGGCACCGATCATACTAAACACAGGTAAGGTGAATGCGCCCAGAATCGGTAGCGAAATACCAAAAAAGAGTGTGATCACGGCGCCGACAGAGGCACCGGATGACACTCCGAGGGTGTAAGGATCAGCTAATGGGTTTTTCAATAGCCCTTGGAAAGCGGCTCCTGAAATAGCTAGTGATGCACCGACGATTCCCGCCAGCAACACACGGGGCATGCGGATCTTCCACAGTATATTACTTGCGGTCGTATCCGATTGATTCCATAGCGTCTCTATTGGTATTTTCACTGTACCGATCGATACGCCGAGCCAGATGGCCACAAGCAATGTGGCCATCGACACGACATAGGCGAGGGCGGTTTTATTCACCGAATACCTCTGGATAGACTGCTTTTGCAAACAATTCTAATCCGTCAGCTAAACGTGGTCCCGTACGGCTAGTGATGTCTTCATCCAATTGAATAACTTGATCTTCTTTGATCGCAGTAACCGTATCAAATCCGTCACGCGTTTTAATGTTTTCTACGACATTCGGAACATAACTATACATAGCCAAAATTACATCCGGATTTTCATCTACAATCGTTTCAGGGCTGATCATAATCCAGCCTTCTTCTGTCACAATGTTTTCAGCGTGGATCATATCTAGGAATTGCTGTGGGAATGTCCCTTTTCCTGGTGCATAAATTTCAGGTGCATCGGAGTTTTCAACAAACACACGTTTCTTGTCCGTAATGTCTGCTGCTTTCTTTTTGATATCTGCCACTTTTGCTTTCATATCTTCGACGATTTGATTGGCTTCTACATTTTTGTCCATGACTTCACCAATCAGTTCAATCACTTCATATGTCTCGTCAAATGACCCTGCATTCTGCACGACGATTACAGGGATGCCTGCTTCGCGAATTTGATTCAATCCTTCTTCACTTGAACCCAACATCATTTCGCTTGCGAACACTGCTTCTGGCTCCAATGAAATGACTTTTTCCACGTTAACCGTAAAGTCCCCTACTGTATCAAGCTCCGTTACTTCTTCAGGGTAGTCATCGTTTTCTGTTACCGCGATGACTTTATCTCCCGCATCAATACCAAATAAAATTTCCGTATTGCTTGGAATTAATGAGATCACAGTTTCCGGCGCTTGTTCAAATGTCATTTCTTCGCCAGTCGCATCCGTCAAGGTGTATGGATAGCTCGTTGTATCCGTTGATTGTTGTTCCGTGTTCGCTTCTTCGCCGGCCTGATTTTCATCTGCCGGTGTTTCTTCTTTTTCACTGTCGCTTCCGCATGCCGCGAGTAGTAGTACTGCAAGCATTGCCGTTAGCATCAGTTGCCAAAACTTCTTCATGTGTGTTCCTCCTCTAATATGTGTGTTTCATTACGCAAGTCGCAGACATAAAAAAAACCTTCAAAAGTTCGAAGGATGAGGTAGGATGAAGTCAGCGCGTGACTTCTTCCACTGTACCTATCCTCGTAGGTTGCTGCGGAACTTCATTTTCTAAAAAGGCAGGTGACCTGGCTTGTGCATGGCACATACAGTGGCGGGACCGCATCGGATTTGAACCGATTTCGCTTTTCATCTCAAGTTTTGAGAACCTTTTCAGAAGATATGTAATTATGCTTTATTATAGCGATAATAGTCTTGGTTGTACAGGGTAAGGCGGAGATTGAGGAGCGTTTGGGAATAAGGCTCCAGTAAGGGGGCGCATTCCCGGTGGCCTGCGGTGAGCGTCCGCCTGAAACGCAGCGTAACAGTACCTTCTTTTTCCTCTCCACTTTACAAAGACATAAAAAGAGCCAAGCAGGAAATCCGCTTGGCCATTTTCGATACATTACATTCTTTCAGGTGCTTCCACGCCAACCAATTTCAACGCGTTCGCAATCGTCGTTTTTGTTGCTGTAATCAAAGCTAAACGTGCTTCGGAAAGGTCTTTGTTTTCCGGATCCAGCACTTTATTAGCATTGTAGAAACTATGGAATGTAGCTGCTAGTTCTTGGATATATGTCGTCACGCGGTGCGGTGCGCGCATACGAGCTGAGTCGCTGATTAGTTTCGGGAAGTCTCCGAGTTTCTTCAGCAGCTCTAGCTCTTTTTCGTCTTGCAATAGCATGACGTTTTCTGTTGATGCTTCTACGTTTTGTTCTTTTGCCTGACGTAGGATCGAGCAAATACGTGCATGCGCGTATTGTGCGTAGTAGACAGGGTTTTCATTGGATTTGGATACCGCCAAATCTAAATCGAAGTCCATTTGTGCATCGCCTGAGCGCATCGCGAAGAAGTAACGTACAGCGTCTAAGCCTACTTCTTCCACCAATTCACGTAGTGTGACCGCTTTTCCTGTGCGTTTGCTCATCTTGAATTTTTCTCCGTCTTTATAAAGCTGAACCATTTGTGCCACTTCTACTTCGAGTGTATCCCGGTCATAGCCAAGTGCCTGGATTGCCGCTTTCATACGCGGAATATATCCGTGGTGGTCTGCTCCCCAAATATTGATGAGTTTATCGAATCCGCGACTTAGCTTGTCTTGGTGATACGCGATATCCGGTGTTAAGTATGTGAACGAACCGTCTTGTTTGATCAGTACACGGTCTTTGTCGTCGCCAAATGTAGTAGAGCGGAACCAAGTGGCACCATCTTCTTCATAGACATGGCCGTTTTCACGAAGTTTAGTAAGTGCGACTTCGATCTTGCCGTTGTTATATAGAGAGGTTTCCGAGAACCAGTTATCGAAATGAACGCGGAAGTCCGCTAAGTCTTTCTTCAGCTTATCCAGTTCGATATTCAATCCGTGCTCACGGAAAAATGCAAGCCGCTCTTCTTCTGGTACATGGACATATTTGTCACCGTATTGTTCGACGAGATCTTTTGCGATCGCAATGATATCCGCACCACGATAGCCGTCTTCTGGCATTTCTTTTTCTAAGCCAAGTGCTTCGAAATACCGAACGTCGATAGATAATGCTAAGTTGTTTATTTGATTACCAGCATCGTTAATATAGTATTCGCGCGCTACATTATAGCCTGCTTTGTCGAGAATATTACATAGTGAATCTCCAAGTGATGCCCCGCGTGCGTGCCCTAAGTGCAAGTCGCCTGTTGGGTTCGCTGATACGAATTCCACTTGAATTTTCTGTTGTTGTCCACTGTCGGAACGACCGTAGTCAACTCCTTGGTCAAGAACGGATTTCACGATATCCCCGAGACTGTCTGTTTTTAAGCGGATATTGAGGAATCCGGGTCCAGCAATTTCAATGGAATCAATTGCTGTGTTCGTCGTGTCGAGGTGCTCCAAAATACTTTCCGCAATCGCTCGTGGTGGCTTTTTCGCTAGTTTCGTCAACTGCATAGCGATATTCGCTGCATAGTCGCCGTTTTCTTTACTTCTTGGTGATTCCAGTTTGATTTCTGGAATTTCTGTTCCTTCGACTAGTTGTGCTTTTTCAATTGCTTCGTGCAATGCTACTTTTATTTCATGTTGAATCTGCTCTACTGCATTCATTTTGTTACCTCCGAGTAGGTTATTGTCAAATGATATTTCCCTAATAAGCTTTCGTCTGAATGTAAGTCGTACGCTACCGTAAAGCGTCCGGGTACCCACTCCAGTTGATTAGTATAAACGGCTAAATCCATAACGGCAGGGCCATTACCGTATGTACCGAAACGAGTATCATCCTGTCTGAACGGCAATCGCATCTGCACACCGCCCTTACGCATGATGAAGGCATCATCGGCATGTAATTTCACCGTCGTTCGGACCGGCGGCATTCCTTCTGTTCGTTCTTCAAACAATAAGTAGGCCTGTCCTTTTTTCTCAATGAGTTCTCCAGTCGCCTGCATCGTATGCGTTTCCGCTTGCTGGTCTGGATGTTGAATAACGGAACGGAGCTGAACTTCCATTTTTGGCGCTTCCATTCGTTCACCGCCTTATGTAAATAGATTCACTCATTATACACTTCTTCTCGCATTAGTTTCAATGTTACACGTCTAAACTTTTCCTACGAACCGTTTAATCCGTTCATAACCGTCCCATACTGTCAAAAGATACTGAATGGAACGGGATGTGATATGTAGTGAAACGTACCGATTATATAAAATCTACAAATCGTAAAAAATGGAAAAAGATCGCATTATCTCTGTCGATCACGTCTATAGCCGCGATCCTAACTGTCTTAATCGCTCTTCGAATATATGCTCAAGTACTTGGTGCCCCTTCATTGAGCGTACCAAAGGCTTCATTGTTCCTCGATCATAGCGGACATCAGATCGGGGATCATTTTTCACAACATCGACGTTATTGGATGAAACTGTCCGATATGTCCCCTTTTCTTTCGGATGCCTTCGTTGCAACGGAAGATAAGAAATTTTATTCGCATAATGGATTTGATTACAAACGGATTGCGGGTGCAATTCTGAAAGATGTCAAAACGATGAGTAAAGCACAAGGAGCGAGTACGATTACTATGCAATATGCGCGGAATTTGTATTTGACGCACGAAAAGTCATGGACACGGAAACTGCATGAGGCACTCTTTGCCTATCGACTAGAAATTTTCTATGACAAGGATACGATATTGGAAGGTTATTTAAATACCGTCTACTTCGGCCATGGAATGTATGGAGTGGAAGCAGCGAGTCGATTTTATTTCTCCAAAGCAGCAAAAGATCTGACTTTAGAAGAAGCGGCTACGATTGCGGCGATCGCAAAAGGCCCTTCGATTTATTCGCCACTTGATCATCCCGAAAATTCACGTGATCGTCAATTGCTCGTACTGAATCAAATGGAGCTCTATGACTATATTTCTACTGAACAAAAAGAACGAGCAATAGAAGAGGAAATTGTACTCAAGACTGATAGTTGGAAAGATATGAAGCAAGTGGCACCTTATTTTTTGGATGCTGCGTGGCAACAAGCAGAAGACATCCTCGCTTCGAAAGGTCGAGCACCCGCGGAAGGTGGTTGGCAAATCCGAACGACGTTGAATCAACAGCACCAGCAAGCAGCAGAACAAGCAATTAAGCAAGCGATGCCTGAAAATGATTTGCAAATAGGATTCATTTCAATGGCCGCAGACACAGGCTTTGTTACATCCATGATAGGTGGTGTGGATTTTGGCGAAAGCTCCTTCAACCGTGTGACTCAAGCGAAACGTCAGCCAGGATCTGCGATGAAGCCGATCCTTTATGCAGCCGCGCTGGAAAAAGGCATGAATCCTTTAACGTTCATGACGGCTGAAAAAACGCTGTTTACGTATGATGACGGTCGTTCGACATATGAGCCAAGCAATATTAACGATGAGTTTGCAGCGAAGCCGATTTCATTGGCACAGGCAATTGCGATTTCGGATAATATTTATGCAGTCAAAACGCTTGAGCAAGTTGGTTACAAGCCCTACACGAAAATGGCGCAACGACTCGGGATCGACGTCACGTTTCCCGAATCCCCTGCAGTTGCTCTCGGCACTTCCGATGTGACGTTGTTCGAGATGACGACAGCGTATAATCGGATTGCGTCAAAAGGGAAACAAGTCGAACCCCAAATGATTTTATCTATTACGGATGCGAATGGAAAATTGGTCTATGAGCATCCCTCAAAGAAACCGAAACAAGTGATGTCGGAACAAGATGCGTTTGTACTGACGCATTTGATGACAGGAATGTTCGACCCCGTCTTCAATGATTATTTGACCTCTACAGGCCTATCCATGCGACCGAAACAAACACGGCCTTATGCAGCGAAGTCCGGAACGACGATATCGGATCAGTATTTGATTGGATTCTCACCTACATTAACAGCGGGAATTTGGACGGGGTTCGACCGTGGCAAGCAACTCGAGAATTTGGAAGATAAATCTGTCTCGAAAAAAGTGTGGATTGATTTTATGGAAGCGGCGCATGAGGGTACAGCACCGCAACCATTCATCCCCCCTTCTGGCGTGCAAAGTGTCATTGTAGACATCGAAACTGGCGGCATTGCTGTCAATGAATGTGCGAAGCAACGATTGATCTATGTGAAGGATAAAGATGTACCGAAGAAGTTATGTACGGATCGCACGTTGAGAGAACAGCATTCGGGGGAAAAAGAAAATTCTAAAATGGAGTTATTCCCGTTTTCATTTTTTGAGTGATTTTGGGTGGAGCGGGTTTGGCTTGTTGGCTTGGGATTGAGCGGTTGGTTGGTGAGATTGAGCGGTTGGCGTGGATGTTTGAGCGGGTTTACGCTTGTATTGAGCGGATGGCTGGTAGCTATGAGCGGGTGGTTGCTTTGATTGAGCGGGTAGCGCTTGCGATTGAGCGGACGGCAAAGTATGAGCGGTTAGCCGGCAGGATTGAGCGGTTGGCGTGGATGGTTGAGCGGTACGGGCTTCGGATTGAGCGGGTAGCTGCTAAGATAGAGCGGATCACGACAAACTATGAGCGCTCGGCCGACAGCATAGAGCGCTTAACCACAAAGCATGAGCACCACAAGTAGATTCCAAACCAAAAATCTCCATAGAAAAAAGCCTCGTTCTCCGTATCCGCGGAGAACGAGGCTTTTTTGACCGTTATGCAGTGATCGAATGAATCCGCACTGCTTGGGTTTGTGTTTTCATCAAACGACTGTCTACATAGCGGGTGTCCTAGATTACAGCGCAAAGCTGTATATTTAGTTTACTTCCTTTGTGGCAGACATTCAACCTCAAAGAGTACGTTATGCAAATTGTCACATTTTTGACGTATTTGACGAGAATTGCACTATTCACTTATGTCGCGTGATATCTTACTCCGTGCGCAAACCTTCGTGTAATTCAGCGGTGCTGCGTTCCCAAAGTTCTGCGTTATGCGATATTAGAAAATCTTTAAGAATCTTCTTTGAACGATCGTCCATTTCATCTACGATAATGTGACGTTTCATTGATTTGTCCATGCGATTGACGTGGTCAGCGAGTAACTTATAGCCACGTCTCTTCTCACGATTCACGACCATTTCACACGCTGTGATTCCTGCGTAATATGGACCTTCTTCACGGTAATCAATTGTCACCCAAACGAGCCAGTATGGTTTACCGCCTTCAGAATCTTTGCGGTCAGTGGTGAATTTGATTCCTCGTTCTGTATCACTACGGGCATGCATGGCACCCATTTCTACTTGTGCTGTACCTTCCTCCACGTCGATGATCACAGGTGAAATGTTTTCCAGCGACAACGAACCTATGCCAAACCCTTTATGTCCATCTGTAGGATCATTTTTTATTATCGTAAAGCCTAACTTTGGTTTTGAATTTTGCTCACTTGCCATGTAAATCAACCTCCGTCTCTGTTATTATATGTACTATACCTGAATTTTCAGCCAAGGAGGAAATAAAATGCCATACGTTACAGTAAAAATGCTTGAAGGCCGTACTGATGATCAAAAACGTGCACTCTGTGAAAAAGTTACGCAAGCCGTTGTGGAAACGACGGGCGCTACTTCTGATAGCGTAACAGTTTTCATTGAAGAAATGCCAAAAAATCATCTTTTTAGAGAAGGTAAACTAATGAGTGATCAGTAAAATCGGCAAAAGGATTCTCATCACGAGAATCCTTTTTTCTTCATTCATTCAGCTGACTGAACTCACTTGCATCTCTTCGATGAAGGCAAATGCTTGATCCATTTCCTGATCAGTAAAGTTCAGTTTGTTTTTCACGATACGTACTTTAGCAATTTGATCTTCTTTATTGAGCTGATCGAAAAACAACAAGGTGGAGACCAATTCCAAAAAGCGTGACGACTTCTCATTCAATCGCTCAATACATTTTGGTAGCTGTTCTTTCGGTGCTTCTGCTGTCGCAAGGAATTTCGATCCCTCATCCGTCACTTGATAGCAATATTGTTTATACGAACCCTTGTCCTCGAAACGTTCAGCCAAAAAGCCCATTTCACATAGCTCTTCCACTCGCAATGTTAGTTCTTCCGAATAAGGACCATACATATGGAGCTCGTATTTCTCAGCAAACGGGAAATTCATTTTCTTTAATATATACACCATTTTCTGCATCTTCTTACGGCCATTTACTTCATTCGCCAACGATATAAACTGAACGATTTTTGCATGCTCTTGCAGCAAGTCCCGCAACCCCTCTCTTAGCCTCTTAACAATTCCAAAATCTTCTCGTGCAATGGGTTTCCATCTATCAACAAATCTTCTGGATAATAAATTTTATGGTCTGTTCTGCGTTTTCCTGATATCGCTTCGACCACGTCGGACATCCGCGATAGTTCACGCAAATCACCATTTCCTAGTTGTAAATAAATCGGCACGCGCTCATTTTCTTCACCTGGACGATAAAAATCGTAAGGTAAGTCTGATGAAGAATCCGTCACTAAATAATAGTCAGGATCGAGCCCTGTTTCTTTAAACAATGTGATAAGTTCACCAAATTTCATATACTGCACTGCTGGATCGAACTCGGCATATTGAAATAGCCGTCTGTTTACGAAGCGATCACATAAATCTGCTAAAATGGTATCGTCTTCTTCCATCCACAGCTGGAAATACGTTAATAACACGCCCTCGTCAAGGGCTATGTACTCTTTCAGTTTGAATTCTTGTGCGAAGAACGAAACGAAATGCATCGGTTCTTGCTTAAACGCATATCCAGTTTCGAATAAATGTTTCGCTCTGTGTAAGATTTTGATCAAAATCACTTCTGCACTGCGCGACACTGGATGGAAATACACTTGCCAATACATTTGATAACGGCTCATGATATAGTCTTCCACTGCGTGCATGCCGCTCTGCTTGATGACGACTTGATCTTCTGTCGGACGCATGACACGCAAAATCCGTTCCATGTCGAAATGGCCATAGGAAACGCCTGTATAATACGCATCGCGCTGAAGATAATCCATTCGGTCCGCGTCGATTTGACTGGAAATCAAGCTGACAACTAGTTTGTCTGGATACGTTTTATCTATGACATCCGCTACTTTTCGGGGAAAATCTGGTGATACACGATGCAATACCTCATGAACTTCTGTCTGTTCCAATAAAATTTGCTGGGTAAATAGTTCGTGATCTAGGTTGAATACTTTTTCAAATGCGTGGGAAAATGGGCCATGTCCCAAATCATGCAATAATGCTGCACAGAGAGCGACCAGTCGCTGTTCATCGTCCCATTCTTCACGCCCACTGAAGCCATCGTCAAGAATTCGTCTGACGATTTCATAGACACCGAGCGAGTGCTGGAAGCGGCTGTGTTCTGCGCCGTGGAACACTAGGTAGGTGGTGCCAAGCTGGCGAATCCTGCGCAGGCGCTGGAACTCTCGTGTGTTGACCAGGTCCCAAATAACGCGATCCCGGACGTGTATGTAGCGGTGCACGGGGTCTTTAAACACTTTTTCTTCAGGCAGTTTTTCGTTTTGGTACGCCATGTCGTCACCTCATCCTTCATTCGTTACAGTATAACAAAAAACGACGGAACGTGACATAGTACACTATGACGGATTTTAAACAGGATTGTGTATGGAATTTCAAATTTAGGATAGTGACTTAGTATCTACAAAGGGATGGAAGCGGAAGCCGACGGACGCTCTCCCATGAGCCTGCGGGAGTCGCCGTCAGCTTCCGCTTCCATCCTACTTATTGAGTTGAGGTACTTATATCACTCATTGTAGGTAGTGTGGGAACTATTGTTATGCCTAAACTTATTCAAGTTCGAAATAGATTACAAACTTAACTTCAATGCACAACAAAATGTATCATCTACTCGTCTTGCAAGGGATTGGCGCGTAGGAGGGACAACTCCCAGAGGATCAGCCCGACAGGAGAGACAACCAAAGGAGCTTGCTACTGGTTGGCTCGCCGTGGACCCTCAGGAAAGCGTCCCCTCCGAAGCACCAATCCCCACCCGAACAGCCCGTCAGCCTATTCCCGAACAGCCTACCAACTACCATATTCAACTCCTACTCATCCAAAAAAACGGCCACTTCATTACCATCTTGATAGAATTTTGTAACTCTCTGAATAAAAGATTCATTTCGTGGTCATAATGGCAGTAGAAAGAGAGTACAAGTCAGGAGGCATGGAGATGGTGAAAGTTAGACAAGATGCATGGTTAGAGCAGGACGATGAATTATTGGCAGAGACGGTGTTACGACATGTAAGAGAAGGAAGTACACAACTAGGTGCATTTGAGGAAGTTGGCGACGCATTGAACCGAACGGCAGCAGCTTGCGGGTTCAGATGGAATGCAGTCGTGCGAAGAGACTACGAGAGTGAACTTGCCGAAGCGAAGAAAGAGAGAAAGCAAACGTTACGTGTGCTAGGTACAGATTTTAAAAGACGTAACCAGCAAATGTACAACCCGGAGACAGGCGCAGATGGCCAGGAGAAAATCCAAGTTCCATTATCCGCCCTATCCCTTGATACCGTGATTGCCTATTTGATTCGCATGCATCATAACGGCGGTGCAGATACAGATGCCCTTCGATGGAGACAAACAGCCAAAACAGCGACAGAACAAATGAAATCGCTAGAAACGCAACTTGAAGAACTGAAGAAAGAGAATCGTACGCTGAAAGAGGATTATGAGCAATTCGTCCAAATCATGAACCGCGCACGCCGATTGATCGCTTTGAATGAAGAAAGCGAGCACGTCGCACCGTTATTTAAAATGGAACCGAACGGAAATTTAATTACATCAAAAGAGCCGCCAATCAATAACTGATTGGCAGCTTTTTTTCGTTCTATGACAGCATCTTTTGATTGCGTTCAAAGACGCGTTTTAAATAAAAGCTGTACAATTCCATCTCTTCATCTGTTAATCCACCATGTCGCACATCTTCCGTCAACGAGCGTAATACTATTTGCAGACGGATGACGACTTCGTTGACCGTCAAGTGCGTATCGAGAATTTCCGATAGCGACGCCATGGTATCGGGCTGGATTATAGGATAGGTGAATTTTGTCTGCTGACCTTGTAAGCCTTTCTCATAGACTTCACGAATGATCTCCGCACGTTCAGAACCACTGCCTTCTATGCATAAATACACTTGCACAGCGACTCCTTGGCGCAGCCGTCGCTGAGAGATTCCAGCGAACTTCTTACCATCGACACTTAAATCATATGATCCTGGACAATAGGACCCGACAATTTCATAGGCTTCAATCCGTTCACCGAGTTCAGGAAATAACAATTGAACAAGTGATAGCATAGCTTCGTAGCCTATCGGAATATCAATCGATGACTTTTGTTCGGAAAAGATTAAGGAAATATTTAATATCCCTTCATCCAGCACAACAGCCAGACCGCCCGAATTACGCACAATCGATTGATAGCCGTGCTGCTCAATGCTGTCCATCGCTTCTTGGATAAATGGCATCCGATGATCTTGAATGCCTAACACGATCGTATGGTCATGCACCCACGTCCTAACGACGGGGACACTTTGTTGTTGTCCAACTAATTGGCATAACGTATCATCCATGGCGAAAGATTCAAGCGCAGATCGATTGCGTGCCGAAATGGATTCGTCAAGGAAACGCCAAGCGGGTTGATTCAATAAATGTTTATCTTGTGACATGTCTAGCTCTCCTATGGTAGTTGATCTGGATTAAATGTAGACGGTTCACAAACTTTGAACCTGAAATTATAGGCTCTGAGCTGCTGTGATGATAGATAGCTTGTACACGTCTTCTGCAGAGCAGCCGCGTGATAAGTCGTTGACAGGGCCATTCAAGCCTTGAAGAATCGGACCGATCGCTTCGTAGCCACCTAGACGTTCTGTCAATTTGTAGCCAATGTTTCCAGCGTCGAGTGTCGGGAAAATAAAGACGTTTGCATCGCCTTTGATGACGGATTCCGGAGCCTTCTTCGCTGCTACACTTGGTACATACGCCGCGTCAAATTGGAATTCTCCATCGATCAATAGCTCAGGCGCCAATTCTTTGGCTAGTTTAGCCGCCTCCACCACTTTTTCCGTCTCTTCTGTCACTGCGGAACCTTTAGTGGAGAATGAAAGCATCGCAACGCGCGGATCAATTCCGAATGCTTTTGCTGTTTTCGTACTCTCCACTGCGATTTCAGCTAACTCTTTAGCTGTAGGATTCACCGTAATAGCACAGTCTGCAAAAATCAGACGTTCTTCTTCTTTCATCATAATGAAGGCTCCGCTTGTTTTGGATATGCCGGGCTTCGTCTTAATAATCTGCAATGCCGGACGAACTGTATCCGCTGTTGAATGTGCAGCCCCGCTCACCAAACCGTCTACACGTCCTGTATAGAGTAGCATAGTTCCGAAATAGTTTACATCTTTCAATTGTTCACGAGCCTGCTCAATTGTCGCTTTTCCTGCACGACGTTCAACGAATTTTTCTGCCAGTTCTTCAAAGTAGGAAGCGTTTTCAGGATCAATCAACTTCATTTCCGAAATATCAAAGCCGCCATCTTTTGCTGCCTGATGTACCGCTTCTTCATTCCCTAATAAAACCGGTGTAATAATCCCTTCTTGTTGAAGATGTACAGCCGCTTCAAGTACTCTCACGTCTTCCCCTTCAGGTAAAACAATCGTCTTTCCTTTACCTTCCAACGTTTTACGGATACTTTCAAAAAGATCTGCCATATGTAATTCCCACCCTTTGTTATATTTTCCTATTCATCATACCTGAAAAGCCCAATTAATACATCATGTATTCCGAAGTTTTCTGATAACTGTAACTTGTCCATTCATTTTTATAGTACGTATCGTGGGTCGTACCTTATCCCTTAACGAATAAAGTCCGTTATGATACACTTGAAATAGAAACTACTTTGATTTAAAAGGAGATTGAATTCAAGTGAACGAAGCAGCTATTACATTAGACGGTTGGTATGTACTTCACGATTTTCGCACGATGGACTGGGCTTCTTGGAAACTGATTTCAAAAGAAGAGCGCCAGGCAGCAGTCAATGAATTTCTAACATTTTTAGAGCGTATGCAAGAGGCGGATGATGCTAAAACAGGCAGTCATGCGTTTTATACAGTAGTTGGTCAAAAGGCAGACTTCATGCTAATGACATTACGCCCTACAATGGATGAACTTCAGCAACTAGAAGCAGAATTCAATAAATTAACGATTGCGGATTATACGATCCCAGCGTATTCTTATGTGTCGGTAGTCGAGTTATCGAATTACCTAGCAGGTGAATCTGACGAAGATCCATATCAGAATCCATATATACGCGGACGTTTGTATCCTGAACTACCACGTAGTCAATACGTTTGTTTCTATCCAATGGACAAGAAGCGTGAAGGCGAAGACAACTGGTACATGCTCGACATGGACGACCGTAAAGGGTTAATGCGTAGCCACGGTATGATCGGCCGCGGATATGCAGGTAAAGTAAAGCAAATCATTTCAGGCTCTATCGGTTTGGATGATTACGAATGGGGCGTCACACTGTTCTCTGATGACATGTTACAGTTTAAGAAGCTCATTTATGAAATGCGTTTTGACGAAGTCAGCGCACGCTACGGCGTATTTGGCTCGTTCTTCGTCGGTACGATTTTAGACGCCGACAAGCGCGCAGCATTTTTCGAAGTTTAATACGTATGATGGAAGCCGCGAATGAAACACTTCGCGGCTTTTTTTGTTGCGATGAAAAGGGAAGAATAGGGCTAGCGGTTCGGAGTTGAAGCGGAAGCTGGGGACGCTTTCCGGAGGGCATGGCTTACTCAAATGCAACCTATAAAAGTGCATGCTTTTAACGCTCCGCTTTTATTCGCAAAAGCGGAGCATATCTTTACGCCAGCGAACTAGTTGGGTCATCGCGGGCCCTCCCGAACGCGTCCGCCTGGAACGCAGCGTAACGGTAACTCCTCCCCCGTGCCTCAAACTCCCTCTCCAAAAAACTTCATTCATACCCACCACCCCTCCAACATAAGATACAACCAAGGGGGTTTTGCTTTAGCTGTCATTGCGATAAATAAAAGGGAACGAAAGCGCTTGCTAGTCTCACACAGACGACTTCAAAACGCAACGCACTTCCCCGCGCCCAACAAGACTGCCCGCGAGTAAAACTAACAGATCTGGAGAGGATGTTGAAATGGTTCAATATTATTGGAATCCCGGCTATGCCCAGCAACAAATGGTACCACCCCAACAAATGGTACCGCCCCAACCGAATGTACAGGGGAACGCACCCACTACGCCTTTTAGAGAGCAGTCGTACATCGAGAATATTTTACGACTTAACAGAGGAAAACCTGGCGTCTTTCACTTTTCATTCGAACATGCGGTAGATGCAGGCAAGAACACGAAATCTGTCGCGGGTATGGTGGAAGCTGCAGGACGCGACCACGTCATCCTCAGCGAAGCGAATACAGGACGTCGCTATTTATTCCCTATGATTTACTTCGACTATGCAGAGTTCCCTGAGGAATTAAATTATTTCGACCAAACGCCATAAGAAAAAAACCGCTCATCATATGTGAGCGGTTTTCCTATGTTATCTTCCAAATTTCACAGCGGCAATGATTAACATGATCCAACCAGCGATGAATGCTACACCGCCGATAGGTGTGATGGCGCCAAGTATTCCGATTCCAGACAAGCTAAGCACGTACAAGCTTCCGGAGAAAATAATAATACCAGCCAGAATCAAATAGCCAGCCCATGAAAGTTGTGTAGACGGCCCAAGCAATGTACTACTCATTAAAATACCGATAGCGAGCAAGGCAATTGCATGGAACATCTGGTATTGGACCGCGGTTTCCCAGACGGCTAAGTAATGTTCAGACAGACGATCTTTCAATGCGTGTGCACCAAACGCCCCAAATGCAACTGCGATCGCGGCGTTAATAGCTCCTGCGATAATAAAAAACGGCATGATTATTCCTTCTTTCTAACGAATCTTGTCCACCTGTTTCCAGTCTATCATATTCAAACACGTAAAAAGGACAGGTGTTTGAACGGTTTGTGGCGCATTAAAAATCAAACAATGATTCCCCATTGGCATCCGCCTCTTGTAATGGTTGCTCGTTCAGCGACGTAATGGGTGTCGCATGGACAGAGCTCATTTGCATGGGTTGTGGAATCGACGGTGCAGACGGCCTTTCTTCACCGAGCATCAGGTTACATAACGTTCGTACAGCATAAATGGCTTCTCTTTGTGCCGCTTCATTCTGTGTTTGTTTCGCCAAGCGAACTTGTTGCTCGATTTCTCCAAGCAATTGTGCAACTGTGATCATCTCATTTTCATCCCCTTCTTCGGTTCAAACTTCATACACTCCATACCTGAGGAGCGTTTTACTACTATAGATGGCAACATTTTCGTTTTGAATCCATATGCCTTGCAGCCCCGCGGACTGGCGGGATCCCATGTGGTATAAAAGAAGATACAGTCGAAGCAATTGACAGCCATCGTCACACTTCCTTTCTACTTATTCACTTGATGGTTTTCGCCCAATCAATCGGCTCTCTTCCCCACTCTCGTAAATAATTATTCGCTTTCGTAAATGGCTTACTGCCAAAGAATCCTCTCGAGGCACTGAATGGACTCGGATGTGGTGACTCAATAATCGCATGACGCCTGCGATTGATCAATGCCGTTTTTTCTTGCGCATGCTTCCCCCATAAAATGAAGACAATGGGTGTGCTACGCAACGACAGTTTACGAATGACTTCGTCCGTAAAGCGTTCCCAGCCTTTTCCGCGATGCGACGCTGCTGCTCCTTCACGCACAGTCAGCACAGTATTCAATAATAATACACCTTGTTCGGCCCATCCTGTCAACATCCCTTCAGTCGGGACATCGATTCCAATATCCGATGATAGCTCTTTGAAGACATTGCGTAAACTTGGCGGTATTTTAACGCCAGGCTGAACTGAAAAACTCATGCCATGCGCTTGGTTCGGTCCATGATACGGATCTTGGCCCAAAACCACGACCTTAACATCTTGAAAAGGCGTCAGTTCAAATGCCGTCCATATATCAGCCATTTGTGGATAGATGACATGATTTGTGTATTCTTCGTGTAGGAACGTGCGCAGTTCTTGATAATATGGTTTGTTGAATTCATCTTGTAGTATGCGGTCCCAGTCATTACGAAACTTTGCTACCATTTGCATCACTCCTTAAATTCAATATCCAGTCGATAGCCTGCGAATGAGAACATATCTTTCAGCGTTTTTACTACATTCTGTTCTGCAGATTCCAGTACGTCCTGCTCGGTGATTTTACTTAGGTCAATTCCGGCTTTGATCGAGCCTGGCATGACAACTAATAAATTCCGCTTCGTTCCAGGAAAATTAACGCTGATGCTTTGACCAAATAATTTATTGTCGGTGCGTTTGACGAGCACTTTCGTATACGCTTCCGCCGTTGTCAGTTGCTGTAGCTCTTGTACCCGCTCGACAAAAGCTGTTTTTTGTTCTGAAAAAGTAGAGCCTAGTTGCATTCAATAAAAGCCTGCGATCGGCAGGATAATAAGTGCAGCGACCAATAGTAAGGTAATAAAATATAGGCTTTTCTCCACGATGACCATAAAGTAAAGGCGAGTTCGAGAATTCCTCCCTTGCGCTTTCGTTTGATCTTTTTACATCCAGCGAATGTCACGGCTGCTTGCGCATCAGCCTCCGTCTTTTCCTTCTTCCCTATCTTAGACGAATTATGCTTACTCATGGCTCACATCCTCTCGTTTCATCAAACGCTCTGTTTCTATTTATACGTTCCTTCAAATAATAGGTTTCATAGGTAAGCCCTATTCACGTGACAAGCTTTCTAGACTTTCATCATACCCGAATTGTTTGTATTTCGACAATTAGTTGTATACTATAAGTAACATGAAAATTTAGTAAGCGAAGGAGACGTTTGATTATGTCATTGAAGAAAACTTTGACGATTGCAGGCTCGGATACATCAGGTGGTGCTGGTATTCAGGCAGACTTGAAAACTTTTCAAGAACACGGTACGTATGGCATGACAGCAGTGACCGTAATTGTCACAATGGATCCCGATCAGAATTGGTCGCATAATGTCTATTCTTTGCCAATCGATGTCGTGAAAGCACAATTGAAAACTGCATTATCCACTGGAATCGACGCGATCAAGACAGGCATGTTGAGCACAGAAGAAGTCATTCAGACAGCAGGTCAAGCCATTGATGAATCTGGTTTAGATCATGTCGTCATCGACCCTGTCATGGTGTGTAAAGGTGAAGATGAAGTATTGAATCCTGGGAACACGGATGCGATGATTACATATCTCGTGCCAAAAGCAGAAATCGTCACACCGAATTTATTCGAAGCAGGACAATTAGCTTCTATGAAAACACCAAAGACCATTGAGGATATGAAAGTGGCCGCACAGAAAATCCATGAACTTGGTGCGCGTAATGTGGTAATCAAAGGCGGTAAACAACTCGTTCACGAAAAAGCGGTGGATTTATTTTACGATGGATCAACGTTTACGTTACTGAAATCCGAAAGATCTGATACGTATCATAATCATGGCGCGGGCTGTACGTTTGCAGCGGCGATTACGGCAAATTTAGCGAATGGATTGTCGATCAAGGACGCGGTCATTGAAGCAAAGCAGTTTGTCACAGCGGCCATTGCGCACGGCTGGAAGCTCAATGAGTATGTAGGACCTGTCATGCATGGTGCGAAAAGTCAGTTCGACGCGCCACGGGTTGAGTTGCAAGAAGTATAATGAATGCTTACAAGTCAGGTGTATTCCTGGCTTTTTTTGTGAGCCGTCTAATCGCATTCAAACTACAATATCTATATAATACTAAATAGGAAGATTGCAGCGAAATGACTGCAAGATTTAGGAGGATGAGTATGGAAACTGTTGACGTGAACCATTTACAGGAGTTACTAGACTCCTTTGCCAATAAAGATGTCTACATACATTTGGAAACAACAAATGGATCGTATGCTTCTCATTTCCAAGAAGGATTTTTTAATGCGGGCGCGTTTATTCGTAATGTCGTCATCCGCTATGAACTTGGAAAAGTGGCGGGCGAATCCCCTCACCGCATCGGTTTGAAATTGCCGAGTGGTTGGATTTACGCTCAAGGAATTACACACTATACACTCGATGAACATGATCGTTTACTAATGGCGGGACTTGGACCTGATGGAAAACTAGCGGTAGCGCTTGAAATCAGTGAAACGCCATTTGCTTATTAAGAAGGGAGATTTTTTGATGTTGCAAAAAGAACGACACGTACTCGTTGTATTCCCTCATCCAGACGATGAATCTTTCGGCACGGCCGGCACGATTGCACAATATATTGAAATGGGCGTTCCCGTTACGTATGCTTGCTTGACACTTGGTGAAATGGGCCGAAATCTCGGAAATCCTCCTTTCGCTAACCGCGAAACCTTACCGCAAATCCGGAAACAAGAGTTGCTAGGCGCATGTGATGCGATGGGATTGACAGATTTACGAATGATGGGACTTCGAGACAAAACGATAGAATTTGAAGATCCCGAGAAACTGGTTAACATGATGACTGACCTCATTGAAGAATTACACCCTTCGTTAGTCATTTCATTCCACCCGACACTTGCTGTTCATCCCGACCACAACGCAACAGGCGTAGCTGTGATTGAAGCGATGAGTCGCATGCCGGAAGCTGATCGACCGGTGCTGTATATGAAAGCATTCGATAATGACACGTTGAATCAATTGGGTGAACCGCATGTTGCGCATCACACACCCAACGTAGCAGATAAAAAGATTGCCGCATTACGCGCACACGCCTCCCAGACAGTTTGGATGCTGCCCGATATGGAAAAACGGTGGGCTGCCAACGACAAGGATGCACTTGACTGGTTGTATAACGAAGCCTTTTATATTCATGAATTCAAGTAAAAAACCGCAAATTTGCGGTTTTTTTTGTATCTTATATGAGATTACTCCTCTTCAAATGCATGAATAAAGGCATAGAGATCCTGTACCTTTTTCTCAAATACTTCCACGTTTAACGCACGATCCATTTGGATTCTTGCGCTGTTTTGTGCTTGCACAGCGGCTTGCATCTGCTTGCCCGCTTCTCCAATCACCGCTCGATAACGGTGTCGTATCTCATCGATTTGCTTTTCTGCATCGTCATCTTCTGCGCATAACGGCACGATGTCTACTAACTCATCGCGCGGACTTTCTGCATCATAGGCATGGGGTTGCGTCGAATCAAACAAGCACACAGACAACTCCGGAAACAGGACTAAGTCGATACTTTTCGCATCCAATCCGCACCAACCATACAGCACATCTAGCCCTCGGCGCTGTGCTTCGTCTCCTAGCGCACGCATCATCGTCGACTTACCTGTGCCCGGTAATCCCTTGATCAGAAAACGACGTTTCGCATGTTTCGTGATAGATGGGATAAAGTCATGCGCGCTTCCAGCAGACAATGAGCCAACTATGCGATGCGAAACGTGAGCTGTCTTCGTCAACTCAATCGTCCCGAATATTTCTCGCTTTAATTCTTCCGTAATCTCTTCGTGGCGGGGCCAATCCATGCGTGCGATATTCACTGCTTCCCATTCGTCATGAATCGCTTTTGCGTTCTTCAATTCTTTCAACGCCTGACCGATGTGTGTTTTCTCTTCTGTCGACAAAACACTCACTTCGTTATGCTGTCCAAGTAGCTGATCTTGATGATAGACGTCATAGAAAGAAAAGACTTTTTGGCGTTTGCCTAGATCTGTTGGCTCGAATGAAACCGGATGGGATGCCTGCAAAATGAGAAGTTCCAGTTCTGTCACGAAAAGCGCATCGGTCTTATCCACATGGCCAGGGTTCATAAATTTATCGACACTATAGCCCTTGTTGACAAAATAGACTACTAAGTCATTGAGCACTTGCGATAAAGAATGCGTTGGTAAACACTTCAAAAATATCGTTTTCTTTGATTCCGCTAGCAACTCTTCATACTTATGCTGCACGCCTTGTCCTGTATAAGCCGTCCCCATGTAATCTGTAATATGTCCGTATATATTGACCACCCTTTCTTTCTTCATTTCATTATATGTATAGGCAAATAAAAAAAGCACAGCCGAGTAGGCTTATGCTCCTTTATAGTGTAATAAAACTTTTTCGTCCGTTTGCTGAGTGATTTTCAATAACAGTTTCTTGCATTGCGGTAAGGCAATTTGAATGATTTGCCCAGAAAATAACACGACAACTACTGTACCGATCCCTACAGGTCCACCAAGTAAGAAACCGATCAGTGTCGCAATAGCTTCAATCGTGGTCCGAACCAATCGAAGGCTCCAGCCAAACTTTTCGACAAACAACAACATCAAACTGTCACGAGGTCCAGCACCAAGATTTGGAGATACGTATATTCCTACACCATAAGATAGGACAAATACACCGATGATGAAACAAATAATTTGCACAGCCAATGAAGAAACATCGGGTATGAGCCAGTTGAAAAAGTCGATAAATAAGCCGATGACCAACATATTAAGCCAAGTGCCTACTCTCGGCCATTCTTTCAAAATAATCGACGTCACTGAAATGATAACAAAACCGGATAGTATACTCCATGATCCTATCGTTAATCCGAAGTTTTGATACAACCCGAGATGGAGCACGTCCCACGGAGCTATGCCAAGCCGCTGTCCTTTAATCATCAATGAGATGCCAAGCGACATGATCATCATTCCTCCGATGAAAAATATCCATCGCCAAGCTAATAAATTACGCATATACATTCTTCTTTCTTCTGTTTATCAATGTCTTTATTGATTCATTGTAACAGAAATCAACAGAGTTGCTATGGTCTTACTTTACGAGATCGCTAAATTGTGCTTTTGCGACATGTGCCAAATCTTGTGGGGCCAATTTCATTTGCAAACCAACTTTACCCGCACTGACATACAAAAAGTCAAGCGCTTCTGCTTGTTGGTCAATGAATGTCGGTAACTCCCGTTTCATACCAATCGGTGAACATCCGCCACGGACATAGCCTGTTTCTTTCGTTAATTCCTTCATCGGAAGCATTTCAACTTTTTTAAAGCCTGCCGTTTTCGCTGCTTTTTTCAAGTCTAGCTCATCGGAGACAGGAATGATAAAAACGAGTAAATCCGTCTTGCTCGCCATGGCGACAAGCGTTTTATAGACGGTAGAGACCGGTTCATTCGTTTTATTCGCAACCGAAATACCGTCATTATGTCCATCGTCTGTTTGATAGCTATGGATTTCATACGGAATCTGCTCGCTCTCGATGATACGAATCGCGTTGGTTTTCGGTAATTTGTTCTTTTTAGACATATGTAGGACTTCCTTTCTCTTCGTTTGGATAGAAAGCTAATAGAATATATATCATCAAAAAAGCCCATTCACTGGGTTCCAGCAAAACGGGCTTCGTTTTCAAATGAAGTAGATTAGATGCTGACATTCATTTGTGGCTGATCCATTTCGTATTGCCTCATCCTCGCTTGATGTTGGACTTGATAGATGGAAAATGCATGGCTATATTGCTGTTGCATACGGCTCGGTCCGTTAGTTGCAACGGTACTATCGACTATGCCCATTTGATTACGGATCATTTTGGCGCGGTTATGTAACGCTAATTGTAGTTCTGCTTGGTTTATTTTTGCTGATGCATTACTGGCTAGTTGATAATCCGCTATTGTTGGCGGCGATTCAGAGTATGCCTCTTTGCGGACTTCACGCAAGAGATCAATCGTTTCATCCAAGTTATTGCCGAGCGGAATCGAAATATTCTTTACCTGGCCTGCACCAAGCTTTTGGAAGTCTTGTTGCGTTTCTCCGGACTTCTCAATCGGTGGTAAGTTTCCGCGCAGCAATGCAACTAGGTCGTCTTTGGTCTTTTGCGCTAGTTCACGGAATTCTGTTTGGCGTTCATAGGCGTTCTCGGTATTCTTTCTACGGACTGCGTCATACCGCTGTAGTTGTTCGGCAGCGCTCGCAAACCCTAATACAGCATTCATGGTACCCACCTCCGAATAGAATGTTCGATACGTGTATCTAGTATAACTAGTTTACGCAATAGCGTGTGAACTGCCAATCCATCAAAAGATTGGATTCGCTTAGGTTGGTAATTTCATTTTACCCACTGGGTACCCTTTTCATACTGTATGGATAGGCAAGGCGGGTGGAATTTACTAGTGTTAATGCGAGAATATGTGTACTATAGATGCCCTTTTTTTATGTGATCAAACAACGCTTCTCGTTGCTTGACAGAGTGTATAGGATGGAAGGTGATAGATCTTCCACTGTAGACAGTACGTGAATTAGTAAAGCCCTTGAACCGAGTTAAGTTCAAGGGCTTGCCGAGTTCACATATAGAAACAATACAATTTTACCATTAATGAACACCGATCAATGTCACTTGACACGCGTGCTCCACCTTACATTTCATGTCACTCAATCTTTCATGATCTTCGGCGGAGTTTCACCTGGAATTGCTGGTTTTTCATTTGATGGATCTTCTAAGAACTTTGTCTCGACGACTTCTTTTGGCATCGTCGCTTTGCCGTTCTTTTCTTCGAGTCGGTCAATCGTTCGTTCGATTGTTTTATTCAACGTCGAAAGCGCTACGATGGTGTCTCCTGTTTGTGCTTTTAGTTCTTTTTCTGCTGTGTAAAACTCCATTTCCCCATTCGCCCGTATGATGTACAACAACACCGATCGGTCATCACGCTCGCGTAAGTATTGCGTGTAGCTGTATTGTTTCGTCAGCAACGTCTTACGGAATACATGCCCTTGGTTCATACGATCATCTAATTCGTGGATGGATAAATTCGGTGTGAACAAGAATTGTCCTGTCGCCAGGTTAAATTCTTGACCTGCGCTTCGTTTATGCGTCGTTGTCTGGAACAATAGGTCACGTCCTAGGTCCGGCGTGAAATCGGCGCATACGTGCGAGTTATAGGAATCCGTCTTAGTCATCGCTAAAATATAACGATATGGCGTCAAGTCTAAATGATAGCCCGTATGCTCGGACAAAATATCTCCCCTGTATGTTGGAACGCTAAGTTTTCGCGCATTGGACAGACCGCCCCATGAATCTTCCACGACTAACACTCTATGGCCCACGTTACGAATATTATTCGCAAGCTCCGCTACAAACCTTGTACTTCCGATCAGGACTACACCTGATTCTTCCGGCGTGGCCAAATTGAGTTTCTTTGCTAGCCAACCAATTGAAAAACCATGAACGACGACGGTCGCAAATACGAGCGCGAAAGTCAAAGCGGTTAGAAGCTCCGCGTCTTTATAGCCATTCTCTAGCAATATGGTCGCGAAATAACCCGATACGGTCAGTGCCACAATTCCTCGTGGCGCAATCCAACCGATGAGTGTTTTTTCACGATTCGTCAAATCTGTACCGATTGTTGATATCCATATAGAAAGCGGTCTGACGACAAATAGCATCGCGAGTACATACAGAATAATTTTCGGGTTCAAAATTTCAATTAAAACATGCGGATTCAAGGACGCCGTCAACATGACGAAAATTCCTGAGATGAGCAATACCGAAATATTCTCCTTAAAGTTGCGAATATCTTCTAACGTAGTCAAATGCATATTCGCCATCGTCATCCCCATCGCGGTGACCGCCAACAGACCCGTTTCGTGCATAATTTCATCAGATAATACAAAGACAAATAACACGAGGCCGAATAAAATCGGAGCTTTCAAATACTCCGGTACCCAGCCTTTTTCAAATGCTGTACCCAAAATTCGGCTCGTTCCCCATCCAAGAAATACGGAGAACAGCGAAGCACCAACGAACAGCAACATCGCTTTGGCCGTTACTTCACTATTGAGGAACCTGATAACTTCAAATGCAAATACCGCTAGCAATGCGCCGAACGGATCGACGACAATGCCTTCCCACTTCAATATGGCGGCGGCACGAGGTTTTAACCTTGCTTGTCGAAGTAAAGGCAAGATTACAGTAGGACCTGTGACGATAAACAATCCACCAATGATGAATGCCACTTCCCACGACAATCCTGCGATATAGTGAGCTGCAAGTGAACCTGCAATCCATGCGATAAACGCACCGAACGTTACGATTCTTGCAACGGGACGTCCAAACCCTTTAATTTCTTTAAAATCAAGGTTCAAACTGCCTTCAAATAGTATGATAGCTACTGCGAATGTAATAATGGGTGAATATAACTCGCCCATTGATTGCTGTGGATTGATCAAACCGAAAATCGGTCCAACTACTAGCCCTGCAATTGCCATTACGACAATCGCTGGCATCCTCGTCCGCCATGCTATCCATTGCGACGCTACGCCAATTAACACGACCAACATCAAATCCATAAGCAATGAATTGAACATTAGGTAGGTCGCCTCCTTCCCTCTTTCAAGCCTTTCTGAACTGCTTCCATCCCATTGTAATAAACTATTCTCGTTTTTCATAGGGTAAGAGGAACGAGCAGGTTCAGAAAGGGTGGTTCCAATCGAAAAACAAGTCCAAAAAACAATCGTGATTTTTCTTTCCATAACAGAAGGTAAAGGAAGTTATCCTTTACGACGTGCTTTACTACTGGCAAACACACTAAAAAATGAAGCACAAGTCATCTTTTTATACGACCAAGAAACACCAGTCCCAAGTGAACATTTCACATGCCATAAAGTCATCGGTCCTTCCTCATTTAGTAAATTAATACGTACACTTCAACCTGATCTTTTAATTCGAGACAGTGGTCCAAGCCATAAAGAAGAAATGACCAAAATTCATGAACTAGTACCTAGCATTCTACATTTTGATGATTTTGGTGATGGTGGGCAATTAGCGGACTGGGTGATCCAGACGCTGTATCCAGAAACTCAAGAACTACAAGCCGAGCACTATATCGTGGGGCCTCAGACATTCATGGTCGATGCATCACTGCAATCACTTCGGCATGCTGGTTTAAAGAGAAAGTCTTCATCCTCTTCCTCGCAACTCGTCATTTCATTCGGTGATGAGGATCCAGGCAACCTCACGTTCCGGGCGTTGCGACATTTAAAGCAACTGCAAATTCCTTTGTCCGTCACAGTACTACTCGGACCGAATTATAAACATGACGTTAGTGAAATTCAAATGATGGCATTGAGCCGACCAAACACAAAAGTCGTCCACGCCCCGGACAACCGTGCTGAGCTGTTTTCAAAAGCTGATATGGTTCTGTGCGATGCTGGTTATACACCATATGAAGTAGCTGTTATCGGTGTTCCTTGTATTGTACTTGCACAAAACGAGTTCGAATCAACCCTCGGATTTCCGACTGAAAAAAATGGTTTTACCCACCTCGGCCTCGGTCGCAAAGTGACCCAGTCGAACTTATTGAACGCAATTATGGAACCGCTGCTGCATGACGCACGTAAAGAACGCGCAATCAAAAAGCAGTTGCAGATTGATGTCGGGGCGAGTAACGAAACAGTGCTTGAAGCGATCCGTTATTTGCTGGAGTATCCTAAACGCACAAGACAGAATATGTTACACTAAAGGAAAACATATGATAGGAGTTTTCCCTTATGACAAAGGATCAGTTAGAGCAAGAGATCGCGGAGCTGAAGATGGATTACATCAGCTTGCAGGGTGATATGGAGAAGTTGGAGTCGACCGGTCATGTGAAGATGATCGAAAACGCGGAAAAGCGTCTTTCTAGAATGGAAGAGCGCCTCGCAGATTTGAATAAGCAACTTGCTGAAGCAACAAATTAACACGAACAACCTCCATCGGGTGTATAGCTGATGGAGGTTGTTTTTTGTAAGTCTAGAAATGCTGTTAGGTTGGATATTTGCGCTTCGGAGGGGACGCTTTCCTGCGAGCATGGCTGGAGCCTCAATCCCCTTGTACTCAGTAACTATCCATACTCTAGAACTTAACCTCTTATTGATCCATAAAAAAAGCTCACAGCAAATGTGAGCTTAGGCCATTACATATTCGTGGGCTGCTTCGTCTTGTACGAGTAACTCCTTCAGATACTTCTTCGCGCGGAACAAGCGAGACTTCACAGTACCGATCGACACACTCATCAACCCTGCGATCTCTACTAACGAATACTGATTCACATAGAAATACTCGATCGTCTTCCGGTAAATACCGTCCAACTCACCGATTTTCTGCTGCACAAGATCAGAAATATCATTCTGCTCTATCAACTCAGCAGGAGTTTTCGCATTACTGGGAACCAAATCTAAGATCGGAACGTCTAATGTATCAGGTTGATTCATCACGTATTGACTGTGACGTACATTTTTTCTATAACGGTCGCGGAATGTGTTCATACAAATCGTCGTCAACCAAGCTTTCATGCGGTTGACTTCACTCATTTCACCTCTGTAGCGCACTACTTTCACCCATACGTCCTGCATGAGATCTTCTGCTTCTTCTTTATTGCGAGTCAATTTAAGACATAAGTGATATATATAGCGTCCATATTCTTCGTATAATGCGTTTAAGTCGTTTTTCATAATAAGTAGCCTCCGTTTTATAACTGGTACCCTTATTATCACCGACAAACACATTACGAACTATCGCTTTCTCTTTCAGTAACCTTACAATTGTGTAAGGTTACTTGACATATCTTACGCTTCAATGGCCTCTTCTTTTGGTTCTTGCTTAGTAATCTTTAAGCGCAAAATCCTCGTTCGATCCATTTCTTCAATCTCAAACAACAGCGAATTATAACTGAACCTTTCGCCTTCTTCTGGAATATGCCCTACTTCCTGAAAAACAAATCCACCGATGGTCTCATGATCAGTCGGTAACTCTATGTCGAGTAGTTCAATCACGTCTTCAATCTCCAAACGTCCTTGACAGACTAAATGATTGTCTTCTTTTTCGAAGACCATCGACTCTTCCTCGACATCTGTTTCGTCCTCTATATCCTGCCCAATCATTTCTTCAATAATATCTTCCTGTGTCACGATCCCTAGTGTCCCCCCGTATTCATCTAACACAATCGCCATATGTTTCTTTTGTGTTAGCATACGTTTAAATACAAGTTCTACACTTGCTGTCTGCACGACGAACAAAGGTTGGCGATCAATGACATCCGCAAACGACCGCTCGGGAAACATCGACCACTCGATTATCATTTTTGAATAAAAAATGCCGACTATTTTGTCGATACTCTCTTCATATACTGGATAGCGAGTATAGAAATACTGCAATACGACGTCACGTACATCTTCATACGTTGAATCTAACGACAGTGAAATAATATCGGTACGGTGTGTTTCCATTACATCGCTTACATCTTTATCGCGAAAATCTAGCATACCCTTTAAACGAATGGATTCATCTTGACCGAAAGTACCTTCTGTAGACGCAATGTCCACCATCGAACGCACATCTTCTTTCGTCAAAGTTGCTTCCGTCACCGTTCCTTTAGAAATCAAGCGCACGAAGAAATTGGTAAACAATGACAGAACTAACGTCAATGGTATCAATAACTTCACGAGCACCGAAATAGGTGGCGCTACAATATACGCGATACGATCTGCAAATGTTGCAGCAATCGTTTTCGGCAATACTTCTCCGAATATAATCAAAACAACCGTTAAGATCCCTGTCAGTAATCCAATATTCAATCCTTTATCGATTGCAATCATTGTCACAATCGTCGGCATCAAAATATTCACAATATTATTCCCAATCAAAATGGCCGTAATCATACGGTCCGGCTTGGAAAGTAATTTTCGTAATTTTATCGATTTACTATCTCCTTGATCCGCACGCAACTGAACTTTCATCCGGTTGATAGCGGTTAGAGCTGTTTCACTTCCCGATAAAAAGAAGGACAAAATCAAACATAGTCCCAGTGCAATAAACAATTGCGTCTCCTCCAACGATTCCCCATTTATTTGTCATCATTCATCATGTGTGATTGCCATGAATCCACTTTTTCTTATTGCGTAAGTATATCATATATATAAACTGAATTGTTAATACTACATACAGGTAGGACGTATACTTTTATCATTCGGTTCCCTCATCCATAAGTGTCTAAACCTTAATGCATCATGATTCTCTGCTATACTGTGAAATATAAAATATCTAAAGAAAAGAGGGTTTACCATGACTTCATCACAATCATTGGACCAATATTTCACAAACAACCGTGACCGCCACTTGGAAGAATTAACGAACTTCCTGGCAATTCCAAGCATCAGCGCACTTTCGGAACATCAACCGGATATGCAAAAAGCAGCGGAATGGCTGTCGAATGAATTCGAAAATATCGGCTTGGAGAACGTGTCAATTGAAAAAACGGCTGGACAATCCGTTGTGTATGCAGACTGGTTGCATGCTGAAGGTCAACCAACCATCCTGATCTACGGCCACTACGATGTGCAACCCGTTGATCCGCTTCACTTATGGGAAACACCTCCATTTGAAGCAACAATCCGTGATAATAAATTATATGCACGCGGAGCAAGCGATGATAAAGGGCAAGTGTTTATGCACAGTAAAGCGATCGAGGCTCTCATGAATGTCGAAGGCAAACTCCCTGTTAACGTCAAGCTTATTATTGAAGGGGAAGAGGAAATTGGCAGCCCGAGCCTAGAGGAATATATCCGAAATAATCAAGACAAGCTAGCAGCGGACTTCATCGTCATTTCTGATACAGGCATGTACGGGCCTGGACAGCCGGCCATTTGCTACGGACTGCGCGGATTAGCTGGCGTACAAATCGATGTGAAAGGTCCCAAAGGCGACTTGCATTCCGGACTATACGGTGGCGGCGTACAAAACCCGATCCACGCACTTGTCGAAATTCTCGCTTCATTCCGTGATGCCGAAGGAACTATCGCAATCGATGGATTCTACGATCAAGTTCGTGATCTTACTGAAGAAGAGCGCGCAGGTTGGGCAGCTCTTGATTTCGATAAGGAAGCAGTGAAAAAAGAAGTCGGCGTCAAAGAACTTACTGGCGAACCAGGTTATACGTATACAGAACGCACATGGGCTCGTCCAACACTCGAGATCAACGGCGTATTCGGTGGATTTTCAGGAGAAGGCATCAAGACCGTCCTCCCTTCCGAAGCAGGCGCGAAAATCACGTGCCGACTAGTCCCTGATCAAGAACCGGATGAAATCGTCGGAAAACTACGCGCGCACATTGCGAAACACGAACCGGTCGGCTGTGAAGTAACGGTGACGGAGTTTGATAAAGGGAAACCTTACCTAACGCCATACGACCACGAAGTGATTCAAGCAGCAGGCAGAGCATACGAACAAGTATATGGCGTACCTACCGTCTACACACGAGGTGGTGGCTCCATACCAATCGTTGCTGCGTTCGATGAAATCCTGAACATCCCAGTCGTCTTGATGGGCTTCGGACTGGATACAGAAAACTTCCACGCACCGAATGAACACTTCCACTTGGAGAATTTCGATAAAGGACTGCGTGTCATCAGTAGTTATTATGGAGAGATTGAAAAACTTGGATTGTGATTGGTGAATTTATGAGCGGTTTTGTGGGTGTGTTGAGCGGTTGTGGTGCTGGGTAGAGCGGTTGTGTGGACTTATAGAGCGGTCGCGGGTTTGCTTTGAGCGCTTGTGTGGCTGTATAGAGCGATCGTGGGATTACATTGAGCGTTTGTGTGGCTGAATAGAGCGCATGCGGGATTGTATTGAGTGCTTGAATGGCCTGATAGAGCGCATGCGGCGTTGCATTGAGCGCTTACGCGGCTGAATAGAGCGCTCGCGAGATTGCTTTGAGCGTTTGCGTGGACTGATAGAGCACTTGCGGCATTGCTTTGAGCGCTTACGTGGCCGAATAGAGCGCATGCGGAATTACATTGAGCGCTTACGTGGTCGAATAGAGCGCATGCGGAATTACATTGAGCGCTTACACAGCCGAATAGAGCTTACGCGGGGTTACATTGAGCGCTCGCGACGCCCAATAGAGCTCCTCGCGACAAATTACGAGCACTCCTCCCTCTTCACACATACAAAAAACAGGCTACTCCACAAAGGGGGTAGCCTGTTTTTTATTTCATTCCATTATGAAGAACGATACTTCTCGATTCTTAAGCTTCCTCTTCTTCGTCCTCGCTACTGCCAAAGTACGTGATGATTTCCTCTACTGGCTTACGCGGTGGAGCTTTTGGTGATGTGTCGAAATAGCCGAATTGCAACATGCTGATGATGCGCTCGCCTGCCTCTATGCCTAGACGCTCGCGGAATTTTGGGTTGTCGATGAATGGCGGTGTTTTCCAGCAAGTCCCCACCCCTTTATCCCAAGCAAGCAATTGGATATTCTGAATCAGTATGCTGGCTGCTGCGTAATCTTCTAGCCGCTCTTTTTGGCGTACATCTTCAGGGACGATGACGAAAACAGCTGCACTGGCAGTCGAGAACTTCTTCATTTGTTTTTCGAGATCCTCGTCAGAAAGCTGTTTCCAATTAGCTACACCGAACTCCTTTAAGACGTCCAAAAGCTCTTCATACTGTTCGCCTGTTGCTACGATCAATCGCCAAGGATTACGGTTTCCGTGGTTTGGCGCCCAAACGGCATCTTCTATAATTTCGGGAATGATCTCTGGTTCGATCGGTTGTCCGTTAAAATTCTTGATAGAGCGCCGTGTGACGATGGCCTCTCTTACCGATAATGCTTGTTCATTCACACTCAACCTTCTCCTTTGCACTAAGTATCTGTTTTTCATTATACCCTAACTTGGTAGTCTGTTGCTAGAGGCTAAGAGAAACACTTTGATGCAGAACTGGACAATTATGAGAAATGATCATGAATTTTGAAGAAGATATACTTCGCATTCGGCGAATAAGCGTAAGAGTCCTTATAGTCCCATGTGCGATGATACGCGTCATACGTATGAGCATTGACGAGGGGGTTATCCCCGTCCTTGGCAGTTACGATGGTCGTATGGTCGAAGCGGCCATCCCCATGGAAGTCGTACGTAATGATATCCCCAATCTGTAATTCTTGTGGAGTTTTTACTTGAGTGGCAGTCAAGCCTTTCGTAGAAGTTGCCAAGTACCAGCGCATCGAGTGAGCGACGGTGAAACTGAAGCTCCATGTACCTTTATGCATCCACCAGCCCTTTTCGCGGTTCGGTGCCCCATGCATCGGTGCACCGCCTGCCAACAGACATTGTGAAATGTAATTCGTACAGTCATCTTCAAAACTTTGAAAGGCAGGGTTTCTGCTATTCCACCATTTATCTGCATAGTCCACTGCCGCTTGTCGATTGTACAAAAAAATCCCTCCTTGCCATATCATATGACAACGAGGGACATTCAATTAGTGATGTAGCACTTTCGATAAAAAGTTTTGGGCGCGTTCAGAATCAGGACTCGTAAAGAACTTGGCTGGTGTTGCTTGTTCCACGACTTTGCCGTCCGCCATAAAGATGATCTCGTCACAAATTTCTTTGGCGAAGCCCATTTCATGCGTCACAACGACCATCGTCATACCGCTTTCCGCGAGTTTACGAATCGCATCCAGCACTTCCGTGACCATCTCAGGATCAAGTGCAGAAGTCGGCTCATCGAAAAGCATGACTTGCGGATCCATCGCAAGCGCACGTGCTATTGCTACACGTTGTTGCTGACCGCCCGATAACCGGTTCGGATACGCGTCAAATTTATCACCTAGTCCGAGTGAAGTCAGCAATTCCTTTCCTCGCTCTTCCGCCGCACTTTTACTTAGTCCTTTGACATTGATCGGCGCAAGTGTAACGTTTTGCAATGCCGTGAGAAAAGGATAGAGATTAAAGCTTTGGAATACGAATCCAATTTCAGAACGTGCTTTATTGATATTCACTTTTTTATCGTGGATGGAAACTCCGTCTACTACAATTTCTCCGTTATCGATCGGCTCGAGCGCATTGATCGTGCGAATTAATGTGGACTTCCCTGCTCCACTTGGGCCTATGATGGCCACAACGTTTGACTTGGGTACTTCAAGCGTGACATCTGTCAGCACTTGGTTCATACCGAATGTTTTATTCACATGTTTTATAGAAATCATATCTGGCACTCCTTCACATCGAGCTTCATGAATTTTCTCTCGCTAATAACTTTTGTTCGATCGCACGAATGATCATGGATAACGTGAACGTCATGGCAAAGTAAACGAAACCTATGAATGTCCATACTTCAATGGAACGCATACTAGTGGCAACGAGGTTCTTCGCGTTCAACGTCAATTCCGTCGCACCGATGACCGAAATCAAAGAGGAATCTTTAATTAGCATGATGAATTGTGAAGCAAGTGGCGGTAAAACTCGTCGGAATGCTTGTGGCAAGACGATCAAACGCATAGCCTGCCAGTAGGTCATACCTGACGAACGAGCCGCTTCCATCTGACCTCTTGGCACACCTTGTATGCCTGAACGAACGATTTCTGCAATGAATGCTGCGGTAAAGACAGCTAGACCGATAATCGACGCCCAATAGGAACCGAGTTTCAAAAATTGACCGAGTACAAAGAAAATCCAAATCAATAGTACTAGCAACGGCACGCCGCGCATGACTTCTACATAGGCTGAGGAAAGAATACGGATGAATCTATTGCGGGAAATCCGACCCATTCCGATGATAATACCCATCGGAATAGCCAGCAATAATGCGATCGCTGAAATTTCGAGTGTTTTCAGCGCCCCTTCAATAAAGATATCCATATTTTGCGATATTACACTGAAGTCATATTCATAGCCACCCATATTATTCTCCCGAAACCTTATCTAGCCAGTCGCTTTCCTCAAACCAGCGACTTCTGGATTCCAATTCTTCCGGGCTATCCACATAGCTATGCAAAAATGAATTCAACCATTGTATCGTTTCAAAGTCATTTTTCTTTACTGCAATTCCTAAGTTTTCAGCTGACAGCAAACCTTCGAGCTGATGAACTTCCCCTTCGTGCTCCAAGCGCCATACAGCAATAGCAGGTTCATCATAGACGACTGCATCCGCCTGCCCTGAGCCCATTGTTGTAGCTGCTAACGGGAAATCTTCAAAATCTACGACTTCCGCATTTTTGAACTGAGACTTCGCAAGTAACGCGCCCGTAGTTCCGATTCCTACAGCAATTTTATTCCCTTTAACATCAAGCTCTTCCCATGATTTGATACCTTTATTGGCAGCTGGCACCATGATTGCCTGACCTGTTTTATAGTAAGGATTCGACATGCTAATGGATAGCGCACGGTCTCCACGAATCGTCATCCCTGCGATGACCATATCTACTTCACCTATTTGCAAAGCCGGTCCTAAGCCGTCAAATACGAATTGTTTAAATTCTACTTCTGTATTTAGCGCTTCCCCTACCGCATTTGCTAGATCGATATCGTAGCCGACAAATCCGCCGTCAATGCTTTTCATTTCGAAAGGGAAATAACCTGGTGCAATTCCGATCACCAATTTCTTGTTGTCTTTAATATTCTTTAACGTGGACTTCTCTGTTGAGCCAGCTCCTCCATCGTTACTACTACATCCAGCGACGACCAATACTAGGATTAGTAATAGTGCTGTAAACATCTTCTTCATACATTTCCCCTTCTCTCTCTACCAGTATAAATATTCTAAATTAATACAATTATAAGTTACCTACTGACGCCTGTCTATAAGTATATGTATACGTTTGCTTGTATACTACATATATTGGACGAGGTCTTATAACGATTATTTTCTATATTTTTAATATACGACATAATGAATAATTATACAATAGTAAATAGTTTCATTGTGAACGATAGAGGGGAATATACGTAGACTTGTATTATTCTGAATAGAAAAAGCGACAGTTCTTGAAGATTTACTCAAGAACTGTCGCTATCGTTTTAATGGAGCATAGGGGGCTCGAACCCCTGACCTTTGCACTGCCAGCGCAACGCTCTCCCAGCTGAGCTAATGCCCCTCATATCTGATACAATATAGAGTATATCAACTGTTCGTTTAAAAGACAATAGGCAAGAAAGGTGGTTAATGGTATGCAGCATGAAGAAAAAGAGTTGACTGAAGCTGTGTCTCTGTGTGACTCCAAGGGGCTTTTGAATCCCGAATCAATAGGATACGCACGCAACCCTATAGTGAGAAGCAATCTAAGAGGACATTTCAGGAAAAAAAAGCGCTGGAACAATTGGTGCATTTACGGGGAAGACGTTTTATTAACTACTTCAATTGTACACCTAGATCATAAAGTTATTTGTCTAATTTACATACTCAACTACGAGACCCAACGTTTCTATGAAAAACATGTTTCCCTCCCTTTTGGCAGACGCGTTAAAATGCCTGAGGAGGCACTTGAAAGTATTAAATTCGTACATGACGATATAACGATTCAACTCGTCCACATGCAAGGCGAAACGCATTTGTCAATTCTCATTCCTGATTTTGATAATGAAGTATTGCATGCAGATTTGCATATTATACATCCCGAAAAAGATGAATCTTTGAACGTCGTCATTCCGAAAAGTCGAGATTCATTCCACTTTACTTCCAAGCACTCGATTATGCCGACTGGCGGATATGTTCGCGTTGGAGATCGACGCTATGATTTCAATCCTTATTACAGTTTCGCGGTCTATGATTATGGTCGTGGCGTGTGGAATGGCCGAACGAATTGGGACTGGGCAATGGCCTCTCAACGTACAAGCGGAAAACGAATCGGCTTGAATTTTGGCGGCCGTTGGACGGATGGTACGGGACTAACGGAAAATGCGGTCTTTGTGGAAGGTACGTTGCATAAATTTCATGAGGATGTAGTATTCAAGAGCGATAAAGAAGACCCGAAAAGTGCTTGGAAAATTCAAACAAAATTTTCAGATGATATCCAATTGACGTTTAAACCATTCTTTCAATGCCAGACGCTTGATCACTATCTCGTCAGGAAGATGTCGATTACCCAACATGTCGGCTATTATCATGGAAAAGTTCGATTACCAAGCGGACAAGTTTTACCGATTCGACAAATGCTCGGTTCCATCTTAGAGCGCAAATACCATTAATTTCCCATTCACTTTACTTTTCTATCTACAAAGAGATCGTTATTTGTTTAAGGTTGCTGTTTTACGGTGATAATATAGGTAGTATACACTTTAGAAAGGGTGGCGCTTATGTCATTAATGAGAATACTATCTATGGTTGGGGTTTCATCTATTTTACTTCTAGGAGGTTGCTCATCGAAAGACGAGGCACCGGACAATGACGCTGCGGTTAGTATTGAAGACGAGGGTGAAGGTAGCACAATCAACACGGGTGACGGCTATGGCTTCACCGATTTCGATTTGACGATCAAGAAAGACGGCCAGAAAATCGAAACAGATTATGAAGATGTAAAGCCTGATGATGCAGAGTATGTCAACGAGTTCCAAGAAGTGAATCTCGAAGGAAATGAAGCAATTGACGATATGCATAAGATGTTTATGGAGATTTTGATTGATAGTGGTACTACTAAAGAAGAAGCGATTGATCGCATTCTACAGTGGTACGGTCTTGATACGTATGATGAGTTTGAGTTAGATGTAAAGTTTACAGACGACAAGACTCTGCATATTGATGAGAAGAAGTAATAACAGGGAATCAGCTATTTATACGGGGTGAGTAACCTGTTCGATTTACTGGTACAAAATGCAGAATGAAGCAGACCGTTAATTCTTATTTGAATTAGCGGTTTTTTGCATGCTTTTTGTCAAAGTTATAACGTGATTTAAATAGAAGATATATAACATTTTCGCCATTTTAACGAAGATTAAAGACTACAACCTTTTACTAAAAAACAGTAGTAATCTTGATTTCTTTTCGTTTAATTAGATCCGCTAAAAGAATTCCCTCTATTTTCACATAATCAATTATATATTGATTAAGGTCACCAAAATACTCGCTTACCCTTTTTTGACCAATCCACATAGCTCTTCCTTCTAAAGAATGTGAAATAAAATATTCTTGCTTCTGATAAACAAATTCAATTTCCCTACCTTGTTCCAAGTAAAATACAAAGTGTTCATAACTAATACTTTCACCTGCAGGGACATCATCAAACCTTTTTAGTTTATCCATATCACAACAACCTTTCTTAAAGGCCCATTTTATAAAAAGGGTACAATCCTTATTTAAGAATCGCACCCGATAATGACTTAGTGGTCGAAAACCATTGATCTGCGCTGCAGCCGGACGCGTTCCGGAGGGTGGGCGGTGAACCACACCTCTTCGCTTCGCTTCGACGGGTGTTTCACCTGTCCCACTGATCCTCCCGGAGTCGCCGGCTTCCGCTCCGATCAACTAACCGACTTCAGAGAAGCTTCCTCAATAAACGCGCCCTATTCTAGAATAGGTGAAACCAATTTGATTCTTCTTGTTTTCTTGGATTTATTGGACACTCACATTCCTAATCCTTTTTCTATCCTTTCTCGGTCGACTTCATCTACCCAACCATAATATTTTTCATAAAGGGGACGTAATTTTTCAGCTGTCCGTGCGATCACCTCACATCCACGGTCATCATATACAAAAAATATAATATCTTTCGTAGTATTCACAAAGAAAACATCAGGATAGTGAACAGAATCACATCCAAATCTCGGTTTCATTGGTGGAAAATCTTCATTTAGTGAGGCTTTTAGTAATCCCTCCAATTTTATATCGCTTACTTTGCACTGTAAGGAAAACTGTTGCATCTCATAATCTTCTTTCTCTTCTTCTTCAAATGGATAAGGAAATGTTTTAAGTTGAAGTTTCTTTAAATTTTTTTTATCCCTTAAGTTTGGCTGATATACCTTTAATTTTGTTGTTTGCCTCTGTTTTTTCGACTTATAGTTATTCGTAACAAGAAACAAGTCATCATTTTTATCGAATAGCTCGTTAAAAATTGTCAGTGTTTGTTTATATGATGTACTGAACCTTTCTAAATTGAGTTCATCATTTTCCTTGAATTGATAGATTCCTTCGCCTAGTGAAAAGTGAATGCCAATATCCCATTGATAATATACACTAGGGACTAATGCTACAGTCGGGAACTTTTCACTTAAATAGTCTGCAATTTTCATTTATTCATTCTTCCCTCTTTAATTAAAATATATTTTAGTTCCTATTGATGAATCTGGCCCTATTACGACATAATGATGTTAAAGAAAATCAACTGATGGTTGAAGTGAGAAAAAGCAAGATCATCTATTTTTATTATAGATGACCCGCTTTAAATCAAAGAAACCAATTGTTCCACAGACTAAAACGCCTAACCCTAAAAAACCTGTAAAAGCCCAATTATTACCCCAACCATTGATTACACCAATTAAACAACTGAATGCAGTAACCAAAGCTGCGTATTTATCTCTCCATTTATCTAATTTTGAGGATTGTTCATTATCCAAAACAATCAACTCCAATCCTAATAACATTTCTAAAAAACTGGCCCGTTTGGTGCGCAGCGGCTGTTTAGTTTACTAGCCGTTAAATTAACCACGGCTAGTAAACTAACTCAAGGACTCAAACCATATGCAAGATTAAAAATACTAAATAAAATAAACAATACTATTACACTAAGCAATATAGCTTTTATAAAATAAGTCCAACGATCTTTTTCCATCGGCTTTATTTTTTGAATTATTGCGTATAAAAAAAGAATCGCGATTGGAATGATAAAAGCAAAACTAAACCCGTAAGCCCAATTCCTATTCACGTCCCAGCCCTCTGGTATAACAGGTCCGTCATACATATTGTATTTCTCGTGAATATGATGATAACCATAGATGAATACGAAAGTAATAATAAGATAATAGAATGTTACCAATGTTTTCACCCATTTATTATACAGGACATTTCCACTGAACAATAAGGACATAACAAGCAATAAAATGATAATAACTACAAGGAAAATGGTTAACCCCCCAATCCTTTCAAACAATCTTAATTACTGTTTTTTTGCAAAATGGCCCGATTGCAGTACAGACGCAATCTCTTGTATAACAATCGCGCCCAATTGCAGAGTTTACGAGCTTGGCTGATATGATTGTAAAAGAGATAAAAACTTCCCTTTTCTGTATGTATATACAACTGGAATGGAAGTATTCTCTGTCGCTACTTCATCTTCTAACTGTATATGATTCGTATTTATCTTTCTAATAACAAACATATTGCCTTCATATTCGCCTTGGCGAAAGTTGTCTAATGCTACAAAATCGTAGATAAGTTTAAATGTTTCGATGTCCATTATTTCATCTTCGATAAACTTGCGAAAGATATTTGATAAAGTAAAATCATCATTACTCATCACTTCATCACCTCAATATCATAAATTCTTAAATTAAATTATCAAAGTTTATACAATGATTTGGCCCTATTACTGAATTGGTAGCAATCCTTCTTAAGAACAGCCCCCGATTGCTTGCCATTAGTTGCATTATTCTGTTGGCATATAGCCAATTACTTTATTTGTATTCGGATCAACAAGGATTAAAGTTGTTCCAGTTACAGCATTATCTACATCTTCAAAAGAAACGCTTAACACTTCTTTTCCATCATACGCTTTATCTAATAATACATATTTATTATTAATAATTACCTCTTTCACTTTCGCATTTTGAAAGTCATCTTTTGCTTGGTCCTGCCAACCTTCTTCTTTTAAAAATCCCCATGCTGCGGCTTTAGCATCTTCATAGCTATCTGTGTCATTTGAGTTTTCTATCACTGACTTATTTGAACAACCCATAATAAGCATTATTGAAAATAATGCTAATGCAAAATACATGAATTTCAATTTCATTATGCCTTCATCTCCTTGTGAGGTTAGACGGTTTATGGTTAGGCAAGTTACACTATTTGGTCCGTTTGGCGCGTAATGGTTGTTCAGTTAACGTTTCCATTCGCAGAATATCATTATTCCACCTAAGTTACTTATTACTACAGTTGACATTACCAAAGTAAGAACAGCGATGTTGATTGCCTTATAACGAAAAATAGATAATCAACAGTAATAAATTCATGACAATATGTGCAAACATATGCGCAAGCATTGCAAGCTCTAGATTGTGCTTCCAATAAATCCAACCAAAGAACAAGCCACCTATACCATTCAGCAGAATCATTCGGAACCAAATGAATGCGGTCATTTCCGTCATATGTGCGGTTGCGCTATAGTGACCGAACGCAAACATTAATGCGCTAATGAATATAGCAAGGATAAAGATCCAATTAGCAGGTTTTTCCGATTTTCGATTAAATACTTTCCCGAGAATAAAAACCAACAAGCTCATCACACCAAAACGCATGATTAGTTCCTCAACAACCCCTCCGTAGAGTAAAGCCGATATGAAGTGTAGTGCTGTATACGGTTGTAATGTTTCAACTAAGCTATCCGGTAAGAACGGTTGAAAAATATAATCGAATCCAATCATAACGACAGCTGCAACCGAACCTAGTATTATAGCTAGTTTAATACCATTTATCCAATCTGATTTTGACTTTACCCTAGCATGAGGGTGAATAACCACAGATTTCAAACCAACTTTATGAGCTGTGAAAAATCCCACGACAAGAGCTATTATGATGATGATGAAATTGGGAATTACAGCGAGTAAGGCTAAGATTTCAAGTGATACTGAAATTCCCGTCATTCTACTCAATTGCTCTAATTCGGCCGGATTTGTCGATAAAATCGATAGACCAATAAGATAAAGAAAAAACATCGCAACGATACTAACTAAAAGATAAGTTAATAATCCAGTCACGCTTTTTTGCTTGATCATATACAACCTCCTTAATTGTAGTTTGAAAATCCGTAAATTAAGATTTTATAATGTGCACCATTTCGATATGTTTAACTTAACCATATGGACCGCTTTAAGCACAACAATTCTTCAACAACTACACTGATTAATTTACATCCCATTCATTATTTCTTTACACTATCCAACAGAATAAACCCAAATACCACACCAGCTATTGTTTGAATTGGTGAATTACCGGGATAAATTATTTCCGGGACGAATGGAAACATACTCTCTCCTACTGGCGTAAATAGTAATACGCCCATAGAACATACAGCAAGAGACGGCAACCCAATCCCTATGAATGTAGCCCAATCAAAGGTCCATTGTTTATTCTCTTTCATTTCGATTAGAAGATTTGGCAATTTGAGTAGCATTCCAATGCCAATAGGAAATATTGTTGAAAATAACACAAACGATCGTGCATTATAGTTTTTCATATATTCTTGTTTCAACTGGAACTGATAGGTAGCGCCTACATACATAATCATTCCTATACCCATTGTCCATCCGAAGTAATAAATGAACCTTCTCACACAAATCCCTCCTTTTATGAAATGAATCTTCTACTATTTATACGTCCATACAGTGTGAAAATGTTCAACCTACTTGAATACTTACAGGTAAAGTGACTGTGCTTAGACTTTCTGATTCCACTCTTTCAGTTACTATACTACAGGTATACATAAAATCCCAAGAGGCGTTTCGATTATGTTTAGTCAAAAATAACAAGCACCGCTACGCGCGATGCTTGTTCATGTTGCCATTATTCAATTTCATAGATCCATACGTTAGGATGTTTTGTCGTTACTCTTCATTATGCAGCATCCCGTAAAACACGCCTTTTCGTTCCAGCAGTTCTTCGTGACTGCCGGATTCGAGTAGCTCGCCATTTGCCAGTACGAAGATTTTGTCTGCTTGTCTAATGGTGTTCAAACGGTGGGCGATGACGAAGCTTGTTCGTCCTTCCATGAGACGCTCCAACGCTTCTTGAATCGCGAGCTCTGTCACGGTATCGATGCTGCTCGTCGCTTCGTCGAGTAACAGCAAGGTCGGATCCGCCACTAGTGCTCGAGCGATAGATAATAGTTGTTTTTGTCCTTGTGATATCTCTTCGCCACCTGCCGTTAATACCGTGTCATAGCCTGACGGTAGTTTGCAGATGAAGCTGTGGGCGTTGGCCTTTTTGGCGGCTTTTTCTACTTCTTCGTCCGTTGCGTCGAGTCGACCGTAGCGAATGTTTTCGCGCACTGTCGCTTCGAACAAGAACGGATCTTGCAAGACGAAGGCCATTTGACTACGTACCGTATGGCGTGGCAGTTCATTGATCGGGATGCCGTCGAGCAGAATTTGACCGCTATCTACTTCATAAAAACGTGATAGCAATTGCATGATCGTCGTCTTCCCTGCTCCTGTTGCACCAACAAAAGCCGCAGTTTCACCTGATCGAACACGAAAGCTAAGGTTCTTAATAATCGCTTCCTCATCATAGCCAAACGTCACATGGCGGAACTCGACATCGCCATGTACTGTTTCGATTTGCTTCGTTGCTTCATCTTTTTCCACCGGCTCGTCCAGAATAGCAAATACTCGCTCTGCTCCTGCGATGGCGGAGAGGACGGTATTGAATTGATTAGCCAAATCATTTAATGGTCGCGTAAATTGTCTGGCGTACTCACTGAAAATAACAATCGTTCCGACCGTTACGCCGCCAGTTCCTGTCACCGCCAGCAGTCCGCCTACTCCTGCGACGATCGCGAACGACATATTATTGAGCGTGTTCATGACTTTCGGAATGAAACCTGAATACGTCTGTGCCCAGAAACCTGCTGTCCGTAGGCGTTCGCTTTTTCGCGCGAACTCTTCCATAACATTCTGTTCCTGTGAGAATGCTTTGACGACTCGCTGACCCGAAACCGTTTCTTCAATCATGCCATTTAATTCACCAATTGCGCGCTGTTGTTCTTTAAATAATATCCCTGTGCGTCGAGTGATCCAGCGCATAGCAATGAACATGACAGGGACGATGATCATAGTGAGCAACGTCAATAACGGACTGAGATACAGCATAATCGATAGAGTACCGACGAGCGTCAGCACACTGGAAAAAACTTGGATTAATGAGGAATTTAGCGTTTGACTGACATTCTCAATATCGTTCGTCACGCGGCTCATCAATTCACCGTGCTGTCGTTTATCGAAAAATCGGATCGGCAACTTCTGGAGATGGCCAAATAATTGCGTGCGTAGACGATAGACTGTTTGTTGTGCGATGCCGACCATCCAGTAGTTTTGGAAATAGGTAGACAAGGAAAAGCCTGCATACACAAGCAATAATAAACCAATTTGCATACTGAGCCCGTCCACTTTTTTCGGAATAATGAAATGGTCGATCATATTCCCGATCATCAATGGGCCGATTAGCGCTAGGGCTGAACTGATGAAAACGAGTGTCAACACTGTAATCAGTAACCCTCGTTGTTGGTCGATCAAACGCCAAATGCGTGCGAGGACAGATTTCCAATCTCCCGCTTTTTGAACTTTTTTGCGCTCTGCTTTTGATAGGTCTTGTTTTTGGATAATAGGTTCATAGCCGAAAGGTTTTCGCATCATGCCACTCCCCCATTCTGTTGCGATTCCGCAATTTCCCGATAGAAGGCAGACGTTTGAAGTAACTCTTCATGCGTACCATAGCCTACGACCTCACCCTCTGAAACTAATAAAATCGCATCAGCTATTTGAGCGGTTTGAATTTTTTGCGTGACGATCAGCATCGTTGTATCTTCTTCCTGCAATGCGTCCCATAATGACGATTCGGTTTTGACATCGAGCGCGCTCGTACTATCATCCAAAATCAGTAAAGAAGGTTTACGGATCAATGCGCGAGCAATCGATAGACGTTGTTTTTGACCACCCGATAAATTCACGCCGCGCTGCCCGACTCGTGTTGCATAGCCATCGGTAAAATTCATGACAGATGAATGAATTTGTGCTTTTTTAGCGGCCTCTTCGATTTCATTCGTAGTGGCATTCGGCTTGCCCCACGATAGATTTTCAGCGATGGAACCTGTAAAGAGCATCGATTGTTGCGGCACATAGCCGATCATGTTCCGTAATGTATCAAGCGGCCAGTCTGCTAGGTTTTTGCCATCCACCCACACCGTACCTTCCGTCGCTGTGAACATGCGCGGGAGTAGTTGAAGCATTGTGGACTTACCTGAACCGGTAGCCCCCATAATGACGAGTTTCTCCCCTGCAAGCACTTCAAACGACACGTCTCGTAGCACGTCTGCAGTCGTTCCTGGATAACGGAATGATACATGTTCAAACCGAACGGAAGCTGCACCTTGGTGACGATCGGTAGCTATCTCCAGCTGTTCAAGATCATCATCGGCAACTAGCAACTCTTCCATTCGATCAGAAGACGCTTTTGCGCGCGAGAAAATAACAATCAAAAAGGAGAACATGGAAAAAGCGCTTGTCATTCTCATCGTGTAGTTGATGACCGCTACAACGTCCCCGACAGGCATATTGGAGTTGCGGACTTCATCTGCACCGAACCAGAGCACTGCCATGAAACTGACGTTCATGATGAACAATAACACGGGTAAAATTAATTCCATTAAACGCATCGCATGGATACTATCTTTTTTCAGCGCACTTGCCGCTTTGGAAAAACGGTTCGTTTCAAAAACACCTCGTAAATAGGCTTTTATGAGACGAACCGCTTGTAAATTTTCTTGTACGAGTCGATTGACACCGTCCAAACGGCGTTGTACTTGCCCGAATAAACGTATACCTTTGCGTGCCATGCCAACGAGGAATACAGCTAGGAACGGTGCACCGATTAGTAAGAATACCGCAAGTTTCGGACTGACGACGAATGCCATAATCAGACTGCCGAGTGCCATCAACGGCGCGCGAGCCATAATTCGTAACCCCATGAACAACGCAGTTTGGGCAAGCGTCACATCATTTGTCAAACGTGTAATGAGACTTGACGTCGGAAAGCGTAAAAATGCCGCTAGTGAAAACGTCTGGACGCGCTGAAACAAAGCCTGTCTGAGATCATAGCCGAAACTTTGCGCGGCATGTGCAGCGAAATAGGAATTGACGACGCCTGTAAATAACGCGATAAAGGCGAGTGCCATCATGACACTCCCCCATATCAACACGGTGTTCAAGTCTTCTTTCATTATTCCTTCATCTATAATTCTACCGATCAGCAATGGCTGTATTAATTCGACCGATAGTTCAAGTAACATGAGTAGAATGGCGATGAACATTGGCCATTTATAAGGTAGTGCATAGCGGAAAACCGTTTTCATTTCTTACACCCTTTACTTGCTGTCTTTCCTTTCATTATGTCATATAGGAATACAGTGTGTACAGGCGAAAAGCTATACCTCGCTATGGTCGTACTCTTGAATAGAATCAGGGAACGGAGCGCTTTCCTTCTTGCGATTACCTCCGATAGATAACCAGACAACCCCTACCAGCATGATCGCTGCGCCACTTATTTGCCAGACACCCATTGCCTGACCTAGCCAGAAAACGGAAACGATCATCGCCGTAAGCGGTTCGAAGCTAGACAGCACACTCGTTTCAACGGGTGAAATATAATTCATACTTTGCAAGAACATGATGAAGGCGAGCGTTCCCATAATAGTGACGAGTAACAACATACCCATCGCTGGACCGTCAAGCAAAGCACCAAGATTCATGAAGAACATCGGCAAATTGATGACGAATAAAGTCATACCGCCAATGAACATTCCCCAGCCGACGACGAGTAATACTCCCCACTCCGCCATAAGAACTACGGGATATAATGTGTAGAATGTAAAGGCAAATCCTACAATCACACCCCACACAATTGCGGTCGTCCCCAATGAAATACTCGAGAATGAACCGTTTGTTAAAAGTAAAATCAAACCGAATAACGCAACGATCATACCGATCACTTGGCTACCTGGTGGGAAGGATCTTTGTAAAATTGAAAGCAGAATGATAATGTAAACCGGTGCAACGAATTGGAATAATGTAGCCACCACTGCGTCACTATGTGCGATGGTTTGGACGAAGCCGAATTGTACACCGAGCATTCCGACGACACCGAACATCAACATTTTACGTAACCACAACTTTTGTCTCATAGGACGACCTACCTGTATGCCTTTTGCTTTCAATAATAAGAGCAACGCGCCACCCGCGATCGACAAACGAAGGATTAACATCATCGAAACAGACATTTCACTATGGTCCAAAATCCACTCCATCATAGGCCCCGTAGCGCCCCATAAGATCGAACCGATAATAATCATCATAATTCCTTTTAATCGCAACATGATTGATCACCCCTTACTAATTTCTTGTCTTTTTAGTCATATAGTATAAAATTCACATATGAGACATGGACAACACTGAAACTTCATTTATAATAGTTATATAGTAGAATTGGAAAGGAGTACCTATATGCACACAATTCCGTTACCAGAGACTAGCAAACATCAGACATTAGTCGATAGTCTAAGTAAATACCAATTAGTTACACATACGGATGGCGATGGTCTAATCACCTATGCTAACCAAAATTACCTAACTGTCAGTGGTTGGACTCCTAAGCGCATCTTAGGCAAATCTTTCTGGCAAATGTTTTCAGATCAACCTGAAAGCCAAGAAATAGCGAACTCCATTTGGGACTGTTTGCTGTCCGGAAAAACATGGGCGGGTAAAATAGAAAAAATGACTCGTAAAGGTGATTCCTTTTTTGTAAATACACTCGCTGTCCCTACCCTCTCCGATTTCGGAGAACTGCAATCTGTGTTCTTCCTAGAACTAGATATCACAGAAGATGTTCGCTTGCAAGAACGCTTAGGAGACATTGCATTCATTGATGTAGAAACCGGACTTATGAGCCGTCACAAGCTAGAACAAGTAGTAAATGAATCCATCGCAAATGCTAGCCATTTTTCATTTGTCTATTTGACGATTGATCATTACTTCACTATGAAAGAGCTGCAATCCCAAGAATCTGAGACGCAGCTTATTCAAGAATTCACCAACCGATTAAAACGCTACTTCCAGGATAATCCGATTGCGCGGATCGATACGAATAGCTTTGTTGTACTGACAGCTTTCGGTGATTGGTATATTCAAGGTTTCTATGATTTCTTAAAGCAACAGCCAATCTACCTCAGCCACAATGCGCAAACCATTTCGATCAGTGGCGGGATTGTCCGTTTCCCTGAAGACCAGAAAACCTATTCGCAACTATACAAAGTCGCGATGACTGCCGCAAATGATGTCATTAGTCAAGGTGGTGGACGGATTGCTTCACTGTCTGCTGAGTCCCATAAAATTCTGAATCGACGTTTGGAAATTGATCGCAAGATGCTAACGGCGCTTGATCGCAATTCATTGCATGTAGCGTATCAGCCACAATACGATGTGGCCAGCGAGAAAATCACTTGCTACGAAGCACTCGTTCGTTGGGAAGATGAAGACCTTGGCGTCATCAGCCCTGACGAATTAATTCCGATTGCAGAAGAAAATGGTTTGATTGAAGAAGTCGGTGCATATGTGGCCGAAGAGGCGATGACGTTCGTAACGAAATGGCATCGTGCAGGGAATGAAATGAATATTTCCATCAACTCTTCTATTCGTGAATCTTTGAATCCACAATGGAAAGACCGATTAATCTCCATCTTGAATCAAACCGGTTGCCCGGCAGATAAAGTGCAACTTGAATTCACCGAGAAATTCGCGCTTAAAGCGGAAGAAGAACAATCCGTGCTGGCACAAATGTCCGAACTACAAAACCTCGGTTTTCAGTTCACTCTCGATGATTTCGGATCAGGATACGCATCGTTGCGCTACTTGCAACACTTGCCGATCTCCAGCGTCAAAATAGACCGCGTCTTTATCGATACGTTGTTGAGCAATCCGAAGACGCAGAAATTGATCGAAGGACTGATCCAACTTTCCAAAAAAATTAACTTATATACCATTGCAGAAGGCGTTAGCAATGAACAACAATTTGAGTTGCTGAAAGAAATGGGCATCGATGCTATGCAAGGTCACTTCATCGGCATGCCGATGCCCGCCGAGCACATCGAAATTAAATAAAGTATCGCTATCAAATTAGATGGAGCTCCTTTCGTAAAGAAAGGGCTCCATTTTTGTCTATCTTATTCAATTGGGGTATGTCTTAGTGCGTTTGATTACAGCTTACTGTACGGGGGGTGAAAAGACAACCTTTTTTGATTGGTGTGCGGTAGGGGGTTGGGTGGTTGGGTGGGTAGTTGGGGTGGGTTGATTGAGCGTATAGCGGGTGCGATTGAGCGATTGGCTGGGCTGATTGAGCGGATTGCGATGGCTATAGAGCGTTTGGCTTGCTTGATTGAGCGGATCTCGACTGGGACAGAGCGCTTGGGCCACTTTATTGAGCGGATTCGAACGTGACCGCGGTTGGCCCATCGACTTGCTTCATTGGACGGACAGCGGGTGCGATTGAGCGGATAGCGATGGTTATAGAGCGTTCGGCTGGCTTGATTGAGCGGAATTCGACTGAGATAGAGCGCTTGTGGCGTTATATAGAGCGGACAGCGTGACCCATAGAGCGTTTAAGTTAGTTCATTGAGCGAGATGAGATGGCGCGGGTTGATACAGTGTTTTAGACAACACATAGAGCGCTCGCGAAGATGGATTGAGCGGGTAGCGACGGCTATAGAGCGTTTGGCTGGCTTGATTGAGCGGAACCCGACTGGGATAGAGCGCTTGGGCCACTTTATTGAGCGAATCCGAACGTGACCGCGCTCGACCAGCTTCATTGAGCGCATTGCGACCGCCATAGAGCGCTCAGGCAAAA